>NZ_JBGGWB010000001.1:2053574-2359648 GCF_041321155.1 Sphingomonas sp. IW22 | reverse complement strand
ACACCCGCCAAGGTCAATGCGAACGCTGGTCTTGCGGCCAGCGAAGGGGTAAACTCGGGCAGTATCTCGGATGGCAGTCATGAGAGCGTACGTTTTCGACCATCCTCTCACCGGTCCCCGGAACGCCCTGTTAGGCAGCCGACAGCGACGGCTTGGGGGTAATCGTCACAGTTGTGGCCGTGGTCGTTCGCCGTTTGGTCGTCGACATTTCGGCAGCAAGACCATCACCCATGACGATGTGATAGTCCGGGATGGCGTTCTCTTCCGAAATGCCCTTCATCACGTGTCGGAAGTGCTTCAGCGAATTCTGATAGCCGAGCTGAAGACGCAGGTCGTCCAGCCCCACTTGAACTGCCCCGGCCGTACACGTTGATCGAGCAACTTCGTAAAGTCTGCGCTCGACCGGTCCGAGCTGGAAGTAGGACGGAGAATATTCCAGAACGCGCCGGTCGCGCAGGATCGCGCGATAGAGCCAATCGCACAGTCGGACCTTGACGCCCTTGAGGCGCTTTTCGCCCCGAGCATTCTTCTGGTAATGAAGCTGGGCTTCCGACAGCCAGGAGAAAAAGCCTGCCTGTCCCTCGCCACCGGCCTCGATGTTGGTCTTGATCTGCGTACCCTGCAGTCTTTCCAAGGCATCCGACAGCCGCGAATAGGACCGCGCCGAGCCATTGACGCCGGTAACGCGGAACAGATCGTGGGCGGTGAAGTAAAAGTCCTGGGCGACGGTCTCCCCGGCATCGAGCTTCGCCACCAGAAGGCTGGCGATATAGAGCAGCACTTCCTTGTCGTAGATGGTCGCCACGCCGCGGGGACCGGGCCCGATCTCGATCGACACTGACTCCGTCTTGTAGATCAGCGATCGCTTCCACGCTGTCTTAGTCAGCGCGAAGAACGGGTAGGCCATCAACGACTGCTCGCCGCGAACTTCCGTCAGCAACGGGCTGTCGAGGACGAACAGGTCGCCTTGCCCTGCATCACGCCCGGTCATGCAGCGACCTCCGGAGGCAGCCCAATGGCTGAGGTCCGCGAAAGCACGAAGGAGGGGCGGCGGTGGTCCGTGAAAGCACGAAACGTGGCGCTCGCTCTCTCGGGAAAGGCAGGCAGGACGCCAAGCTGGCGCCCGTTTTCGTGCTTTCGCGGACCCGCGTTAGGAGTGGCAGCGATCGCACGACCCCGTCTCGCAAACGATCCTTTTTGAAGCGCCTTCATGTGAGAACGTGTAGCAGTCGATCAGCCTCTCTCAAAACACTTTCGCGAAACGGAAGCGCCGTGCTAGATGTCGATGATGAGTTTTGAGAATGATCCATGCTGATCGGCTACGCCCGGGTGTCGACCCCGGAGCAGGATCTCGCACCTCAACTCGCAGCGCTCACCGATGCCGGATGCGAGAAAGTATTCTCTGACAAGGCTAGTGGCGCGAAGGCCGACCGCGCTGGTCTGGCCGATGCGCTCTCTCACGCCCGCGCAGGTGACATCTTAGTGGTTTGGAAGCTCGATCGGCTCGGCCGAACCATGAAGGGCCTGGTCGATCTGGCCGCCGAGCTGTCGGAGCGAAAGATCGGCCTTCGCTCCCTAACTGATGGCATCGATACGGCCGGGACGGCTGGAAAGCTCGTGTTCCACATCATGGCCGCTATGGCGGAGATGGAACGCGACTTGATCCGTGAGCGCACGACCGCTGCCCTGATCATCGCGAAGCGGGGCGGCAGGGTAGGGGGGCGCAAGACGGTTATGACCCCGCGCCGGATCGATGCAGCCCGCAAGCTGCTCGCGTCTGGCACACCCGCTCGCGAAGTTGCTCTCACGATCGGCGTCTCCGTTGCCACCCTTTATAGACACCTTCCTGCCGCGGTTCAGGAAACCATAAGCGGGGCGGACCGATGACGGTCGCCTCGCTGAAGATGTCTTGCGGCCCCATACCCCGGACGACACAAGCTGTAGGTCGAGGACGGCGTCGCCGCGCGCAGCGTGGCGATGGAACCTTCAGCGACAAAAAAGGACTGCGCGGAACAGGGATGAGCGACTTCAAAAGAATCGACTTTGCCGATGTTCCGGGTGGTGCATGGGCCGCTTGTGAGCGCTTGCCTAACGCACCTGGCGTATATGCGTTCTTCGCGCCGACCCCCGTCGTGCCAACGAGCAACGCCACGGAGTTCGTGGAGGCGTTAAACGGTTTTATCGAGCAGCGCGCTTCTCCCGTCCAGTTCGCTCGTGCTGGCTCTTTGCATCAGATCAGTCTCGATAATTACTCCGAGCTCTCCTCGCACAAGAAGGAGATCCTGCGAGAACGCGCGGAAGACCCGACCTTCCGCGAGGAAATTGCGACAGTAGTTGCTCGTTGTATGCCGCTCAGAGCGCCACTTTACGTCGGTCAGACAGTGACGGTTCAGTCACGCATCAGGCAGCATCTATCTCCATCTTCTGATCTTGCAGTCAGGCTTCGATCTACAGGTCTCGCCATAGATCGTTGTGTCATTGCTTACCGGCTAATGCCGGACCTTCAGGCGTTACGATCTCAGGACGTCCTGACATTAACTGAAGAAATTGTAACCCGCCTACTCCGACCCGGCTACGTTTCGCGAATTGGCTAAGAAGGACGATATAGATGGATGGATTTGACGTTCCGGGATCTGAAAGCCCGCACTATACTGAGGCATGGCCCATCCTTGCGGGCACAATGAACCTGTCCGGCAGCGAAATCCCATTCTTTCAGGCTATGGTACCTCTGAAGAGCGTGGTCGACCAGCTCGACTTGGTCGAGAACCTCCCTTCTGACCTAAGGGCAAACTGGCGCCTAGAGGAGCTCTTTCAGCGTGAAATCGACTGGGAGCGGGTAAGGGAGGACCTTGTAAAGGGCTACCTGAAGCGGCCGAACAAGCTGAAATTCTTTAGCACTCTTACCGTTGCTCTTCTCCCCTTAAACGAGGAGGGAATGCTTGCATCGGACTATGGCGAGGCTGCGGCCGCGCCCACTGCCCTCGACTGGGCGAAGGCCCCGACCTGGCTCACCAAGAATGTTGGTAGTGTGGAGCTCATCACGCACGCCAGTGGCCCCACTGGCGCACTTCGCTGGGATCCGAAAAGGATATTCGCTGCGACGATCGACGGGCAGCATCGCCTGGCAGCGATGAAAACCCTTGTTAAGGAAGGTCACCTCTCCAGCAAAACCTTCGACAGCCGGCTGTCAGTGATGTTCCTCGTCCTTGATCCGCGGGCTGGGTTTGTGCTCGCTCAGGGGCAGGCGGCCGATGGAGAAAACCCGATCCTCACGGTCGTGCGCGAGATCTTCATCGACCTAAATATGCACTCCAAGACTGTGGCACGTGCTCGTCAAATCCTTCTGTCTGATCAGGACATCGAGGCTAGGTGCCTCCGTGAGGTCATCGCTACACGGATTGGCGAGGAACAAGAGGGACGGCTTCCTCTAGGACTTATTCATTGGCAGCATAACGAGTCTGCAAAGTTTAACTGACGTGACCCCCGTTTCTTCATCCACCTGGACCTAGAGACCGGCCCATCGAAGGGACGGCCAGAATGAAGCGGAAGCAGTTTTCGGAAGAGCAGATCATCGGCATCCTGAAGGAGGCCGAGGCGGGCGCGGTGGTGACGGAGCTGTGCCGCAAGCACGGCATGTCGAGCGCGACCTACTACGCCTGGAAGGCCAAGTATGGGGGCCTGGAGGTGTCCGAGGCGAAGCGGCTGCGGGCACTGGAAGACGAGAATGGCAGGCTCAAGCGGCTGCTGGCCGACGCCATGCTGGACAATGCGGGGTTGAAAGACCTGCTGGCAAAAAAGTGGTGAGCGCGGCCGCCAAACGGGAGGCGGTCGCGCGGTTGCAGGCTGGGTTCGGGATGAGCGAGCGGCGCGCCTGCGCCGTGATCGGGGCCGACCGGACGAGCATGCGCTACCGCTCATGTCGCGGGGGCGACGAGGATCTGCGGGCACGGCTGCGCGAGTTGGCAGGCCAGCGTCGCCGGTTCGGCTATCGGCGGCTGCACATCCTGCTGCGGCGCGACGGCGTGACTATCAACCGCAAGAAGACGCAGCGGCTCTACCGAGAGGAGGGCCTGACTGTGAGGCGCAGGAAGGGACGAAGGCGCGCCGTGGGCGCGCGGGCACCTGGGCCGGTGCTGGCGCTCCCCAACCAGCGCTGGAGCCTGGACTTCGTTCATGACCAGCTTGCCACCGGCCGGCGGTTTCGCGTGCTCAACATCGTCGACGACGTCACGCGCGAATGCCTGCGTGCGGTGGTGGACACCTCGATCTCCGGCAAGCGGGTCGTGCGCGAGCTGGTCGACCTGGTTGCCGAGCGTGGTCGGCCAGGCATGATCGTCAGCGACAACGTCCTATGTCGGGAAGCAGCGGCGGGTTTTGGCCAGCAGATATCCATGCGCCGACAACCATCGGCGCGGCATGCAATCTGAGCCAGATGGCTCCCACCGTCAACGGGATCGCTCCCTGCCATAGCAAACGCAGGATCCAGCGGCGCCGGGGCGACCGTGGTCCTCACCATCCTTAAAACGAGATACGCACCCAGGTGGAAGGCCCGAACATTATCTACAGGGTCGCTCGAGGAGCGCCCTCACGGCACTTGCAGAGAGGGGTCCTTCCACCTGGCATCCGACCGTTCGAGGAACGGCCGGTACTCTGTTCCCGTCTTGATGACGGCGTGAGCCACGCGCGCCATCTTGGCGGTGAGCGCCGTCATCGCCTTGCGGCGACGGTCGGCATCGTCCGCGTGCCCGGCAATGTATCGTCCGAGCTTGTCGCGGAAGCTGTTGTCGCGCTGACGCGCGGCGACCTGGGCAGCCATCCAGAAGGTGCGGCGCAGGCGCGCGTTGCCGTATTTGGACAGCCTGGTGCGGCCGCGGAACGTGCCCGACTGGCAGGTCGCGAGATCGAGGCCGCAAAACTTCAGGAACTGGCGATGATGGTTGAAGCGGCGCAGATCACCGGCCTCGGCCAGGATGGTCAGCGCATTGATCGGACCGATGCCCGGAATGTTGCGCAGCAGCTGGTAGTCGACGTCATCGGCGAGCCGCGCATGGGCCAGCCGCTCGATCTCGTCGCGCTGGTGGATGAGGCTGCGGCCCTGTGCAATGACCATGCGGAACATGGTGACGGCGGCGGAGTCCTCCGGCACCGGCAGTGCCGTCGAGGCGAACGCCGTCTCGTAGATGTCGTTGATGAGGCGTGCCTTGGAGACCTTGCGGCCGATGAGCGGCCACGCCGCGGCCGAGAACGCCTCGCGGTCCAGTGCCGTGATGGTGGCCGGCGTCGGAAACCGCTCGATGAGCGCGAGAAACCAGTCGGACCGGCTGTTACCTGCGAAGCGGGCGATCTCGGGGAAGTACAGCGGCAGATAGTGGGTCAGGATCCGGTGCCAGGTCTGCGTCTTCATCCTGGAGATCGTCTCGTGGGTCTTCGAGAGTTCCTGCAGGTCATTGATGCCCGCGGCGAGCGGGTCCACATAGCGCTGCGTCGCACCGATCCGCAGCATGTGGAGGATGACCTGCGCGTCCTTGGGGTCGTTCTTGTCCCAGCCATTGTGCAACGCCTCGCGTGTTCGGGCGAGCGCGACCGACGAGATGAGGCGCAGCTCAAACCCCGCCGTCAGCAGCCGGTGCGCCAGCGTGCGATGGTAATTACCCGTCGCCTCGAACCCGACGATGATGGGACGACCGATGGCAGCGAGCTGCTCGACGAAGCCGTCATAGTCCTCCTTGGTCGCCATGACGGTCATCCGCCGGCGCCGGCCGCCTTCCGGTCGCTCGATAAGGACCTCCTGCCGGTTCTTGGACATATCGATGGCTACCAGCACGGCGCCGGCAGGCGTAGAGGTGAGCTTGGTCATGGTCGGTCGGCCTCCAAAGTGTTGTCTCGACAACCTCACTTTAGATACCTGCTGACCGACCATGGCTTGCCCTGATGAAGCCTGCGGCCGCTTCGCGGCCTTGCCTTCATCAGGGCCATAGCGGCCCCCGAACCAGCGCTTCCCAATGTGCTACGGCAGCGAGTTCATCGCCACCGCAGTCCAGGAATGGCTTGGGCAGATCGGCGTGAAGACGCTCTACATCACGCCAGGCTCACCATGGTAAAACGGCTACAACGAGAGCTTCAACGGGTCGCTTCGCGACGAACTGCTCAATGGTGAGATTTTCTACAGCCTCGCCGAGGCCAGAGTGCTGATCGAGGCGTGGCGGCGCCACTACAACACCGTCCGGCCGCATAGCAGCCTGGGCTACCGACCGCCGGCCCCGGAAGCGGCAACACCGCCATTACCGGCCTCCGGTTCCGCTTCGCTCCACCTACGCCCGGCAATGGCGGCCGAGACGACAATGCACTAACTATAAACCCGGACCACCCGGTGGGGGCTGCTCAGTTTCGCTCGGGCTGGCGCTGGCCAATCGGTTCTCGTGGAAGGAGCTGATCCCGTACTGGATCGCTCAGGTGGTAGGCGCGGTTGCCGCCGCAGTCGTGCTCTACGCCATCGCCTCGGGCAAGACCGTGTGGAGCGCCGGCGGTTTTGCATCGAACGGCTTTGGCGACCTGTCCCCCGGCGGCTACTCGATGCAGGCAGCCCTGCTGATCGAGATCGTGCTGACGGCAGGGTTCCTGATCGTCATTTTGGGGGCGACATCAAAGGCGGCCCCTTCAGGCTTTGCGCCGATCGCGATCGGCCTGGCGCTGACCCTGATCCACCTGATCTCGATCCCCGTCACCAATACCTCGGTCAATCCGGCCCGGTCCACAGGCGTGGCCCTCTTCGCCGACACCGCGGCCCTGGGCCAATTGTGGCTGTTCTGGGTCGCCCCTCTTGTGGGTGCGGCGATCGGCGCCTTGATCTGGCGGGTCATGCTGTCACCTGGCGAATCACCGGAAAACATCGGCAACGATCAATTCGTGGACGTCAGCGTGACGCACCTGGAAATCCGCAACTGAGGAGGAAGAGACTATGGGTTGGATCATTGCACTGATCGTGGGCGGCATCGCCGGCTGGCTCGCCAGCAAGGTGATGAACCGTGATGCCTCGATGGGCATTTTCTGGAATATCGTTGTCGGCTGCATCGGCTCGCTGATCGGCAATGCGGTTGCCGGACCACTGCTCGGCATCAGCGGCAGCGTACAGGAATTTTCTCTGACCGGGCTGATCATTGCCTTCGTCGGCGCCGTGATCCTGCTCGGGATCGTCAACATGGTTCAGCGCAGGAATATCCGCTGAACCAGGCGGACTTTCGGGTGGGGTGCGCCTCACCCGAACATCTGTCACGTTTTCCGGCTGCGCCCGAATGCCTGCGATTGTGCGGGTGGGCGATGTGCCGCCCTTACCTTATTCCTGATTTACTTCGATGATCCTCAAGGCCCGCTGCTTTCCGGCACGATCGGGCCATGAAATTGACTGCCCCGGTCTCAGGCCGAGCAAACCAGCCCCAACCAGCGACAGGATCGAGATACGCCCCGCTTCGATGTCGGCAGCTTGAGGATAGACAAGTTGCAGCGTACGATCGACACCGCTGGCCTCATCAGCAGCCGGATTTCCTGGCTAAACCGCTGCCAGACGGAATTGTAGACCCGGTGACGCGCGTCGAACTTCACCAAGGTCGAGAAGAATGCCTGGAACAGGCCGCGTTCGCCTTCCGGTGCTGGGCTGCTGGCTGATGCCTCGACATCACCGGCATAGGCTGCGTTAAATCCGATCCAGAGAAGGATGAAGCGGACGTCATGGTCCTGATCCTCGGCTTCCGCACGCCGAAGCCATGATAGCGCCCGGTGAACGCGAAATGCCAAGGGCGTCTGAAAGCCTTCGCGCAATGAGCGCTGCTTCTCCTTCAGAGCTTCGGGATGGAGAGAATTGCCAAGGGGGTAACGGTAAACCATTGGCACAGCTTAGCGCGAGGAATCCTAACCGAATAGATCACAGCGTCATCAGTTTGGAATTCGCGATACAGCGCGGATCCACTCGTCAATTTCTGCCTCAACCCAAACTGCGCATTTGGGGCCGAGCGATCGCGACCTTGGGAATCGCCCCTCGCTCATACGCTGGTAGATGGCGGAGCGGCGTAGTCCGACGCGGGCGATAACCTCCGGCAGGCGTAAAAGCCGTGCCGGCGGCACTGCTTCGGACGGTTGATGCGTGTGCGTTTCATCTTGTGTTGCATGCGGCATTGTCGATCTCATTCGTAAGGTTCGGTCCCCTCCGAACTCAAGGATTTACCGGGACAGCGACATTGCGATGTCGCGGCCCACAAAATCATCGATGTGCTTGGCAAGCATTCGCGCCACGAGCTGTGAGGTGCCGTTAGCCCACCGAGGCCGCAGATCCTCAATCCGGCGTCCCAGCGTCCGCTGCAGATGGAGGGGCAGGCTGGTGAAGAACTCTTCGAGAAATTCGCCCATCTCGCAATGCATCCACTCGCAAGCGAGATCTTCCTGCCCGGCGAGCGCGAGAATCATGGATGCGCGAGGTTGCGCTCCACAGGCGGAGAGCACACGTGCTGCTTCGTCGAGCCCGATAGGCCGCTCGCCGCGCGCAAGGCGAAGCAGGGTCTCGCGATGCATGCCGCATTCATTGGCAATCCTGTGGCGGGGTTTGCCGGCGGCTTCGATCGCATGGGCAAGGACGCGGGCCAGACTTTCATTGGCCGGTCTGGCGGCGGCGGTTGGATGGTACATGGTTGTCTCCTAGCTTCTGCACTGGTGCGACTCGCAGGCATAACGCGAAGCATCCCATGTAGGAAAATGAAAAGAACATACGCGGAACATCTCGTTTAGAGGCAAATCAGTTCCTCTACCCGATTCGCCGCCGAATCCCGTCAGTTGCGACGGTATTTACCGACATAAAATTACCAGTTTAGCGTCGATATCGCTGGTTTGGAGCGTCGGACTGCAAAAGATGCGTCCGCATTCTTCCACCTCCAGGCAGGATTTCCGCTCAACACTTTCCTACGACCATTTCCTAGATGCATGTGGAACACACAGCGAACGCAAGAACGCTGTGACCACCCCTCCAACCGGAGCTTCACATGCACTCTCTCACCCTCCCCCGGCGCGCCAGCGTCAAGGGTCTCGGCAAGACCCTCAACATTGCCATCCCGGTCGCAATCGCGGCGCTTGCGGCGAGCGCCGCCTATGCCGGCGCTGACACGACCTTCACCCCTGCCCTCACGAAGTTCACGGACTTTCTGGAAGGCTCGGGCGGCAAGATCATCACGGTTCTCAGCCTCGCCGGCGGCCTGATCGGTCTGGCATCCGGGCGTTTTTCGCTCGGCCAGGTCGCCGTTCCGGTTGGTGTCGGCATCGGTGTCGGCACGGGTGTTCCGATCGTCACCTCGGTCGTGACCGCGGTCATCTGAGCGCGGCAAGGGAAGGCGGCGTCGCCATGGCAGACCCATACATCATTCCTCGACGGCTCGATGACCCGGAGCTTATCGGCTTCTGGACCATCGACGAGTTCGCGGGAATGCTGGCCCCCTTCACCTGGGGGATCCTCACCCAGCATATCTTTATCGGCATCATAGTCGCCTTCGGCGCCTGGTTCGCATTGCGAAAGGCAAAAGCAGGACGCGCCAGCTCCTGGGTAGCCCACGCCGCATACTGGTATCTGCCTGCAGGATTTCTGGGCCTCAAGGCAACGCCGCCTTCTCACTGCCGACTACTCGCCGGTTGAGGGGCACTTCCATGTATTCCGACATATCCCACGAACGGCAGCAATCGCTGCTGCGCCAGCGGAACCTCTTTGCGCTCACCAGTGCCGGCCTTGGCCTTGCACTGGTCGTCGCCGGGAGCCTTGCCGCCACCCGCGACCGCGAAGTGGTACTGGTTCCGACCGTTCCCAAAGCGCTCACCGTAAGCAGTGCCGGGGTCGAGGCCGATTATCTCGAGCTCGTCACCCGCGATGCGGCCCTTGTTCTTCTCAATCGCAGTCCGGAAGGCCTCGATTACTGGATGAACGAGATCCTGAAGCTCGCTGATCCTGCAAGCTATGGCCGCCTCAAGGCCGAGCTCGTCCGGATCGTCGAAGAGCAGCGGGGCTCGGATGTCACCCAGGCATTCGTGATCCGGTCGATGACTGTCGACCCGAAAGGCCTCACCTCGGATGTGACGGGCACGCTCAAGACCTTCGTCGGCGCGCAGGTGATTGCGAGTGACGAACGCCGCTTCCGCTTCAGCTGGACTTACCGCGGCCTGCGCCTCGCGCTCTCCGGGTTTGCGCAGCTCCCCCCACAGGAAAAATCCAAGGAGGCCCAGTGATGGCTTACCGATCGGCGGCCCACGCACGGGTCCTACTTCTGAGCGCGGCGGCGCTGCTCGCCGTAGCAGCCGAGGCTGCCCATGCGGCCGACCAGTTCAAACAGGCCGCCGATGGCGCCGGAATCGAGTGCAGCGTTTCAGCGCGAGAGCTGACCCGCTTCGCATTGGTCGACGACCAGTTCGCCAGCGTCTCGAAGATCTCGACCGGGACGCCCTACAACGACTTTGCAGTGACCAACGAGCCTGTGCGCGGCGACATCTATGTGTCGGTGCCGGAAACTTACGCGGCACGGTCGATCAGCTTCTTCACCACCACGAAGAAGGGTTTTGTCTACAAGGTCGCGTGCCGGGTTGAGCAAATTCCGGCAACCCAGGTCTTCATCACCAACCCCGCCATTGCGAAGAACCGGGCGGCGGATTGGGAAAGCCAGACCCCGATCGAGACCAGCGCCGTCAGGCTCATCCAGGCGATGGCCAATGACCGGACGGTCGACGGTTTCGAGGTCCGCCAATCGACTGCCATACCCGCACGGGTCGGCGATCTCGAAGTCCAGCTCATCGCTGATTATCGCGGCGTCAGCCTCACTGGGAAGGTCGTCCGCATCCACAATCGCGGAACGAAACCCGTGACGCTCGCCGAACGCGATCTCGCACCGCGCGACACGCTCGCCGTCTCGATCGCCGATCCGAAGCTTGAGCCCGGGGCCAGCACAACCGCCTTTGTTGTCGGCGCAAACGGGGAGACCGGCAATGACTGATGCAACCCATACGCCAAGCACTGCCCCTTTGCAGGCCGAGAGCGCGGCATCGTCCGAACTTTCCGGGCTCAACGCCCGCACCGCGCGCCGTCAGAAGCTGTTGCTGGGGTCGCTGGGAGCACTCGCCCTCATCGGCGGAAGCTGGTTCATCCTTGGCGGCGACGACAAGGCCAAGACCGGCGATCCCAATGCGGCGCAGACGATCGACACGGCAGGCCTGGTCAACCGCGACCTGTCCCAGCGCGAGTTCGTCGCGACCTACGGCAACAGGCTCGATGCGGTCACCCGCGAGCAGAAGGCGCTGAAGGATGGGAGCGTCCCGCGGACGGAGATCGAGGCGCAGCTGGCGGCTCTCAAAGCCGAGAACCAGGCCATGCGTGTCGATGGACAGGCCGCGATCGATGCTATCTCGGCAGAGAACGCCGAGCTCAAGACCCGGCTTGCCGCGCAGCCTGCATCACCGGCACCGGCTGTACCGCCACCGGCTTATGGGCCGCAGGCAGGCGGCTATGACGCAAGGGCCCGGTCACCTCAGACCAGTACCGGCGCCGCAGCAGGCGATCCGCAGGGCGGCATGATCCCTTCGCCTGGCGAGGTGAAGCTGATGAGCTTCAGCTCCGACAAGGCAACGACCAATGGCCTCCGTGTGGGCCGGCCCGATGCGCCACCGGTCGTCGTCGAGGATTCGCCCGATTACCTGCCGCCCAACTCCTACGCGCCGGCACGCGTAATCGTCGGCGTCGATGCCTCGGCAGGCGTCGCAAGCCAGACCGATCCGCTGCCTGTGGTGCTTCGGATCACCGGCCCTGCTCGTTCGGTCATGCAGAACGGAAAGGTTCTGACCACCCGGATCCAGGGCTGCGTTGTCAACGGCGCGGCACGCGGGGATCTCAGCAGCGAGAAGGTCTACGTGAAGCTCGCCCGCATGACCTGCGATCAGCCTGGCGGCAGGGTCGCAGTGAGCGAGGTCAAAGGCTTCATCAGCTTCGCTGGCAAGTCCGGGGTCCGCGGCCGCGTCGTCAGCCGCGAAGGTAGCCTCGTCAGCCAGGCCCTGCTGGCCGGGATCGTCGGCGGCTTTGGGCGCGGCTTCTCGGCCAATGCCAACAGCGTCTTTTCCGGCGTCACGACCAACCCCGACGGCAGTCGCTCCAAGCTATCGGCCGGCGACATTCTCGGCGGCGGGCTTGGCCAGGGCGCCGCCGATGCGGCCGACACGGTCAGCAAATACCTGATCGAGCGCGCCGAACAGTACCAACCCGTCGTCGAGATGCCGACCGGCATCGATGTCGAGATCGTGTTCCTCGACGGCGTCTACGTGAGGAACTCCCAATGATTGAAAATACTCTCCTCGAGCAGGACAATCGTCGGCGCCGCTGGTTGCGTGCCAGCGCCGGACTGGCGGCGATCATCGCCGTGTCGGCTGCGACGGGATGGGGTGTGGCAAGCCTTGCTGCCCCCGCTGCCGCTCCGGACACGGCGAAGGTACGAGAGGCGCTCAAGCTGCGCCTGCCCAAGACGCCGATCGACGCAATCAACTGCAAGGGCCTTGGCGGCCTGTGCGAGGTCGCGTCCAAATCGACGCTCTTCTACGTCGACCGGGCCGCAAAATATCTGGTAATCGGCCGGGTCTACGACATGGAAGCCCGTCAGGATCTGACGGCCGCCCGATTGCTTGCCCTCAATCCCGACCTGTTGGCAGCGGGGGCAGCGCGGCGCAGCAATCCTGAAACACAAGCGGAAGGCAGCCCGAGCGCAGCCGCAGCGTCAGCCCGGAACACCCCGCCGCGCCATGTCCCGCTCGGCAAGCTTCCCGCCAAAGGCGCGATCACCTGGGGTCCTGCCAACGGTCCGCGTGTCGTCGTCTTTTCGGACTTCCACTGCGGCTATTGCAAGAAGCTCGAGGCCGAATTGAAGGCGATCGGAGCGCGGGTTGAAGAGCGGCCGATCTCGATCTTCGGGGCGGAAAGCCGACGCGATGCCGAACGGGTTCTGTGTTCGCCGCGGCCTGAGCTGGCGCTGCATATGGCCTATTCGGGTCTGGCGCTCGCCAATCCCAAACCCTGCGACACAAGCGGTCTCGATGCCAACGAGGCATTCGCGCGGGCCCACGGTTTTCGCGGCACCCCTGTGATCGTGCGCCCCGCCGATGGCGCCATTCTCGAAGGCTTCCGGCCTGCCGCTGTGCTCCGGGACTTCCTGCGCGCTGGCTCCACATCGGCCCCCACCCCTGCTCCCAAAGGATAGACCCATGCGGTTTCCAACACGTCTCCTTGCTTGCGCCTGTCTGACCGGTCTTGCCAGTGGCTGCGCCACGTTCGGCACCAACGTCGAGGGTGATTTCACCTGCCGCGCGCCGAAAGGCGACTGCGCACCGGCTCAAGTTATCGATGCCAAGGCGACGGACAATCTGTCGAACGGCACGCTGCTCCATGCTGACGCGCGGCAGAGGTCAGGCGTCGTGGATGCCGACACCAGCCGCACAGCGGAACGCACCTTGCGCGTCGTCTTCCCCGCTCATGTCGATGAAGCTGGAACGTTGCATGACGAAGCGGTCGCCTGGACCGTCGTCGAAAATCCACGCTGGGCCACCGAGCTGCGCCGCAAGGCGGGCGAGGGCCAGGGCGGATCCCTGATGCGCCAGGTCCGTCGGCAGTTGAAAGCCGCTCAGATCGCCGCTGCACCGGACGGCGCGGAGGGAGACCCGAACGCACCTGATGAGGCGTCGCCCTTCTCGTCTGCACGCGACGACGCGGGTCATGCTGGCGGCATCTCGAACGCCGATGCCCCCAGTCCCTTCAACGAAACTTCAGATGCCTCGCCGCTGGTCCTCCCCTCCACGGCGCGCGAGGCCGTTGCCGGTGCCAAGGCACCGGCGGTCGAGGGGTTCGACACGTCGCCTCCCCCGCGTGATCGAGCCCCTCGGCCTGAGGCGGGGCAGAGCGCTCCGGTGTTCCCGAGCGCAGCGGCGATTGAAGCCGCGAAAGCTGCAATCCGCCCGGCAGTCAGAAACGGCGAACAGCCGATCGTCAGCACCTCGCAGCCCAAGGAGCCCAAGTGATGGCCAAACAACTCAAGACCGTCGTCGATCGGCTGCTCAGCGGATTGCTGGGTGATGCCGAACACGCCGACAAAGCCCGCCCGCAGCTCATGGTCGACATGCTCTCCGACTGGCTCCCCTACCGGGTCTACGATCCGGCAACCCGCCTGTACTTCAACGCACGCTCGAAGGGCTTTGTCCTTTCGGTTACTCCGCTGATCGGAGCCGACGAGCGCACCGGGGAAATTCTCGGTCAGTTCTTCTCGGAAGGCCTGCCAGCGGGCGCCTGCCTGCAGGTACTTCACCTTGCAAGCCCGCGCATCAGCAGGATCATCGCCCCGTGGTTCGCGCCGCGGTACATCCAGGGCGGCGTGTACGAGGCGATTGCCCGGCACCGGGCGCGGCGGCTCTATTCGCTGGTTTGGGAGTCTGGCTCGCCGGACGCGCCCTTCCATGCGCGGCATCACCAGGTCATCGTCTCGGTCGGGGTGCCGACCTCCAAGTCGGTCAGCAACGAGGATCTCAAGCAGACCCGCGATGGCCTGGTGGCGATGCTCAAGTCGCTCAATCTCGGCGTGGTCGAAGTCGGGCCGGAAGCGCTCATCGCTGTCATCGATGATCTGACTTCGCCCACCACCGCCCCGCAGGACGATGCGGTGCCCTACAACCCGAATGATCCAATCGCCGCCCAGGCGATCCGCCACGACATCGAACTGGTGGTGGCTGAAGATCGCATGCGGCTTGTGACCGAGCGTTTCCGTCCCACTGGCAAGGTCAATGACGGCGTGCCCGAGATCGGGACCGTCTATCCCGATGCCTTCGATGTCCGGCATTTTGCCGTGCGCAACATGCCATCGCGCTGGGCCCCGTGGGAATGCGCGCGGCTGATCGGCGACCTGTTCACCGACAAGCTGCGCTTCCCCTGCCCCGCCGCCACCATGCTGTGTCTCGTCTATCCGGACCAGGAGGCGGCATCGGCGAAGGCTGGCTTCAAGTTCATGCGGACGACCAGCCTCGCCGGGACCCGCAGCGCCCGGTTCCTGCCGCGGATCGGGGAACAGGCAGCCGAATGGCAACATGTGCAGGCCGAGCTTCAGGAAGGCCGCCGGCTCGTTCGGGTTTTCTACGGCGTGACGGCCTATTCGCCGCTAGGCCAGGGCGACCGCCACGAACGGGCGATCAAATCGATCTACAAGGCGGCGGGCTGGGACCTTACCGACGAGCGCTACCTCCAGATCCAGGGATTGCTCGCCGCGATGCCGCTCACCCTGGCTGACGGGCTCGGCGCCGATATGGAACGGCTGAAGCGGTTCAAGACCGTGCTGTCGACGACCGCAGCCAATATCGCGCCCATGCAGGGCGAGTACCTCGGCAGCGCCCACCCCCACCTGCTGTTCGTCGGACGGCGCGGCCAGCCCTTCTTCTGGTCGCCGTTCGAGAACGAGGCCGGCAACCACAATGTTGCGATCTGCGGCAAGTCGGGATCGGGGAAGTCGGTGCTGCTCCAGGAGATGTGCGCCGCGCTGCGCGGCGCCGGCGCCCAGGTGGTCGTGATCGACGATGGCCGCAGCTTCGAGCACTCGGTCAAGCTGCAGGGCGGCCGCTTTGTCGAGTTCACGATTGCTGCGGGCTTCTGCCTCAACCCCTTCTCGATGATCGACGGAGCCCGCGCCGCCGAGGACGAGGACTACCGCCTCGACTGCTTCGGGATGATCAAGGCGATTGTCGGGCAAATGGCTCGCCACAGCGCGAAGCTGACCGATACCGAGCGCGGACTGATCGACCGGGCGGTCAACATGGTCTGGACGGAACATGGCGCGGCGGCCACGATCACCACCGTCGGCGAGATGCTGGCCAGTCTCGGGCATGACACCGCCGCCGATATCGCGACCGCGCTTGCTCCCTACATGGCTGGCGGAACCTACGGCCCCTTCTTTGAAGGCCAGGCAAGCCTCGACCTCGATGCGGACTTCACGGTCTTCGAGATGTCCGACCTCGCGAGCCGGGAGGATCTGCGCAGCGTCGTGCTCTCAGCCATCATGTTCATGACCAGCCAAGCCATGACGCGAAGCCCGAGGTCGCTGCGCAAGCTCCTGCTGATCGATGAAGCCTGGTCGATGCTCAAGGGCGGCTCGATGGGCGAATTCGTCGAAACCTACGCACGCACCTGCCGCAAGTATGGTGGCGCGCTGGCGACCGCTACCCAGTCGCTCAACGACTACTACAAGTCCGACGGGGCAACGGCGGCGCTCGAGAACAGCGACTGGATGCTGATCCTTCAGCAGAAGCCGGAGACGATCGCCGATTTCAAGGCGAGCAAGCGCCTCGATATGGACGATCGCACCGAGACGCTGATCCGCAGTCTAAAGCGCTCCGGGAGCGACTATTCCGAGGTGTTCATCAAGGGGCCGGAGACCGAGGCGATCGGGCGGCTCGTGCTCGATGACTATTCGGCAACGCTCTTCTCGAGTTCGCCCCAGACCTTCGCCGCCATCGATGCCGAGATCGCGCGCGGGCACCAGCTCGCCGATGCCATCGAGCGCATCGCTCATCCCAACCGCTGACACCCCATCACCAAAGGATCCCCATCTCTATGCCTCTCCACCTCGTCACTCCGTTCGACCGGACCGACCCGTCCGAAGACGAACAGCCCGTCAGCCCGCAGGTGCAGACCTTTCGCTCGCGCATGGCCGATGGCTGCTACATCCTGCTTCGCGGCTGCCTGTTTCTCGGCTCATCCTATCTGATGGCGCTGGGCCTGCCGCTGCTGTTTTTCCTGCTGTTGTCAGGCGGCAGTCCCGATGCCTTCTTCGCCCATGTTGCCAATCTCGGTGACCGCTTCCTGGCGGCCGACCTCGCACGGCGCGTGACATTCCTCGGCCAGTGCAAGCTCGTTCTGATCGGTCTCGCGACGCTCGTCGTCGTGTGGCGCATGCCGCGCTTCATCCGCGATCTCGACCGCGAACTTTCGGGAGAAAAGCTGTGAAGAACATTCTGGCAACATCAAGCCTGCGGGTGCGGCTTTCAGCGATCAATCTCACCGCTGTCGTGGTCGGCGCTGGCATGGTCGGTCAGGTGCTGTGGGGTGTCTGGGCGACGGACAAGCTGCTCACCCTTGAAAAACGCGAGGTCGTCACGGTCCAGCTGAGCCGGATCATGGGCGACTTCATCGAAGCCGAAGCGCGTGCCGGTCGGCCGCCTGAAGAAACCAGACTGCGCGTCCAGGCCTACCTCAAGGCCGTGGAAGCCTCGGTACAGAAGCTCGGACGCGAAGGCCGGACAGTTCTGGTTGCCGAAGCAGTGGTCGCCGGGAGCACGCCGGACCTGACCGGGTCTGTGCGTGCCGACGTCGTGCGCCGCATGGGAGCCCTTCCCGATGCTGCCCGCTGATCTCTTGATCCGCTCAGCTTCGGCGCGCCGGCTCGTGCTTTGGGGTGGGCTCGGCGCCGGGGCACTGGCGCTCTCCTCGCTTGCCGCCTTCGCGCAGGGCCATGCGCTTATGATCAATGTGAGCCCCAGCCTGCCCTACTGGGCCATCTGGGTCACGCGGGGGGCACCCGTGCATCGCGGGGACATCATCCTGTTCGACCCGCCCACCTCGCCTTTGCTGGTCAAGCATTTCGGGGCGAAGCCCAAGCCGTTCGGCAAGCGTGTGAGCGGTGTTCCGGGCGACATCATCACCGAGCAAAACCGCATCTACTTCGTCAACGGTGAGGCCGTGGCCAAGGCCAAGCTTGAGAGCCGCCTCGGCGAACCGCTGGCGCTTGGACCTACGGGGCGCGTGCCGAAAGGCTGCTACTTCGTCACCAGCGAACACAAGGATGGCTTTGACAGTCGCTATGCCGCGATCGGTTGGATCTGTGGACCGCGCATACTCGGGGTCGGGAGGCCAATCCTGTGAGGCTCCTCACTCTGCCGGTTTGCACCACTGCGCTGGCGCTGGCCATCGCACCACAGGCAATGGCTCGCGATTACGGCCAGCACGGCGCGGTATGGCCGGTCATCGAACCGGACCTGCTTCAGCAGATCCATGCCAGGCTCACCCAGCTTGAGAAGACCGGCGAAACGGCCCGTCTCAACGAAGAGCTGAAGCGGCGGACAATCGCCCGGGTCAACCGGCCAGAGCCGGTCGCGGGCGTTACCCTCGCCTCGGCGCTGCGCAGCTGGCGCTTCGATCCGACGATCGCCGCCCCGCGCGACATTGCCGACGACAAGGGCCGGGTCATCATTGCCGCAGGCACGCGGGTCAATCCTCTGGATACCGTGCCGCTGCGCGCACCCCTCGTCTTTCTCGACGGGGACGACCCGGCGCAGCTCGCCTGGGCCACCCGCCGCTTTGCCAGCACCAAGGCGAAGCTCATCCTCGTAGCCGGTGCGCCGCTCGAACTCATGAAGGCCCGTCAGCGGCGCTTCTACTTCGATCAGGGCGGCACGCTGGTGAAACACTTTGGCATTCGCGCGGTGCCCGCAACCGTCGAGCAGCAGGGCCGCGCGCTCATCATCACCGAACAGCCCGTGCCTCTCAAGGAGCGTGCGCCGTCATGAGCAAGAAAAAACGCCTTCTGTCATGGCTTTGCGGAGCACTTCTGCTCACCAGCCTGAGCGTCGTGTCCAGTGCTCCTGCCCAGGCTGCGGCCGGCCCCGGGCGCTGCACTGGCAAGTTCGTCAATCCGATCACGGACATCTGCTGGTCGTGCCTGTTTCCGATCTCGATCGGTGGCCTGAAGATCTGGCCGTCGAGCCGTCCCGATCCGAGCAACCCGGCTCTCCCTGTTTGCCTCTGCGGTTTGCGGCCCGGCATAGCCATGGGGTTCTGGGAGCCGGTCCGGCTTGCCGACGTCAGCATGAAGCCATGGTGCTTCGTCAATCTCGGCGGGATGAAGCTCGATCCGGGATTCGACATCGGCTTCAAGTCGATGGCGGGGCCATCGGCGGTTGGCGGCAACACCCAGTACAACTCGCAGTGGCATGTCCACTGGTATGCCTATCCGCTGATCTACTGGATGGAGATCGTCGCCGATTTCCTGTGCCTCGAGTCCGGCTCGATCGACATCCTCTACATCACCGAGATTGATCCGGTGTGGCAGGACAGCGAGCTCACCGCGATCATCAATCCCGAGGCGGTCCTCTTCGCCAATCCCTTGGCGCTTGCCGCATGTGCAGCGGACTGCGTGGCGGCAACGGCCAAGCTGCCGACCGATGAGCTGTTCTGGTGCGCGGGCTGCCAGGGCACGATGTATCCGCTCAACGGCAATGTCTCGGCAACGATCGGCCATGTGCAGGCATCGCGGCTCGCGCTCGCCCGTTTCTCCTACAAGCTCCACCGCGAACTGGTCGCTTGGGGGACGATGGGCAGCAAAGGGCTTTGCGGCAAGTACCTGATGCCGGTGATGCGCAAGCAGCAGTACCGCTTCCAGGCCACCAATCCCAATCCGCAGACCAAGGGCCGCTACGCCTGCGCGCCCATTGGTGCCTCCACCACCTTCATGTCGGCAGGCCAGGTCTATCCCGCCATTGGCGAGGACATGGGCTACCTGGTCTGGCGCAAGCGGAATTGCTGTGCACTATGAATAAACTCCCTCATCTTCTTGTCGTCGCATCGCTTTCCAGCCTTGCTGCTTTGGCTGGCGCCTCGGCGCAGACGGCCGAACCGGACCTCGATCTGGCCGCTATCCGGGCGCGGGCCAGTGCTGGTGCCCCCGATGCCGACGCGCTGTCTGCCAATGCCCGCGCCAGAGCCGAAGCCCTGGCGCGGGAGGCGAGGACCAGCTCCGACGAGGCAGAGGCGCACGCTCGCCGCTACATGCGTGAGGCCGCCGCAAAGGCGAAGCCTGGTGAGGCCAGCACATTCGATTTTGACCGAATGGTGGCCGATGCAGGCGCCGTGACCAGCGAAGGCATGGGCGAGGCGCCGAGGTTCATCGCCTTTGCTTCGCTATCGATGCCGCCTGCAGCGCTGCGTGCGATGATCGACGACGTGACCAAGGCTGGCGGTGTTGTTGCCTTGCGCGGGCTGCCCGGCAACAGCGTCAAGGCTCTCACGGCGGCATTGGCCAAAGTTGCCAAGCCCGGCCAGCAGCTGGACGGCGTCGGCATCGACCCGCGGCTGTTCCGCGCCTTCGGGATCGAGGCGGTTCCCACCTACGTCGTCACCAGCAGCGACTTCGATCTATGCGACGGGTTCGACTGCCGGACGCAAGTTCCGCCGCACGACCGGATGAGCGGCAATGTCAGCGCAGCTTACGCGCTCGAGACCTTCGCGCGCGGCGGCGGCCCCGGCGCTTTGCTCGCCGCCCAGCACCTCGCCCGTCTTGAAAGGCAGGTTCCATGAAACGATCGGTCCTCTCTCTCGCTGGCGTGGGCGCGCTTCTTCTCGCCCTCGTCGGCCCGCTCCACGCCCAAACCACAACTGATGCTGCCAAGGCCGACGGCAAGGCTTTCGGACGGGACAAGGCAGCCTCGGCGCAAAGCGCGGCAACGACGAACCCCGATGCGAGCCGCATTCCCAATTTCCGCGGCACGCCGAGCCAGTCTGGTTACTTCGACGATCCTGACCGGATGAGCCGCGAAGCGGCGAGCCAGGCGACGACCAACACAGGCTACAAGGCCATGCGGGATTCGATGGACCGGCGCGCCCGGTTTGCGCCACAGGATCTCGACGCAACGATCGCGCGCAGCAATGTGATCAGCGACGACCCGCTCGCCTATACGAGCGGAATGGCCATTGGCGGCTCACAGGGGCGCTGCGTGCCCTTGCCGTCGGCCAGCGGAACCGCGGCGCGCTACATGGCGACCTGCAACGTCGGTTATACGGCGACACAGGAAACGCGGACCTGCCCCGTGACATTAACCGCGCGTGTCGAGCAGCGGCAGGTCTACGGCTACTATTGCGTAGGCGGCAGCGGGGTCGATCCGGCTTCGGTCTACAATTGCAACCGCTACCCCGCGCCGCAATGCACGGTCACGCAGTCCTATCCGATCAACCTGTGCGATCCTTATTTCGGGATCTACTGGGGTTGTAACTCGGGCGATCTGAGGGTTGATCTCGTCAGTTGCACGGCGCCGGTCGATGGCGCGACACCCTACACGGTGACAGGCGAGAACGTCGTCACGACCACGCGCGATGAAAGCCAGTGTGCTGGTTTTGCGGCTGATACCTCGTGCCAGCAAGACACCGAGACGTGCACGGACAGCGATCCGGTGACCCGCATCGTCGATGGCATCGCCGTGACGCAGCCGTGCTGGGCGTGGAGCCGCAGTTACAGCTGTGCGCAGTTCACCGAGGCACAGGACTGCCAGACAATTGAAGCCACTCCGGGCTGCAAGCTGGTGCGCGAAGACTGCCTCGCGGGGGAGCCCTGCCGCACCTGGGAGCGGGTCTACGATTGCCCCGTTCCGGACCAGCCTGCAAACACTAACCAGTTCATCTGCGATGGCGATGTCTACTGCATCGATGGTTCATGCGAGACCATCCAGCGCGAGGCCAACGACGAGTTCAAGGACGCGGCCGTCGCCTTGAATGCGATGAACCAGGCGCGCCGCGAATTCGATCCGGACAACCTCACTCTGTTCAAGGGGACCCGGGAAAGCTGCTGGTCCAAGGTCTTCGGCGTGCTCAACTGCTGCAAGGGCAAGGGCTTCCCGCTTATCCCGGGCATCCAGCTGCTCGTGGCGCTGGGCTGCAGCCGCGAGGAGATGCTGCTGCATCAGAAGGATGCGCAGGGTCTGTGCGCCTACGTCGGCACTTATTGCTCCTCGTCGTTCCTTGGCGTGTGCCTGACCAAGCGCAAGGTCTACTGCTGCTTTGAATCCAAACTTTCGCGGATCCTGCAGGAGCAAGGCCGCCAGCAGCTGAACAAGCCCTGGGGTAAGCCGAAGACCGAGCAATGCCAAGGCTTCACCATCGACGAGTTTGCCCGGCTCGACCTCTCGAAAATGGATTTCAGCGAGGTCTACGCCGAATTTACCGGCGCCGCCCGCCTGCCTGACGAGCTGCAGGCAACCCAGGACATCCAACAGAAGATCGAGGACTACTATGCCCGCGCCCGCCAGTAAGGCCGCGTGGTGGCTGCTTGCCGCCTGCGCGATTGCCAATTCCGTTTGCCAGTTTTCTCCGGCGACCGCCCAGCCGGTCGCAAGCCGGACCGATGCGCCGCCCAGCGCCCAGCCGACCGAGCGCCAGGATAGCTTCTATTGCGAGGAGCGGCGGCTCGGATACTGGTTCTACTGCGAGCGGCCCAAGCCGCCGGAACAGAATGCACCCCTGCCAACGCCTCCGGCCAGTGCGGCCAGCCAACTTGACGCGATTACGGCGACCTTGCGCGAACTGAAGGCCAAGGCGATCCTCGAGCCGACGCCAGCAAATGTGACGGCCTATATCCGGTTCCAGCGCGCGCAGCTCGACCGCGCGTCGCTCTTCAGCGACGTCTGGCAGCGGGCGATCTGGCAGGATCCGGAGCTCGATTACACGCTGCAGCGCCCGGTCTCGACGCTCGGCAAGCGCCAATGGCAGGATTCGCGAAGCGCTGAACGGAACGCCGCGATGGCCCAGCTCTCCGAGCGCTACGGGCTCTTCTACTTCTTCGCCCAGAGCTGCGGCGCCTGCGAAGTCATGTCGCCGATCGTGCAGAGCGTTGCCTCGACCTGGCATATCGCGGTGCGCGCGATTTCGACCGATGGCGGCCCGTCGCGACATTTCCCGAACTACACGGTCGAGACCAACCAGCGCAGCCGCATGGGGCTCGAGCCCAAGATCACGCCAGCGGTCGTGCTCTGGGACGCGCAGACCGGCCGCCCCATCCCGATCGGCTACGGCGTCATGAGCGCCGACGAGCTTCAGGACCGGATTTACCTCCTCACATCGAAGGAAGCTGGACGTGACTACTAGGATGAAAAGAGCCGTCGCTGCGCTTCTTGCAGCCGCCCTCCCCTTCGCCCTCCCTCTGTCTGGCGCATCGGCCGACGTCGGCAGTTCGATGGACTCGTTTCTGAGCGACGTCGGGGGCGCTGCCAACGTCAACGGACCGACCGCGTTCCAGGGGCAGTCGGCCGGCTATTACAGCCTCGGCAATGTCTGGACGCGGTTCCCGCAGAAGACGACCAACATCGCCAATCTGCAGTTGCCGCGCGCTCGCGCCGGTTGCGGCGGCATCGACATCTTTGCGGGGTCCTTCAGCTTCATCAACGCGAGCGAGATCGTCGCGATGCTGAAGGCAGTCGCGAACAACGCTGTCGGCTTTGCCTTCAGCCTAGCGATCGACACGGTCTGCCCGGAATGCTCGAAGATCATGCAGGAGTTCAGCCAGAAGGCTCAGCTCATGAACAACCTCAACATCAACTCCTGCGAGATGGCCCAGGGTCTGGTGGGCGGGATCTGGCCCAAGGGCGACCTTGCCGACAAGGCGATCTGCGAAGCGATCGGCAACTCCGAAGGGATTTTCACCGACTATGCCGCGGCCAAGCATGGGTGTGGCACCAAGGGGCAGCGATCGAGCACGACCGCGCAAGGCTCCGGCAAATATGATGACGTCAATCCCGGGGTGCCGCGCAACTACACCTGGACGATCCTCAAGAAGTCGGCGTTCTTCTCGCCCGGAGGCCGCTTCGACGAGGAGCTCGCCGAATATGCCATGACGCTGCTGGGCACGATCATCTACGTGCCGCCCAAAGACGATGAGCCGGGCAAGTTCGTGCCGATCGTCGGCGAAGCCTCGTCTACGCTCGTCACCTCGCTGCTGGATGGCACCGCGAATGGCAACGTCCTCATATTCGACTGCGACGAGCCGGAAAAGTGCCTCAACCCGGGCTTCAAGTCGCTGAGCCTGCCGGCATCGAAAGCGCTGCGGCCGCGGGTGGCGGCGCTTATCGGCGGCATGGTTCAGGCGATCCGCGACGACACCGCGATCAGCGAAGAGCAGAAGGAACTGCTGCAGGTTGCGTCCATCCCGCTCTACAAGATCCTGACCGTCCAGGCCGCCTATGGCCGGGGCATGCCGACCGACGACCGGGAGACCCTGGCCGAGATCGCCAGTGTCGATCTGCTGTTTGCCGTGCTCGACCGGATCGTCAGCGAGGCGGGCCGCTCGATGTCGAGTTTCATCGGGGCCGACGAAGCCAAGATCGCGATGTGGCAAAACCAGGTCAATGTCGTGCGTCAGGCTCTCGCTGACCGGCAGGCCAACACGCATCTCAAGGTCAATGCGGTGCTGCAGATCATCGAGAAGACGGCGTTCATCGAGAACGTGCTGGCCGCCTCGATGTCGCCCGGAATGGCCGCATCGCTGGACTGGTCGCGCGGCGTCCAGAGCCGCGCCCTCACCCACTGACCGGGCCAACCACATCGAGGCAGGACAACAGACATGGTCGAGATTTTCACGGTCGGCGGCGGGGACTATCTGGTCAACGTCTTCCAGGCGGTCGCCGCCTGGACCGGCAACGGGGGCTACAAGAGCCTGCTCCAGGTGGTGATGGTAATGGGGCTTGGCCTGTCTGCCCTCACCCTTGCATTCAATCAGGACTGGCGCGCCTGGATCAACTGGTTCCTGGGCGCAACGCTCATTTACTCCTGCCTCATGGTGCCGCGGCTCGATGTCCATGTGACCGACCGGCTCAACCCGAGCCTTGCCCCGGCCAATGTCAGCAACGTCCCGCTCGGCCTGGCCTTGATGGCGAGCTTTACCAGCCAGGTCGGCGACTATCTGACGGGCTCGGCAGAAGTGGTGTTCGGCCTGCCCGGAGATCTCAACTATTCGAAAAACGGGATGATCTACGGCGCCAGGCTCTACGAGGCGACCCGGTCCTTGCGGATTTCCGATCCGGAGTTTGCTGCCAATCTCGACGAGCATTTCCGGCAGTGCGTGTTCTACGACGTGCTGCTCGGCCGCTACTCGATGAAGGAGCTCGCGGAAACTGGCGACATCTGGGCGACGATCGCCCCGGGGAGCCAGGCGCGCGCGCAACGCTTCCTGATCAGGGATGCCACTTCAGGCCAGGTGAGCTCGAGCATTGTCACCTGCCGCGAGGCCTACGACACGCTCAATGCGCAATGGACCGGGCTGGTCGACGCGATGGGATCTGTGTTCGGCCGTCAGCTTTACCCCAACCAGACAGCCGCGCTCGCCAAGGCCAAGCTCTTTGCTGACCTGCCGGTGGCCTATCAGTACCTGACCGGCGTCTCGGCCAACGCGACCGAGATCTTCAAGCAGACCCTGACCATCAACGCGATGAGCCAGGCCATGCATTCGATGTCCGGCACCAGCGGCGCGGGCAATGTCGACGTCTACGCCCAGACCCGCGCCGACATTCAGACCGAGCGGACCTATGGCTCAATCGCAAGTAACGCGATGAAGTGGGTCCCACTCCTGAACGTCGTGCTGACAGTGCTTTTCTACGCACTGTTTCCGGTGCTCTTCCCGCTGTTCCTGCTCCCCAAGACGGGACCCGTCGCACTCAAGGGCTATGTGACGGGCTTCTTCTACCTCGCGGCCTGGGGGCCGTTGTTTGTGATCCTCCACATGATGCTGATGTACAAGGGCGCGGCTGACATGAGCGCGGTCACGGGCAGCAACGGGCTCAGCCTGGCGAGCTTTACCGGCATGGCCGACGTCAACAGCGATATCGGTCTGCTAGCTGGCTATCTCATCGCATCGGTGCCGTTCCTGGCAGGCGGTGTGGCCAAGGGCGCCATGGCGATTTCCCACCACGCCACAAGCTACCTCAACCCGAGCCAGAACGCGGCCGAGGAAGCGGCCCGGGAGGCGAGTACCGGCAACGTCTCGCTCGGCAACACCAGCTTCGAAAACTCGAGCGTCCTCACCCGCCAGTTCGCACAAGGAACGATTGCGCCGAGCTTCACCTACGGTGCGCCGCAGACGCGGACATTCAGCGACACTGGGGCAATGACCACGAGCTTTCCGGACGGCAGTTACGACCAGGTCCCGACCTCCAGCTATCCCTTCACGCCGACGCTGGGCCAGGATTTCACGGCGCGCCTTTCGACGATGGCGTCACAGTCCCGCGCCAACAGCGAGACCTATGCCAATGTTGCAACGGAATCGACGGCCAGCGCTGTCACGAAGTTCCGCGAGCTCAGGGACCAATTCAGCCAAGGCGCATCCTTCGAGAGTGCGAGCGGCACCTCGAACTCCGACAGCATCCAGACTGCATTCAGCGAGGTCGACCAGGCATCGACCAATCTGCAGCGGCAATTCGGGCTATCGCGCAGAGCGGCCGATGACATCTCTACGGCCTGGTTCCTCGGGGGCGAGGCCGGCGCCAAAGCTGGTATTACAAACGGAGTAGCTTCGGCCAACGTCGGCCTGAAAGGCGGTGGGACACGCACATGGACCGACAGCGACATCGGCATCGCGTCCGAAGACCGCTCCCGGATCTTTGGGAACCTATCCCAGATGTCTGACAGCCGCAATTGGTCGAGCACCCGCGATGGGTTCGTTCGCTCGGTCAGCACCTCATCAAGCTCGTCGATCTCAAGCACCGCGAGCGGGATGAATGCTTCTCTAACGGAAGCCCAGAGCTTCACGATCGAAGCCCGCCGGGCCGAGGAGCTTGCCAATCGTCTCGAGAGCCAGGCGTCCTTCTTCGAGGGTAACAGCGCTGCAGGCAGTCTCAATCTGTCCCAAGCCTACCGAGAATGGGGTCTGGCCGAGATTGAGAGCAACCGCGATTTCTACGGCAACGCGCGGTTCGACGACGTCACTTTCCAGCTCAGTCCGGAAGGCCAAGCATTGCAGGCAAAGTTCATTAAAAGCTATGCTGAGCAGCTTCGCGACGGAATCGACGATCGGCTCGTACTCGCCCCCGGGTTGCCCGTATCCAGACCGGCTATCTCAAGCGCAGGCTCAGTGCGCGGCCGGGCACAGACCGGCGGCGGAGGTTCCGGTTCAGTGCCCCGCGTAGGTGCCGGCGATCTTCATGAAGAGGTGCAAAGGGCTCAGGCGGCCGGTCGCCAGAAGATTACCGGCTCTAGGGGACGTCTGGACGCGATCACCAAGGGAGCCCAAGGTGCCAGTGCAGAAGCAGCGGATGATGTGAAGGAGTGGTGACCTGCAACGGTCACCACAGTCCAAAAGACGCGCCAGCCAAGTACGAAAAACCAGCCGCAATGACGACTAGGACCGCTATCGTCAGACTGCGTGCTGATTCCGACGATCGCGCGCAGGCATTCCAATCTGATGCCGCGCAGCGTTCCGATTTGATCGCGCGCAGTTGAAGCGGCTGATCGTTGGTTGTCGATGTCACCTATGTTGTTGGCTTGGTCAAGCGGCGGATGGTGTTGCTGGCCGGCGCATGGACTCGCCTTCGAGCTCGAGGCGGTGAGCGTTGTGCACGAGGCGATCCAGGATCGCGTCGGCATAGGTTGGATCATTAATCGTCTGATGCCAGCGGGCCACCGGGAGCTGACTGGTGACGAGCGTGGAGCGTTGGCCGTAGCGGTCTTCCAGGATCTCAAGCAGATGGTGTCGGGCGTTCCCGTCGAGCGGCTGAAGGCCCCAGTCGTCCAAGATGAGTAGCTCGACCCTCGCGAGGCTCTTCATGCGGGCGGCAATACGGCCATCACCTTTGGCCACCGTCAGTTCGTCGATGAGCCGCGGCAGGCGCGTGTAGAGGACCGAACGGTTGTCGCGGCATGCCTTGTGACCGATCGCGCATGCAAGCCAGCTTTTGCCGATGCCGGTTGGACCAATGATGGCGCAGTTTTCGTGACGGGCGATCCAGTCGCCTTTGAGCAGCATGTCGAGCAGCCGGCGGTCAAGACCACGAGGAGCCCGGTGGTCGATGTCCTCAGGGACGGCGCGGTGGCGCAGCTTGGCGTGCCGCAGACGCAGGAGCAGGCGCCGATCGTTCCGGTATGTCGCCTCATGATCGAGGAGCAACGCCAACCATTCGGCGTGGCTTAGGTTGGTGGCCTCGTCGTTGGCTGCCAGGTCGGTAAAGGCCTTGGCCATGCCGTCCAGGCCAAGCTGGCTCAGCAGGTCGAGTGTGGGGTGCTTCAGCATTGATGCTCCTTCAGTTGTAGTAGCTCGAGCCGCGGATGTTGGAGTGGATGATCGGCTCTTGCTCGGGGGATTGGGGGACAGGCACCTGGTCCAGGCCCTTCTCGAGGATCGACTTGATCGAAGGATAATTGCGGGCCTGGATCTCCAGGGCACGTAGCGCTGCGGCCTCCAGGCGCTCGGCGCCAAAGCGCTTCTCGAGCCCAATGATGCCCAGGCACGAGCGGTAGCCCTGCTCGGGATGGGGCTTTGCCTCGATGACCTTCTCGACCAGCAGGGACAGCATCGGCCCGATCCGCTGTGCCTCTTGGCGGATCTTTGCCGGTGTCCACTCGCCATAGCGACGATGGCTGGAAGGCATATGCTCCGGCACAGTGGTGTGCCGGCCATTGCCGCTGCCGCGCATGTGCACAGCAATGCGCTCGCCATTCAGGAAGATCTCGACCGTACGGGCGGTGAACCTGGCTTCAACTTCGCGGCGGGCGAAGCGATGTGGCACCGAGTAATGATGCCGCTCGATCGCAACGTGGTAATCGAGCCCGACGCGGCAACGCCGCCATTCAGCGTGGATCCAAGGCTCTGACGGCAATGGCTTGAGATTGGGGACGTCGATCTCTTCGAACAGCTGTCGGCGCGTCTTGCCAAACTGACGCAGCACTCGTCGGTCGTTGAGATCGGCCATGCACTCGGCGATCGCGGCGTTGACCTCGGCAAGGCTGTAGAAGATCCGGTTGCGCATTCTGCCCAGCAGCCAGCGCTCGACAATCCCGACGCACGCTTCCACTTTGGCCTTGTCGCGCGGCTTGCGCGGTCGCGCTGGCAGGACGGCCGTGCCGTAATGACGCGCCATGTCGGTGTAGCTGCGGTTGATCTGGGGATCGAAGTGGCACGCCTTGATCACTGCCACTTTCGCGTTGTCGGGAACGAGCAGCTGCGGCACGCCGCCAAAGAAAGCCAGGGCGGCATTGTTGCCCTCGATCCAGTCGGGAAACTGCTCGGTCCACGTCGCCAGCGCAAACGAAAGACTGGAGCCGCCCATCACCGCGACGAAGATATGGGCACCGCGGATTTCGCCAGTCCGCCGGTTGATCACGACCGGCACCGTGTCGCCGGCGTAGTCGAGGAACAGCCTCTCGCCGCCCACATGGCTCTGGCGCATGACCAGGGGCAAGCGACCTTCCCAGCGGCGAAACAGATCGCAGAACCGGCTGTAGCGGTAGCCGTCAGGATGCTCGGCGTGATACTCCTCCCAGAGCACCTGCAGCGTCACGTGCTTGCGCTTTAGCTCGCGCGCCACCACCGACCAGTCCGGCTCTGCCAGCCTACGGCGCCCCGGCTTTACGCCAGACACGCCATAGAGGTGCTCCTCCAAATCCGCGTCACTCATCTCGCCCGGCACCGGCCAGCAAAGCTCCGACCGCTCAAACCGCTTCAGCGTATCACGCACGCTCGTCGGACTCGCGCCGACGAGCTTGGCTACCGACCGCGTCGAGAGCCTCGCATCCAGGCTCAGTCTCAGAATCTCGCGCACGTGGCGCATCACAACCCTCCTCGTCGGCATCCAATCCTCCTGGCTGCTTAGCCAGGAAACTGGTCCCAACGATCAGGCCTCACGTCACCCCAAACTGCGCGCGATCGCCTCGGAATACTGCGCGCCATCAAATCGGAATAGTGCGCGCGATCACTCCGGAATCCGCTATGATGGGTTCAGATCGGCATCGAAGGGTATTCTGTTATGAGAAGATCGAGGGCGATTATCACAGCCATGTTTCTGTTACCTCTGGCCGTAACGGCTTGTGGCAGCAGCGAGGAAACGTCGGACATCTCCGAGGATCAGATGAACCATTATGCTGGCATACCGGAGCACGATCACCCGACGAATTCTACAAATGCGACACCGCAGTCGGCTACGCCGAATCCAGCGAAGAAGCAGTAGCGGCCATATTGCCGACCCCTGAAGCTGGGTCCGGGCGCAATGTGATCTTGACCGATCAGGAGCCTTTCGGCTTGCGAGCGCTACTGTGCATGCTGATGATCTTCCAGCTGCTCCCCGAGCGCGTTAAGACGCTGGTTGCGACGCCAATACGTTCGGCAACAGCCCCGTTCTTCGGCTCGATCCGATAGCGGTAGGTCTCGGTGGCAAGTGCGACCGGACCCTCAAAGCGAACCTTCACCTTGTAGTCGGAAAATGTAAACGACTTGAAGGCTGCCAGCTCTGGCCCAAGATGATGGGCGAGGTATGTCGCGTAGGTTCCCTCCGAGCCACCCGTTTCGAATATCTGGGAGTCGGCCGCGAAGAGTCGCTCTGTTCCTTTCGCATCGAGCTTTTCAATCGCCGCCTTGTACTGCGACAGTACTGCCTCCACGGCCTTCGTATCCGCGAAGCGCGATGCAGGCTGGGCGGCGACCGCGATCGGCATCGCCAGTGCTGTGGCCATTGCCACCCTAAACGCCAAAATCATGTTTCCCCCTTCAAAATGCCAGATGGTTGAGGCCGCCATGCATGAAGGCGCGCCCCAGGAACCCTTGTAGTTGTCTGGCGCACAAACCTTGAGGTGACGCCTTCTATCCGGAAGTTCGGTCCACACGAGCGGCTGACCGACCGCATTCAGGACCATTGCATGCATCGCATGCCTCCCAGCATCTGACAGCTGCACCAAGACGAGCCTGCCGAAACAGGATCGTCTTCGAACCTCTGCCTCAGTTAAAGACCATGCCGCCGTCGATAATCAGGGCTTGCCCTGTCATGTAATCCGAGTCCGGGCCAGCAAGGAAGGATACGCAGGCTGCCACGTCTTCCGGCTCAGAGATGCGCCCGAGCGTTACGTTCTTCGCCCATTGCTGCAGGCCCCATTCAAGGGTCTGGCCATTTTCATCAGCGACCTTCTGAGCAATGCCCTCCATCATGGGCGTGCGCACGATACCGGGACAATAGGCATTGCTGGTGATGCCAAGGGGTGCGAGATCCTTGGCTGCTGTCTGGGTGATGCCGCGGATCGCGAACTTGGTCGCGCCGTAAACCGCCAGATCGGGATTGCCAACCTGTCCCGCCTGTGACGAAGCATTGATGATCTTGCCGACGATATCGCCGGCCTTCTCGGGCTTACGTGCCTTGAAATGCTTGAGCGCCGCCTGGATGCCCCAATAGGTGCCGCCGACATTGACGTCGAACACCTTGTGGTAGATTTCGGGCGTGATCTCCTCGATCGGTGTGGTCGGTCCGAGGCCTGCGTTGTTCACGATGACATCGAGCCGGCCAAACCGCTGAACGACCGCATCCACCGCCTTGAAGACGTCATCGCGCTGAGCGACATCGACCTTGACCGCGAGTGCTTCACCGCCTGTAGCGATGATTGCATCGGCTGCCGCCTCTGCCGTTTCCGCATTATAATCGAGACAGCCGATGGCGAAGCCTTCCCGGGAGAGACGCACCGCGATGGCCAAGCCTATGCCCTGGCCGGCACCTGTGACGATTGCGACCTTCTTGCCAGTAGTCATGATAATCTTCCTTCGTCTGTTCAGGATGGCGCCTCTCCTCCACCGGCGCGTCTCCTCCCTCCTAAGGGTGAGAGGAGACGCGTTCAGAAAGGCAATTGACCTCCGGCCCCGGCGGTGACCGGCTGATCGACGAAGACACGCCCGATCGAAAAGCGGCTCGTTATTGCTCGAAATCGATGACGACGCGGCCCTGGATGTCGCCCTTGTGCATCCGGGAGAAGATGTCGTTGATGTTCTCGAGTTTGTCGGTTGAGATCGTGGCCTTCACCTTGCCGTCACCGGCGAAGTCCAAGGCTTCCTGTAAATCGAGCCGCGTCCCCACGATCGATCCCCGCACGGTCACGCCGTTCAGCACCGTGTCGAAGATCGGCAGCGGGAAGTCACCGGGCGGCAGGCCGTTGAGCGCGACCGTGCCGCCGCGTCCCACCATACCCATCGCCTGTTCGAAGGCCTTGGGCGACACGGCGGTGACCAACACCCCATTCGCGCCTCCGATCTGCTTCTTCACGAAAGCGATCGGGTCTTCCGAACGGGCGTTGACTGCCAACGTGGCCCCCAGCGACCGGGCGAGGTCGAGCTTCCTGTCATCGACATCGACGGCGACGACGTTGAGGCCCATCGCCTTGGCATATTGCACGGCGAGATGGCCGAGACCTCCGATGCCGGAGATCACCACCCAGTCGCCCGGTTTGGTGTCGGTTACCTTGAGGCCCTTGTAGACGGTGACGCCGGCGCACAGGATCGGCGCAATATCGACGAACGAAACGTTGCCGGGCAGATGCCCCACATAATTGGGATCGGCGAGAACATATTCGGCAAAGCTGCCGTTCACCGAATACCCGGTATTGTGCTGCTCCTCGCACAGCGTTTCCCAGCCGCCCAGGCAGTGCGTGCAATGGCCGCAGGCATCATATAGCCATGGCACGCCCACCCGGTCGCCCTCCTTGGCATGCTTCACACCTGCGCCAACCGCGACCACATGTCCGACGCCCTCGTGACCAGGAATGAAGGGTGGATTGGGCTTGACCGGCCAATCGCCCTCAGCGGCATGCAGGTCGGTGTGGCACACACCGGTGGCTGCGATCTTGACGAGGATCTGGCCGGCGCCAGGTCGGGGCACCGCGACTTCCTCCATGACCAATGGCTTTCCGAATTCACGGACGACCGCGGCTTTCATCGTGCTTTCCATGGCGATGTTCCTCTCTCAGAAATGCGCGTCGATATCGACGACATCGATCAGCTTGTGATTGACGAACTCCTTGAGGCCGAGGCCCAGCAGTTCGCGGCCATAGCCCGAGCGACGGATGCCGCCGAACGGCAGGTCGGCCTCCACCTTAGTCGGGTGATTGACGAAGACCATGCCGGTGGAAATCCGCTTCGCCACTTCGGCGCCGTGGACAGGATCGGAGGTGAAGACGGAGCCGCCCAGGCCAAAGGGCGAGTCGTTGGCGATGCGCACGGCATCGTCCTCATCCTTCGCACGGAACAGCATCGATACCGGACCGAAGAATTCCCAATAACGGGCCGGATTGCCCTCATCGAGGTCGGTCAGAAAAGTTGGCTGCACGAAAGCCCCCTTGTTCGGCACTGTAGGACCGACTTCCTCAGCCTTGGCGCCCAGTTCGACGGCCTTGCGGATCTGTTCCTTGATGTCGTCGGCCGCCTTTTGCGAGGAGAGCGGCGCGAGAGTGGTGCCGGGGTCGGAGGGGTCGCCCATGACGAGCTTGGCTACGCCCTTGCGATAACCGTCGAGGAAGGTGTCGTAGACTTCATCGACGACGATCATGCGCTTGGACGAAACACAGACCTGGCCACCGTTCCAGTGCCGGCCGAAGACGGCCCAGTCGATCGTCTTGTCCATGTCGGCATCGGCGAGCACGACAAAGGCGTCGGCGCCGCCCAGTTCCATGGTCGACTTCTTGAGCGCCTTGCCGGCCTCGGATGCAACCACCGCGCCGGCAGCTTCCGAGCCAGTCAACGCCACGCCATGAACGCGCGGATCGTTGATGATGAGGTTGATCTGATCGCGCGTTGCATAGAGATTCTGGAACGCGCCTTCCGGCAGACCCGCTTCGTTCATCAGTCTCTCGAACGCCGCGGCGCTCTGCGGAACGTTCGAGGCGTGCTTGAGGATCAGCGTGTTGCCGGCCGAGAGTTGCGGCGCGAGAATGCGGGCAATCTGATAATAAGGGAAATTCCATGGCTCGATCGCCAGGAGGACGCCGAGCGGCTCGTGCACCAGCATCGCCTCGCCTTCGGCGGGATCGAGCACCGGCAGCTTCTCCGGCTTCAGCAGGTCTTCCGCATGCCGAACATAATATTCGAAGATCTTGGCGGAGAGTTCCACCTCGGCCTTCGCTTCGGCGACCAGCTTACCCATTTCCAGCGTCAGCAGGCGGGCAAAAGCATCGCTGTCCCGGCGCAGGATGTCTGCGGCATTCTGCAGGATACGGCCGCGCTCGGCGAAGGAGGTTTCGCGCCAACTGAGGAAAGCCGCGTCTGCTTTGTCCAGCGCGGTCTTCACCTCCTCGTCCGTTGCGTCGGGAAAGGTCGCAACAGTGTCTCCGGTATAGGGATTGATGGTCGCGTAGGTCATTGTCCATTCTCCTGTGGTGAATCAGATTTCGGGGGTAAGGGGTACGGTCACGCGCCGAGATCCTTCACGGCCTGCACCATCTGCGTCAGCACCGCCTGGGCATCCCCATAGACCATGCTGCAATTCTCGTTGAAGAAGAGCAGGTTCTCGACGCCGGAATAACCTTTGCCCTGACCGCGCTTGACGACATAGACCTGGTGGGCCTGGTCGGCATCGAGGATGGGCATGCCGTAGATCGGCGAGGATTTGTCGGTGCGTGCCGCCGGGTTGACGACATCGTTGGCCCCGATGACCAGCGCGACATCGGTGTTGGCAAACTCGGCGTTGATATCTTCCATATCGAAGATGATGTCATAGGGCACGCCGGCTTCGGCGAGCAGCACGTTCATGTGACCGGGCATGCGCCCCGCAACCGGATGGATCGCGAACTTCACGCCGACGCCTGCGGCCTGGAGCAGCTTCACGCGAACTCGTTCATCTCGGCATACTCGGCCGCTCTTGACCCGGCCATCGGCAACCGCACCGCCATAATCGACGGCCATATAACCGCCTGAATGACCGCCCGGATAGAACTCGGTACCTGGACTGCGCCATGCTGTGCCCCTCCTCTCTGGAGGCGAGTAAGGCCTCAAATTACGTATTTGTCCCAGCTCGCATAATGTTCGGGGCTGCGCTTGCCGCGCGGCAGGCTGAGCCCGATGAGCGCGATTCCCACGACCACCGACACGATCGCCCCAAGGGGGCCGGCCCCTGTCAGCAGGAACGGGGCAGCGACGAGCCAGGCGCCGAACGCGACGTTGATAAAGCGCAGGGCGCGGGCGACCTCGGCGGTGGCGATGATCGCGACGGTGATAACCAGCGCACCCACCACATGGTCGCTGTTCGCCATTGCGCCTTCGTTGCCCAGGGTCACCCGCGTCAGCATGAGGAAGACGCCGAGCGCGATGCTAGCTGCCAGCGTCCACGGCAGCGTCAGCCCGCGCTTCGCATCCGCCCAGAAGGCAGAAGGAGAGGCCATCACGTCGGATGCGTCCTCGGCCCCCGCCTCAATCGCGTCACCCTTGAAGAAGGTGCGGATCAGCGGCTTGCCGCGGCGCTTTGCCCAGGCGAGGAACTGGCCCATGGCGATGACCTCGTCCAATGCGAACGGGATCATGATGAGCATGGCGAGCGCGGCGATCAGCGCCAGCGTGCTCCACGTGCCGATGACGATCGGCTGGCTGATAATGAAATAGATGCTGATGACGCCGAGCGGGATAACGAGGATGCCGAAGAAGGTCACCATCCACGGCATCGTCCGCCAGCGGTCGCGGGTGCCCATCACCGCCATCAGGATCTCGAGCACGTAGCTGATCGTGCCAAGGCCCCCATCAGGGATCGGCCACGCCTTCGACATGCCCGAAGTGATTATCTCCTCGGTGCCGTTGCGAGGATCACTCAGCGAACCAGCGAAAAAAGGCTCCCAAGCGGTATCGATGTGCCCCAACTGGTAAGCCGTCAGGATGCGCGAGGTGAGAAGCCCGATCAGGCCCATGGCAACGATCGGCAGGCGTTGCGCATCGGTCGACGGCGAATAGGTCCAGCCAGGCGGGATGTTCTTGGGGTCCATCATGCCCGCCATGCTCATGCCCGGCATCATCGGCACGAGCACCGACAGGGCGATCACGGCCGAGCCGATGAGCAGGTTGTTGTTGTACTGAGCGGCGCTCGGGCTCCAGAAGATCAGCGGGGCGAAGAACAGCCAGATGCCGACGAACGCGACCGCCCACTGCGCCCATGTCTTGGTGCGCGGGGCGAGCGACAGCGCGCCGAACAGCGCGATGGCGAGCCCGCTGACGACATCGCTGATAGCCAGTGCGCTAGCCCGCCATTCGATCGAAGGCAGCCCGCGATCGACGGTTACGAAACGCGCGGCTTCGCCGACGCTCTGCGTGGTCATGGAGTCATAGATGAGCGGGCTGGAGGCGAGCCACAGACCGAGACCAATGTTGGCGTAAAGCGCCCAGCGTGCGCGGCGCTCATCGCGGTCCATCAAGGCCATGTGATCGCCGTGCCCGCCGTGGTCCGACATGGCCGCGACCGCGGCGCCGGGCCCGTGCCCCATCGCCGCGTGGTCCATTTTGCTGTGATCCATCCCGCCGTGATCTATGCCGCCCGTTCCGGCGGCCGCTGCGGGCTGGTGGTGGCCAGACCCCGCAAGCTCGGCCTCTGGCTCTTCATCCCACGCGACCAGGTTCTCGTTGAGCTTGTTGTTCCGGTACCAGGCCCGCGGATGCCGCTTGAGCGCAGCGACGATCGCCGGGAGCGTGTCGCGAAGGCTGTGCTTCGGTTCCCACCCGAGCAGCGACCGTGCGCGCGAGATGTCGAGGATATAGTGGTCGTTGCTGCTGTCGATCATCCAGGGCTGGATAAAGTCGTCGCCGCCGAGCGCTTCGTTCTGCAGGATGATCCCGGCCTTCGCGAGCGGCTGCGGGATGCGGATCGTCTTCCAGCCCTCGCCGTGGAGCGCCTCCCCGATGATGTCCTGGATCTCGGCATAGCCGGGCGGGTCGGGTTCGCCGACGAGCAGCGGCAGTTCTGACGGCAATTCGTGCCGCCGATCGACCAGGCGCAACACGGCGTCGGCCAAGTCCTCGCGGTGCACCGATGACTGTGCCGCGCACAGCATGCCGGGATAGAAATGCGAGATCAGGCGGTGCTCGTAGATCTGCGATATCTGCTGCGCGAGAAACGCCGAGCGCCCGTCGTCGTCATAAACTCCGGCGGCGCGGAGGAAGACAACGGGGATCTTCCCGCGCCGCGCGTGCAGCAGTGCTTCCGTATCGACTTTGGACTGCGGATACGCCCAAGACGCGCCGATGGGCGACTTCTCGCTGATGCGCTCGTCCGGAGTAGGGGTCGGCTTGTGGACCAGCATCGTGCTCGCGAAGACGAACTGCTCGACCTCGAACGACTGCAGCCCGTCGATCAGTCGGCGGGTGCCCTGCACGGTGACCTTCTCATAGAGCGGATTAGGATCGCCCGTGACGTCGTAATAAGCGGCAAGGTGGATCACCGAGGCGATGCGATTGCCAAACCGCGCGCGCACCTCGTCGAGCGCGGCGCGGACCGCTTCGTCCGATCCGAGGTCTATGTCGATCGCCGCCGCGGGCGGCGGCGGGTCCGGCGGACCGGCGCGATCGAGGCCGACAACCGTGTAGCGTTCGCCAAGCCTAGCGATCAGCGCGGCGGCTATAAAACCGCTCGCACCGGTGATGAGGACCAGTTCGCGCGCGTCCTTGTCGCTCACGGACCCGCTGCGTTCGATGTCGGTCATGACGCTGCCACCCTCATTCATTTGTGCTGCGGAACGTGGACAGGCCCGCTGCACTTATGATCGCGAGGCGGGCACGTGCGGATCACCGCACAATCCCTTTACGCGCCCGCCCCGCAAAGCCCTCAGATAAAATCGGGTTTATTGCGTCACCACAAAGCCGGCCTTCTCGATGGCCTGCTTGAGTTGCTGTACATCGGCTGCCGAGCTTACCGACACCGTCTTGCTCGCCAGGTCGACGTTGACGACGGCATCCGCATCGACGCGTTGAAGCGCGTTCGTCACACCCCGCACGCAACCGCCGCAGGTCATTCCCTGTACCTTGAAATCGATCATCTTCGTTCTCCCATGAGGTGAATGAAGCAAATGTGGGGTTTGACACTGTGTCAGGGTCAAGGGGTAAGTTTTCGTTGTTGACCTTGACACGATGTCAGGGACGATAAGCTCGTCGACTCGATATTGGAGACGACCATGAACGCACCGGCACGACTGCAGGCGACAGCGCACGCGGGAAGAGAAGAGATGCTGTCGCTGCCCATCGAAGGCATGACCTGCGCGACGTGCGTTGGTCGGGTCGAGCGTGCTATCGCCGGGGTGCCCGGCGTCGTCGTCGCCTCGGTCAACCTCGCGACCGAGCGGGCAAATGTCGAATTCGTCGACGGACGATCCGATGTCGGCGCCGTGGCCGATGCGGTGCTCGCGGCGGGCTACACGCCGGTGACGCAAACGACCGAGCTGACGATCACCGGCATGACCTGCGCGACGTGCGTCGGTCGGGTAGAAAAGGCGCTGCTGAAAGTGCCCGGCGTCCGCTCCGCGAGTGTCAACTTGGCGGCCGAAACGGCGAGGATCGAAGCGGTAGGGGACGTCCCCGCGTATGTCCTGATCGAGGCCGTCGAAAGCGCCGGTTACACCGCATCCGCGCGCACCGGCTCGGCGGAGACGGAGCGGGGCATCGAGGACGCCCGCCCCAACGCCGCCGCGACAAGAGAGCTCCGCCATGTGCTGATCGCCGCGGCGCTGTCGCTGCCGCTGGTCGTGCCGATGCTGCTGGCCCCGTTCGGTATCGAGGTGGCGGTGCCAGGCTGGATCCAGCTACTGCTCGCGACACCCGTGCAGTTCTGGCTGGGCGCGCGCTTCTACCGCGCGGGTTGGAAGGCCGCGCGTGCCCGCACCGGCAGTATGGACCTCCTGGTCGCGATCGGCACATCGGCCGCCTATGGGCTCAGCCTCTACCAGCTGCTGTTCGCGCCGATGCACGGCATGGACGCGCATTACTACTTCGAGGCTTCGGCCGTCGTCATCACGCTCATCCTGCTTGGCAAGTGGCTCGAAGGCCGCGCCAAGCGCCAGACCGGCGAGGCGATCCGCGCGCTGATGGCGCTGCGACCCGACCAGGCGCGCGTCGTCGGCGCCGACGGTGCCGAACGAGAGGTCGCCCTCTCCGAGGTGCGTAACGGCGACCGGGTGCGCGTCCGGCCCGGCGAGCGCATCCCGGTCGACGGGCTGTTGATCGACGGGGCTACCCATGTCGACGAGTCGATGCTCACGGGAGAAAGCCTGCCGGTGCCCAAAGCCGCCGGAGACAAGGTGACCGGCGGGTCGATCAATGCGGACGGGCTCATCCTGGTCGAGACGACAGCCGTGGGCGCCGAGACCACCCTCGCGCGCATCGTGCGCCTGGTCGAGAGCGCGCAAGGCGCCAAGGCTCCGATCCAGCGGCTCGTCGACCGGGTTAGCGCCGTGTTCGTTCCGATCGTTCTCGTCATAGCCTCGCTTACCCTCGCCGGCTGGCTGATCGCCGGCGCCGGAGTGGAAGTTGCGATCCTGAACGCGGTGGCGGTGCTCGTCATCGCCTGCCCGTGCGCGCTTGGCCTGGCCACGCCGACCGCAATCATGGCCGGCACCGGGGTCGCCGCGCGAGCAGGAGTGCTGATCAAGGACGCGGAGGCGCTCGAGACCGCGCACCGCATCAACGTCGTCGCGTTCGACAAGACCGGCACGCTCACCGAAGGCAAGCCCTCGCTGCTGGCGGGACTGCCCGCCGCCGGAGTGGAGCGCACCCAACTCATCGAGCTCGCCGCAGCACTGCAGGATGGAAGCGAGCATCCGCTCGCGCGGGCCGTCATGGCATGGGCCAAATCGGAAGGCGTCCAACCCGTCAGCGCTGAAGGCATGCGCGGCCTGCCGGGTCGCGGCGTCGCTGCGGACGTCAACGGCCGCAACTTGATCCTCGGCAGCACGCGCTTGATGGCGGACGAAGGTATCGCCCTGGAGCAGCTGGCCGTCGAAGCGGCCAGACTGGAATCGGAGGGACGGACGGTCTCCTGGGTCGCGGAACGCGCTCCCGAGCGCCGCCTCCTCGGCCTCCTCGCGTTCGGTGACGAGGTGAAGGCCTCCGCTGCGGCCGCCGTGGCGGCGCTGCATGGCCGCGGTATACGCAGCGTGATGCTTACCGGGGACAATGCGGGAAGCGCGCGCGCAGCGGCCGCCAAGCTGGGCATCGCCGACGTCGTCGCCAATGTCCTGCCGGAAGGAAAGTCGGATGCGGTGGCAGCCTTGCGAGGAGAGGACCGCACGGTCGCCATGGTCGGCGACGGGGTCAACGACGCCCCTGCCCTCGCGGCAGCCGATGTCGGCATCGCCATGTCGACGGGAACGGACGTCGCCATGCACGCGGCCGGCATCACGCTGATGCGCGGCGACCCTCGCCTGGTCGCGGATGCGATCGACATCTCGAAGCGGACCTATGCCAAGATCCGCCAGGGGCTGTTCTGGGCGTTCATCTACAACCTGATCGGCATCCCGCTGGCAGCCTTCGGTTATCTGAGCCCGGTGATCGCCGGCGCGGCCATGGCGCTGTCGAGCGTCAGTGTCGTCGCCAATGCTCTGACGCTTCGCCGTTGGCGTCCGACGGCGGCTTGAGGAGACAATACGTGAATATAGGACAGGCGGCCAAAGCTTCGGGCGTCAGCCAGCGGATGATCCGCCACTATGAGGCTATCGGCCTCATCCCGAAGGCCGCGCGACGTCACTCCGGCTACCGCGACTATGACGAACGCGAGGTGCACATGCTGCGCTTCATCTCACCGGCGCGCGCGCGATCTCGGCTTTCCTATCCAAGAGATTGGCCAGCTACTCGCTCTATGGCAGGACAGTGGCCGCGCGAGAGGCGAGGTGAAGGCGCTCGCTATCGCACGAGCCGGTGAGATGAAGCGCAAGGAGCGCGAGCTCCGCGCCATGCGCAAGTCGCTCGAGGATCTGGCTCATCGCTGCGCTGGCGGCGATCGGCCGGACTGCCCGATCCTGGACGATCTTGCGATCGGGACGGCCTAACCACTTCCGACGCTCAGTGCAGGCAGATCCAGCGGGAGGGCTCGCCGTCGAACCATTCACTATTCCGCTATTCGCCCGCGCCAACGTCATCAGCCCTTTTGCGGTGCGATCGACTGAGGTGAGGGCGAGCCCTTGAAGGGGCAAAAGGATTGGTTTGCCTCAGGCGCTTCGGTTGGCGCCACAGTCCGCCGATACAGGCGTGGCCGCCGAATCGACATTGAATGTTGTGCGGGCGCGCCGCTCAAGCGCGTTCGCTAGACTTGGTAGACAGCCGTGACGCGCGTTCGCGCTGTTGCTGCTCAGCGGATGCCGCGTCGGACGCTGACCCGCAATGAGCACCCCCAGAGATCTTGGTATATGACAGATGCGGCGGTCAGGATCCCTTGGGGCGGCGGCCGCTATTGTGCATGCTGACGATTTTCCACGTGCCGCCGACCTTCTTGAGCACGCTCGTCGCGGCACCGATCCGCTCCGCGACATCTCCAGTCTTGGGCTCGATCCGGTAGCGATAGGTTTCGGTGCGAGCGCAATCGGCCCTTCGAACCGCACGTCGACCTTGTAGTCTGAGAATTTGAAAGACTTGAAGGCAGCGAGCTCCGGCCGGAGGTGATGGCTGAGATAGTTGGCGTAGGTTTCTTCCGAGCCGCCAGTTTCGAATATCCGCGAATCCGGCGTGAACAGCCGCTCGGTCCCCGCCCCGTCAAGCTTCTCGGTCGCCGCTTTATATTGCGACAGAACTGCCTGCACGGCGAGCGTGTCGGTGGCATGGTTCGAAGGCTGCGCGGTTGCTGCGGTGGGCAGTAGCAGCGACGCCACCAAGATCTTCTGCAAACGGAAAGCCATATCTTCACCCACGATTTCAGAATGCCAGATGGTTCAAGCCGCCGTGCATGAACGTTCCTCCACGAAAGCCTTGAACCGAGATCGCTAGCGTCATCAAGCCGAGCAGGACCAGGTAGAGCTTGCGTGATCGCTCCGGCGCGCGGCGATGACCTGCCGCCAAGTAGACCAGCACCAGCCCGACACCGGCAATGGCGGTTCCAAGCCAGCGGTGCGTCATTAGAATCGGATTGCGGTCGGTTAGGTAGAAGCCGCCTGCGAACCAGCCCAGGAACGCTGCGACGATCGCACCCAATTCGCGACCATGTTCGCTGACTTCGCGCGTGATCGCAGCCAGGTAGCGAGTTCGTTGCAAGCCGAGGTCCGCCGGCTCGGTGGAACCCCCGAAGATGACTCCAGCTTGCTCGCCGCAGCGCATCGTCGTTTCATGGATCTCAAGCAGGCGCTTACCGGCAAGATCGACAAGGCGATCATCCAGGAGGCCGAACGCGGCGAGGACTACATCAAAGCCAAGTTCCAAGAAGCGTTGAAGGATACCGAATTGCAGACATCCACCGCAGCGATAATTCGTGATGGCTTCGCCTCGGTCCAGGCTGGTCACGACCGCGCAAGCGCGCTCAAGCATAGTATAGCGTAGCTGTCCGTTAGACGCCCGGCGGCAACGCTGGGCGCACGTTCGCCGAGACGATGGCGATGGCTCAGCTCATGGGAGCGTAGGGAGGAGGATCAGGGCTGAAAGCAGATAAGTCGCTGCGGTCCCCTTTCCTTTTGTTGGCTGGAGCGCCACCGGGACGCAACTGCGAGATTCGGCTCAGGCTTGAAGGCAAATCAAGGCAATCGCCCACAGCTTGTCCTAGCCTTGACGCTGCCGACGCTCCCATGCCGCTGGTGGCGGCGCGGACGCTCGACCTGCCCATGTGGCCGGGCGGCAGTTGATGGCAGCGCCGCACGAGTGGACTTCCGGGCGAATGTCACCGGCGGCCTAGCCCTGTTCCGCACGTGCCGAGAGCGCGATTTCGTTCAAAACCCTGATCGAGCGCGTCGTTGGCAGATCAATGACGCCGGCGCTTCTCAATCTTGTCATCTGTCGGCTGACCGTCTCGATCGTAAGTCCGAGCACGTCGGCGATCTGAGCCCGGCTGAGCGGTAGGACGAACTCATCCAGCGGCGACCGGGCGCAACCGCCACGGCCGATCCGGCGCGCCATCTGGACGAGAAAGCTCGCCACCTTCTCTTCCGCCGTCTTGCGGCCGAGCAGGAGCATCCACTCGCGGCTATGGTCTAGCTCATCCAGCGTGCGCTGGAGCAGCAACCGCTTCAACTTGTCGTAGGTCCTGAGCGCCTGCTCGAAGTGCTTTCGTGAAAACACGCACAGCTCAGCGTCCGTCAGCGCCACCACGTTGTAGCGTGTTGAGGACGCGTAAGGTCTGCCGATGAAATCGGCTGGGTACATCAGGCCCACAATCTGCTCACGCCCATCCGCCGTGGAGGCATTAAGCTTGAGAACGCCCGAGACGACGTTCGCGAAGATCATGTTTTCGTCGCCCGCCCAGATAACGGGCTCCCCCTTTGCAAAACGTCGTCGACGCTTCAGGGCGCTGAGCGGCGCCAGTTCCGCATCGCTGAGGCCGGCGCATAGCGCCCGATCACGTATTTCGCAGCCGGGACAAGCTACTCTCACACCTCGTTACCCACGCCCGAATCACTGCTCTGGTCTGCCAGGGCATCCAAGCCTGGGGCGAAGTTGCCGATGATTGACTGATCATGGTCCACGCGAGACCGATAGCCCTTGGACCATAGTCCAAGGTCAACCCAGAAATTCCGGAGAAATTCCGCAGTAAACGCTGTAGACCACAGCGCGGGGTGACGCTGAGAGGCGGGATTTCACGATCTCTTTGGCTCCTATAGAAGCCCATTGTACACGGCAGCCATCCGAGTTTGGCTGCCAGCGGCCAGGCCATCGACGCCGCGCCCGAACTTTCGCGATCCTTAAGGAAAAAGGTACCCGGCCGCCACCGCTGGCGGCCGGGGTCAGGTGACGCCATCACCGTGACGAACGGCGGTAGCGCCGTAGGCCGACCTATTTTGCTCTAGGTACCGACCCGCCGCACGGTCAGGACCGGGGCGTTTTCGCCTTTTCCGTTCGCCCGATTCGTACGCATTCATGTGGCTTGATACCTGCCGCGAGCGCCCGCCTTGTCGCTTCGCCTGCAATGTACCGCTTTGATCTGCGTCAATGACGCGACCTGCGACCGCGCGCAGGGCTAGCAGCAGTACGCTTAACCTGATTTCCTGGGCGAGCGGAAAAAACTTACCGATTAATTGAGCCCACGCTTTGACTTCGATGAAAAGGATTTTACATGAACGTTTCGATATCACGCGCCCAGATGGGCCTAATCTTCTCAGCACTGCTGCTAAGTTCGGGCATCGCACTTGCTCAAGACCGCGCGGCACCACCGGCGAAGCCGATGGGCGGCGGCATGATGGGCCATGACAACATGATGCCGGGGATGAAGGACGGCAAGATGAAGGGCAACATGCCTGCCTCGTCGTGTATGTCGAAAGCTGGCATGCAGAAAATGGGCATGAGCCAGAAAAAGATGGCCGAAATGGGTGCCAAGTGTCGCGCGGAGAAGAAGCGCGGTACCGGGGCCGTCGACGCCAAGCCCAAACCCGACGCGATGAAGCCGATGCCTATGGAACACGATATGTGAGAAAGTCGGCGGGGACGGCTAAACCTGAGCGATGAGCAGTGTCTGCGCCGCGCTGATGCGCGCGCGGCGGGCGAGTTTCTGGCTTGGCGCGAGGCGCGCGGTGGCGTCGAGCGCGGACGTCCAGCCGCTGCGCGGCGGTGCCTGGATCGAGGCGCTAGCGCGAAAGGTGAGCGCGCCCACGGTCAAGCAGCGCTCGCCGGCGTGCGGCACCTGTTCGATTGATTGGTGACCGGCCAGGTGGTGCCGGCGAACCCGGCAGCGTCGGTGCGGGCGGGCGCATAACGTCAGGCGCGGCAAGACCCCGTGCTGGCACTCGACGGGGCGCGGCTGCTGCTCGACGCGATCGACTGACGACCCCAGTCGGCTTGCGCGACGATCGTATGGGGCCGCTGTTCCGCACGATCGCGCGCGGGACTTAGGGACGAGGCGACACCCCCTGCCCCAGGCCAATGCGTTCCAGATGGTCACCGACGTGCGGGCGCGGGCGGGATCAGACGGCGAGTGGCACCTACTCGTTCCGGTCAACCGGCATCGCCGCCCATCTGAATACGGTGGCACGCTTGAACCCGCCGCGAGGATGGCGAACCAAAGGCAAGTGCCACGACGCGGACTTGCGTTCCTTCGCCGAAGACGGCGCCAGCCCTCATTGGCTGGTCGCCCTGCCAGGTTCATCGCGTCGCATCCCGATTTTGGATGATCGATTATGACGCATATTCCAGGTGAGAGGAGCAGAGGGAGCCGCCTTTGCGGAGATCATGCGTCGTCATCGAGAGCCGATCTATCGGATGATCCGCGGTCATATCGGGGACCCCGAAGAGGCGCTCGATCTGACCCAGGACTGCTTTTTGGCCGCTTTCCAGCATCTCGGCGGTTATGACGGGAACCGCCCGTTGCGCGCTTGGCTAACCAGCGTCGCAATCAACAAGAGCCGTCGATGCTGTTTTCCTTGAGCGATTGATCAGACACACTGGGCTCCTACCTGCCGAGACGGTAGAGCCGCCGGCGCTAGAGACACATTGACGCACGTCAAAGTGCATGGGCGAGGAATGATCAATGCGAGCTGAACGACACGCCCGCGACCTAGAGCCCACGGGCGATGATTGATTTTTACTTCCTGCCAACGCTCTAGCAGGTCGTCGAGGATCGAACGCCCGGCGGACCTCTCAGACACGGAGATATTGTGCCGCAGCTTGTCATCGCCAGCATCATGGTCGCGCTGACCGTCGTCATGCACCTGGTTGGACTTGGATTGCTCGTCGCGCTCATGCGCCGACACCAGCGCCGGCTTCAGGTCCGTCGCACTCGGCTTCACCAGCTCATTGTCATCTTTGGCGCCGCGTTCGGGCTGTTCGCCCTCCACACCATCGAGATCTGGACCTACGCGATTCTGTACGCGGCGGTCGGGGCGCTCCCGACCTTCGACGACGCGCTCTATTTCTCGACCACGACCTACTCCACTCTCGGATACGGCGACGTCGTTCTCCCGAGAGCCTGGCGGTTGGTCGGCGCCATCGAAGGTGCCAACGGAATCATCCTGCTTGGATGGTCGACCGCGTTCTTCGTCTCCGTCATCAACCGGATCAGGCTTTTCGAGGAGGATGCCGAAGAACGCTGATGCGAAGCTCATCGGACCGAAGGCGGCGAGCGCCGCTTGCCGCCGCTGCGCCCTGCCAGGCCCGCCGTCAACTCTCGCGTCGCGGTCGCTATCACAAGCTCCTCATTGGCCGGTATGACGAAGACCTTCACGCGTACTGCCTCCGCGCTGATGCGGGGCAGGCCCTGCTCATTTCGGGCGGGATCAAGGATAACGTCAGCCCAACGCAGCCGTTCGCAGATGGCGGCGCGAAGGGACGCAGAGTTTTCGCCGATGCCCCCGGTAAATACGAGGAGGTCCAAGCCGCCGACCGCCACCATCAACGAGCCAATCTCGCGCGCTGCCCGGTACGCGAACAGGTCGAGCGCCTCGGCGGCGGAGGGATCCGGGCTCTGCGCCAAGATGCGAACATCATCGCTCAGCCCTGACACGCCGAGAAGACCGGAGCGGCTGTTCAAAAGGTCGCCAACGGCTTCTACCGTCATGCCGCGGTCGCGTATCAGATAGAGGATTAGCCCGGGATCAATCGACCCCGAACGGGTTCCCATCATCAGCCCCTCGAGAGAGGTGAACCCCATCGTCGTGGCGACGCTCTGTCGATTCCGCATCGCGCAGAGGCTCGCACCGTGCCCGAGATGCGCCGCGATCACGCGGCCATTGGCGTGATCAGGGGCCACCTCGACAAGTGCCTGTGCGACATGCTCGTAAGAGAGTCCGTGAAAGCCGAACCGCAGCAATCCCTCGTCGCTGAGTGCCCGCGGCAGCGGATAGAGCTGCGCCACCCGCGGTTGGGTGCGATGAAACGCCGTGTCGAAGCAGGCAATCTGGGGCAAGTCCGGCGCCATCGCCGTTACGGCGGCGATCGCAGCGATGTTGTGCGGCTGGTGAGCCGGCGCAAGCGGAATGAGCCGCCCCAGTTCGTCGAGCATCGCTGCATTCACGATGGCCGGTTCCGCAAACGTTGTGCCGCCGTGGACCACTCGGTGTCCGACGGCCGCCAGCGGCCTGTCGACAAGCTTGGTTGCGGCGGTCCTCAGTAGCCATTCGATCCGGGCCGGCAGGGTTGCCCCTGCAGCTCCCGGCAGAGCGGCGAAGGCGGGGGCATAGGGGCCGCTTGTACTGACCGGGAATCCAGCGCCCCGATCTTCGATTACACCCCGACACAAGAGATCAAGTCCGGCACCGTCAAAGAGCGCGAACTTCAGCGTAGACGAGCCGACATTGAGGACCAGGATGGAGGATGTCATAGGGCACGCGACAAGCGGCTGCGAATGAAGATCTGCGCCAGCGCGCAGGACGCGACCCGTGCCAACGCGCCGTCGGCACGGCTGGTCAGCATGATCGGCACGCGGGCGCCGAGGACCAGGCCCGCGGCATCGGCCCCGGCGAGATAGATCAGCTGCTTGGCGATCATATTGCCCGACTCCAAGTCTGGCGCGAGAAGAATATCGGCATCGCCGGCCACGGACGATGCGATGTGCTTTGCTGCCGCTGCCTCCTTTGAGATGGCGTTGTCGAACGCGAGCGGCCCGTCCAGCAAGCCGCCCGTAATCTGCCCGCGCTCGGCCATCTTGCACAGCGCGGCCGCCTCGACCGTGGAACTGATCTTGGCATGGACCATCTCTGTCGCTGAGAGGATGGCGACCTTAGGTGGGTCGATCCCGAGCGCGACACACAGTTCGATTGCGTTCTGGACAATGTCTCGCTTGTCGTCGAGCGTCGGGTAGATGTTGATCGCAGCATCGGTGATGAACAGCGGCTTGTGGTAGCTCGGGACATCCAGCGCGAAGATGTGGCTTATCCGCCGCTCGGTCTTGAGACCGCTGCCACTGGCCACGACCGCGCCCATGAGCTCGTCGGTATGGAGCGCCCCCTTCATGAGGGCCTCCACCTGCCCTTCGCGGACCAGTGCCACGGACTTTTCCGCAGCAGCATGACTATGGGGAACGTCGATCAGCTCGAATGCGCCCAGGGGAAGCCCAGCCGCCTCTGCCGCTTGCGCGATCCGGGCGGCGGGGCCGACCAGGATTGGCACGATCAGCCCAGCATCAGCCGCTTCGACCGCCCCGCGAAGCGAAGCTTCGTCAACTGAATGCACGACCGCGGTTCTGATCGGGGGCAGGCCTTGCGCCTTCTCCAGCGCCGCCCAATAGCGGGCACCCGGGGTGTGGAGCTTTACGGAAGAGGACACGCTCGCCGCGCGCCGCAGCTTTTCGCGCGGGGCGACGACCTCGGCCCAGCCATGCACCAGGATTGCTCCCGATGGATCCGAGCATTGAAAATCGAGCACGACATGACCGTCACTGCGCTTTTCGCGGACCGCGAGGGTGGCCGTGATCGCGCCGCTTGGCGTATCCGGGCGCCCATAGGTCAGCGTCTGAGTGAGGATGATCGTGCCGAGCCCCGGCAGCTGCGTTTCGATGAGGTGCGAGAGGAGCAGGCCGGCCCAGGCGCTCGCGCCGGGCTGCAGCTCGATGGTGTCACCCTCGAGGCCTGAGGGGCCAAGACGCTCCAGCTCGCGCGTAAGCGCGGCAGTTTCGCCGATGGCCAGCTCATCATAGGGGCGATTCTCGAGCGCTTGCATGCAGTACAGTCCTGAGCGGCGTGGCAGTGAGCGTGCCGCGACCCGCAACACTTGTCGCCTTGAGTGCGGAGTGCAGCTTTGATCTGCGTCAATGACGCGTCTCGGGTGGCACCCAATGATCCGTAGACATAAAGCAGGATGAGAAAATGATCGTCGATGAGCTGGGCGACAGAGCGGAGAGGAGACATAGCGCCGTGCGTTCGTCGGCAACAGGCTCTCGGCAAAGTGCGTGGCTTAACCAACCGCGACGCCCCCTGCTCAGACAAGCATTCCCTGGCCCGGCGCGCGGCCGCGCTCCCCAGTCAGGTAGCGGGCGGGGAGCTGCCTGGCCATGACCCAGAGCGATGTGTCCGCCTATGGCTTGTGGGGGGTCGCGGCAGTGAATGCCGCCGTCTTCATTGTCTTCGCCTTCAGCTTTTTCAAGCCACATACGCCGCGTGACTGGCGAAGCTTCGGCGTATTCAGCGCCTTCCTCGTGGCCTTGTTCGCGGAAATGTACGGTTTTCCGCTGACGATCTACCTTCTCTCCGGCTGGCTCCAATCCCGGTTTCCGGGGGTCAACTGGCTCTCACACGATGCCGGACATTTGCTTGAGATGATGTTCGGCTGGAAGACCAATCCTCATTTCGGCCCATTCCACATTGCGAGCTTCGTGCTCATCGGCGGGGGTTTTATGCTCATCTCGGTGGCATGGAAGGCGTTGCACACCGCCCAGCAAGAGCAAAAGCTAGCTACAGGCGGCATCTATTCGCGGATTCGGCATCCGCAATATGTCGGGTTCATTCTGGTGATGTTCGGCTTCCTGCTGCAGTGGCCGACTCTGCTTACACTCGGCATGTTTCCAGTGCTGGTCGTGATGTACGTTCGTCTCGCACGCCATGAGGAGCGGGACGCGCTTCGCGAGTTCGGAGAAGACTACCGCCGATATGCGGCGCAGGTACCTCCCTTCGTTCCTCGCGTTTGGCGCCGCGCCGATAGGGCGGCCGGGCGGGTAAAACCAGAAGACGCCGGCTGATGGCGCCAAGCACCTGGACGCTTGTGGGGCGCCCGTTTGGTTCGCCACTTACATGTGAGGCGGACCCGGCCAGTTCGTGCGCGGCACAGCCGTACCCGTTCATGATGTCTCTTCCACCACGCCTGCCGAAGTTCACCGTGAATGAGCTGAAAGACATCCTTGACTCTGGACTATGGTCCAGCCGCGACAAGGGCTCACGGTTGTCCGTTAGGGTAGTCTGACCTGGGTTCGTTTATCAACCATTGGAGAGATGAACTGTCGAACGACGACCCGCCCAACGAGCTGCGAGCCCGCGCTGAGCTCAGTACTCAGCACGCATTTTCCAAGAGAATTTACACGTTTGAGGTACTCCAATGAACGACGCACGCACGGTCCCTGCTCTAAAGCGTATTGCTTTGATCGGAACCTGCGTCCCGCGGCATTGCGGCATCGCGACTTTCACCGATGACATGCAACGCGCGCTCACCAGCCACGATCCGAACCTGTCGTGCATCACGGTCGCCGTCACCGATAGTGGCGGGAGCTATGCCTATCCCGACTTTGTACCGCTTGAGATCGATCACTCCGATCCTGCATCCTTCGCAGTCGCCGCTGATTTCCTGAACGTCGCCGACATCGAGGTCGTCTCCCTGCAGCACGAGTTCGGGATATTCGGCGGTGAAGCGGGGGAAAATGTGCTCGAACTGCTGCGCGGGCTAAAGACGCCCGTGGTCACAACACTGCACACTATCCTGGCGGCGCCCAACCCCGCCCAACGCCAGGTTATGGATGAAATTATTGGGCGCTCCGCGCGGTTGGTTGCCATGGCGGACAAGGGCCGACAGATACTGGAGGACGTCTATGGCGTTCCGTCCGAGCGGATCAGCGTGATTCCGCACGGCGTCCCTGATCGCCCTTTTCTCGACCCGGCGATGGCGCAACACGATCTGGGGCTTGCGGATCGAACAGTGCTGATGACTTTCGGTTTGCTCGGGCCCGGCAAAGGGATCGAAACAGCGATCGGCGCAATGCCCGCGCTGGTTCGCGACCACCCCAAGATCCTCTACATGATCGTTGGTGCGACTCATCCGAGCCTTCGCCGTCACGAGGGCGAGCGCTACCGCGCGAGTCTCGTCGCTCTCGCAGACGAGCTGGGAGTGACTGACCACATTCACTTTGTCGACCGATACCTCTCACTGGACGAACTTCTGGACCATCTTGCGGCTTGCGACATCTATCTGTCCCCCTATCCGAATGAGGCCCAGATCGTCTCGGGCACGCTGGCCTATGCCGTAGCGTTGGGTAAGGCTGTGGTCTCGACGCCCTTCTGGTATGCGCAGGAACTCCTCGCCGACAATTGCGGCGTCCTCGTACCGTTCGGCGCACCGAACGCGCTGGCTGGCGCGGTCAGCCAGTTGATAGACGACGATACATCCCGCAGCGCAATCCGGACGCAAGCTTACGCGCTGGGAAGGATGATGACGTGGTCGAATGTCGCACGACAGTATCTGGAGGTCTTTTCCGACGTAAGGCTTGAAAGACGGTCCCCCAAGGCTGAGGTCATTCCCTTCGCTCCAGGGGGAGCAAGAAGGAATGAATTGCCTCCGCTCGCGACGGTCCACCTTGATGCATTGACCGATAACGTCGGATTGATCCAGCATACTCAGTTTGCAGTTCCCGACCGCAGACACGGATACTGCCTCGACGACAATGCACGCGCGCTGCTGCTCATGGCCGAAATTGCCCGACTGCGACCCCTTTCTTCACAGGAGGACCGGCTCGCTCTCACCTACGCCGCGTTCGTCGAACATGCCTGGTGTCCCGCCGAAAGCAGGGTCCATAATTTCATGGGGTTCGATCGCGAATGGCTCGATGAACCTGGTGCCGACGATGCCCATGGCCGGGCGGTCTGGGCACTCGGTGCCGTTGCACGGCACCAAGATCCGCGTCGTCTCGATAGCTGGGCCGCTGCGCGATTGCTGGACTTCGCGCCGCCCTTGAATGATACTTCCTCGCCGCGCGCATGGGCATACGGTCTCCTTGGGATCGAAGGTTTTCTGGGACGTTTTCCAGGCCATCGCGGATTCGAGCGGCTGAGGGACAACCTCGCCGATCGTTTGTTTCAGCGCTGGTCGGACGCCGCTGCTCCGGACTGGAACTGGTTCGAGGATCGGCTGGGCTACGACAACGCCAAGCTATGCGAAGCCCTCCTGGTGACTGGCCATGCGCGATCCAATTCTCGCCATATCCAGGTCGGTCTCGACACGCTGCGTTGGCTGATGAAGTTGCAGACGGCCGAGGCGGGCCACTTCCGGCCCATTGGCACCGACACCTTCGGCACCGATCGTCGCCATCCAGAGCCGTTCGATCAGCAGCCATTAGAAGCGTGTTCGGCAGTCAGCGCTTGCCTTATCGCGGCGAATGTCAGTGGAGATCATCGCTGGAGGCAGGAAGCTCGGCGGGCATTCAGCTGGTTTCTCGGAGAAAATGACCTGCGCATCCCCGTCGCCGATGCCGCTGCGGGAGCCTGCTTTGACGGCCTCCACCCTGATCGGCGGAACGCCAATCAAGGCGCGGAATCGACCCTTGCGTACCTTGCGGCGCTGACCGCCATGCTACTCGCAAACGATCATCAGTTTGTCACGCCGCTAAAACCTGCTGCTGTCGATGCGGGCCATGCCATTTCTGCGCGCCAAGACAGCGGCGCGAGCGTGCTTCCGGGTACCATGGTCGCAAAGGCGATATGAATTCTCGACCTCCTGCATCCATTGCAGGCCTGAGCGGTTTGGGGGTGCCGTCAGGCCGGGTTAGGCAAGCCGGCCTTCAATACCAAGCCAAGCAGGCGCGAGCACAATTCAGAGGTCGCGCAAGTCGCCGTGAAAGCCGCCGTAGCGGAGATTTGTGGCTCATCCGTGCGTCTGCCGGTTTCGTAGCGGCCCACCTTCATCGAAAAAGTCTACCGTACGCCGACGATGATGGCATGTTCAAACTCATGCATGAGATGCTCGTGGGGATCACCACCGCGCCTGCGTTCATCCGCCCGACGCAAACCGTTTCGCCGCGCAATCTGGTCGCGACGCGCTTTGGTTCAGGCGTTGACATATTGGCGCTGGAAGTGGCCGATCCCTTGCGCGGTCAACGCGTCCGGACCGCAGCGTTAGTCAATCAGACGTCATCCACAAGGTCATCCGCAAGCGGCTGTCTCGATTGGCATTTCTGTTTTGACAACAAGGACCTAGTATGACCGAACGTGCAAAGCTCAACTTCTACGATCGCGTGCTTCGCCCCGATCCATCGCGCACCGTCGTCCGGCCGTTCGAGCCGGGCTATCCCAAAGGTTTCGACGCCGGCACGTCCCGCACCCAGGAGACTGTCGACCTGATCGTGGCGCTCGACGAGGCTGAGTTGGCGCGCCAGCTGGAAGGCGTCACCCTGTCACTGGACGAGAATCACCGCGACGTCGATGCGATGCTGCTTCGCCGGTTCGACGAGATCGCCGGCCGGATTGAGGGCGTCGATCGTATCAACGCCGAGCAGCGGCGGTTGATCGGGGCCTACTGCAGCGAAGAATATGCCTATGAGGCTGCGGCCTTGTTCAACCCGAGCGTGGTGCTCCATCCCGACCAGTCTGGTCTCCCTGAGGGCACCATCCGTTTCGTGATGTCGCTGCGAGGCATCGGCGAGGGACATGTGTCGTCGGTGACATTCCGCACGGGCACTTGGACACCGGGCGGCGAACTCGTAGTCGACGATCCCAGCCCCACATCGGTGCCGCCACTCATCGAGACCTGTGCGAAGGGGGGGGACGTGGCAGTGCGCCTGTGTTGCGCGGGCAGTCGAACGATATCGGAGATCGTGCTTTTTCCGGTGCTCCCGAGCCAGCGCCAAGGTATCGAGGATATGCGCCTCGTCCGCTTCTGCGACGATGATGGCAGCATAATCTATCACGGAACTTACACTGCGTTCAGCGGTGCCGAGGTGCTCTCGGAATTGCTGAGCAGCACCGATTTCAAGTCGTTTGATATGCGCGTTCTGACCGGCGAAGCGGCCAGAGGGAAGGGAATGGCACTGTTCCCCCGGCGTATCGCGGGCAATTACGCAATGCTCGGACGCCAGGATAACAAAAACATCTGGCTGCACTATTCTGACGACATACTCCACTGGGAAGGCGGCGCGAAAATCATCGCGCCGCAATTCCCTTGGGAGTTCGTCCAGATGGGCAACTGCGGGTCGCCGATCGAGATCGCCGAAGGCTGGCTAGTCATGGTGCACGGCGTCGGGACGGTGCGCAACTATTGCATTGGCGCATGCCTGCTCGACAAGGATGACCCATCAAAACTGCTTGCGCGGACGCCGCGGCCGGTCCTAGCCCCCAGTCCGCATGAACGGGACGGGTACGTGCCCAACGTCGTCTATAGCTGTGGTTCGATCGTCCAGGGTCGGACGATGCTCCTGCCATATGCGGTAGCTGATAGCTTTACAGCCTTTGCTACGGCCTCAATCGACAACCTGTTAAGTGTCATGGAGTAGGCGGCTTCACCTGATCTCGATCCATTGCACGGCTACGTTGATGCGCGGAGCCTTCCACCGCATCAAATCATTCGTGACAGCTCACTGTTGTTCTCCCCTAAAGGCCGGACAGGTTCTCTCCGATCGAGCGTTCGATAAACTCGCGAAGCGCCCGGTAGGCGAGTGCGCGATGCGAATGCCCGCGATTGCAGTGATCGAGCCAGGCGGGCAGCCGCCCGATGACGCCGGCGACGCCGGGACGCAGGATGACCTGGGCGTAGCCACGCTTGAGCGTGCGGACGAAAGCCCCAGCAATGGCCGTTTCTCTGCGGGCTTTCGACGGGCGTGGTCCGTGTGAGCAAGATGTCGCGGACGAAGCGCCTGGTATCGTGCGCGGTGTAGCAGCTGCATTGTCGGTCGGCCATCCGATGGTGTGCGGCAGCTTGTTCACCCGTTGCCTCGCCCGCAATGTCACGCTTTGATCTGCGTCAATGACGCGACCTGTCGCCACGCCAATCTTCGGCAGGCGCAGCGAGCGTCCTTCGGATGGAGTCGTGCTGTGCACGTGCGTCGAACAAAGGGATCGCGAGGAGGTATATGCCCGGTACAACGGCGTCGGCACAGCCATCGCATGAGGACGGATCGAGGGAAAGACTCGCGATCGACACCATCCGCACGCTGGCGATGGATGCCGTGCAGAAGGCCAATTCGGGCCATCCAGGCACGCCGATGGGGCTCGCGCCGGTGGTCTATACGCTGTGGCGAGACTTCATGCGCTATGATCCGGACACCCCAAATTGGCCGAACCGCGATTGCTTCCTTCTTTCGGTCGGCCACGCCTCGATGCTGCTCTATGCCGTACTGCATCTGGCGGGGGTGAAGGAGATCGATGCTGACGGAAAGCTGACGGGTAAGCCCGCGGTCAGTCTCGACGACATCAAGCAGTTCCGGCAATTGGGATCGAAGACCCCTGGCCATCCCGAGTATCGCATGACCAGCGGGGTCGAAACGACTACCGGCCCGCTCGGTCAGGGTTGTGGCAATTCGGTCGGCATGGCGATTGCCGAGCGTGTGCTCGCCTCCCGCTTCAATCGCGACGGCTTCGACCTATTCGATCACGACATCTATGTGCTGTGCGGCGATGGCGACATGATGGAAGGCGTTTCGGGCGAGGCAGCGTCAGTCGCCGGCCACCTCGCGCTCTCCAACCTGTGCTGGATCTACGACAACAACCACATCTCGATCGAGGGATCGACCAAGCTCGCCTTCACCGAAGATGTCGGCCAGCGGTTCGAGGGCTATGGCTGGAACGTCATCCACGTCGACGACGCGAACGACACCGCCGTCTTCGCGGAGGCACTGAAGACATTCCGCGCGACGGAGGACCGGCCGACCTTCATCGTCGTCAATTCGGTCATCGGCTGGGGCAGCCCCAGGGCCGGCAGCGAGAAGGCGCACGGCGAGCCGCTGGGCGTGGAGAATGTCCGCGCGACCAAGCGAGCCTATGGCTGGCCGGAGGATGCGCAGTTCTTCGTGCCGGATGGCGTGGCGGAGGACTTCAACGCCGCCGTGTCCAGCCGGGGCAAGCCGGCGCGCGAGGCGTGGGAGGCGATGTTCGCCCGCTACCGCGAGAGCTTCCCCGCCGAAGCCGCCGAATTGGCCCTACTGCTCCAGGGCAAGCTGCCGGATGGCTGGGATTCCGACATCCCGAGCTTCCCGGCCGATCCCAAGGGCCTTGCCTCGCGCGACAGCGGTGGCACGGTCCTCAACGCCATCGCCCCGCGTATACCGCTGCTGATCGGCGGCTCGGCCGATCTCGCCCCCTCGACCAAGACGAACCTCACCTTCCAGGGTGCGGGCACCTTTGAGCGAGACGATTATTCCGGCCGCAACATGCATTTCGGCGTGCGCGAACATGCGATGGGATCGATCGCGAACGGCATGGCGCTGCGTTACCTGCGTTCGTACACCGGCACCTTCCTGGTCTTCGCCGATTATATGCGCGCGCCGATCCGGCTGGCGGCGATCATGGAATTGCCGGTGGTGTTCGTTTTCACCCACGACAGCATCGGCGTGGGCGAGGATGGGCCGACCCACCAGCCGATCGAGCATCTGGCAACGCTGCGGGCGATCCCGGGGCTCGACACAATCCGGCCGGGCGATGCCAACGAGGTGGCGATGGCGTGGAAAGTCGCGCTATCACATACCCGCGAACCGACCGCGCTGATTTTCTCCCGCCAGGCGATCCAGACGCTCGACCGCGAGAAATATGCGTCCGCCAACGGGCTGGAGCGGGGCGGCTATATCCTCGCGGATGTGGAGGACGGCGATCCCGACGTGATTTTGATCGGCACCGGCAGCGAGCTGCCGATGGTGGTCGCCGCGCACGAGAAGCTGGTCGCCGAGGGGCTTAAGTCCCGCGTGGTATCGCTGCCGAGCTGGTACCTGTTCGAGAAGCAGGACCATGCCTATCGTGAGACGGTGTTACCCAATGCGGTGCGCGCGCGCCTCGCGGTGGAGCAGGCCGGTTCCATGGGGTGGGATCGCTATGTCGGCCATGATGGCGGCACGATCACGATGAAGACGTTTGGCGCCTCCGCCCCGCTTGCCAAGCTGCAGGAGAAATACGGCTTCAACGTCGACAATATCTGCGCCGTGGCGCGCGACCTGATCGAGAAGAACAGATGACCAGCCGGTTGAAGCAACTCAGCGAAGCGGGTCAGGCCGTCTGGCTCGATTTTGTCGATCGCAAGTTTTTGAGCCAAGGCGGGCTGCGCAAGCTCATCGAGGAGGATGGGCTCACCGGCGTCACCTCCAACCCTTCGATCTTCGAGAAGGCGATGGGCCATGGCGACGCCTATGACGCCGGCTTCACCGAATTCCTCGGCAAGGCCGATGCGAGCGTGGCGGACACCTATGAAAGCCAGGCGATCGCCGACATCAAGGCGGCGGCGGCCGATCTGCGGACGGTCTATGATCGCCTCGAGGGCAAGGACGGCTATGTCAGCCTCGAGGTCTCGCCTTATCTCGCCAACAGCACCGATGCGACGATCGAGGAGGCGGAGCGCCTGTGGGCGGCCGTCGGTGAGCCGAACCTGATGGTGAAGGTGCCTGCCACAAAGGCCGGCATCCCCGCGATCTGCCGACTGATCGCGGAGGGCATCAACATCAACGTCACGCTGCTGTTCTCGCTCGGGGCCTATCAGGCGGTGGCCGAGGCGTATCTGGCGGGGCTCGAGGCGCGGGCGAAGGCGGGCAAGCCGATCGACCGGATCGCCAGCGTCGCCAGCTTCTTCGTCAGCCGCATCGACGCGCAGATTGACAAGGCGATCGACGAGCGGGTGAAGGCGGGCGATGCCGAGGCAGAGGCGCTGAAAGAGCTCCGCGGCAAGGTGGCGATCGCGAACGCCAAGGTCGCCTACGCCTGGTATCAGGAGATGATCGCGTCCGACCGCTGGCACGCGCTCGCCGCCAAGGGCGCGATGCCGCAGCGCCTGCTGTGGGCGTCGACCGGCACGAAGGATCCCGCCTATCCCGACACGCTCTACATCGACACGCTGATCGGGCCGGATACGGTCAACACTATGCCGCCCAAGACGATGGACGCGTTTCGCGACCGCGGCACTCCGCATCAGACGCTGACCGAAGATGTCGAGGCTGCGCGCCACCTGCTGGTGGAGGCCGAGCGGCTGGGGCTTAAGCTGGGCGACGTGACGGCGGGACTCGTGACGAATGGCGTGCGCCTGTTCGCGGACGCGGCGGACTCGCTGCTTGGCGCCGTGGCCGGCAAGCGCGAGGCGTTCCTGGGCAATCAGCAGAACCGCATGACGGCTGCCCTCCCCGAGGGATTGGAAAAGGCGGTCGAGGCGCGGCTGGAGACGGCGCGCGCGGCTGGCTGGGGCCGGCGCTTCTGGCAGGGCGACGCGACGCTGTGGACCGGCAAGGACGAGGCTAAGTGGCTCGGCTGGCTCTCCGCGGCGCACGGGCAGCAGGTCGATCCGGATCAGCTGATGCAGCTGACCGACAAGGCGAAATCGTACAAGGACGCGGTGCTGCTGGGCATGGGCGGATCGAGCCTCGGGCCCGAGGTGCTGTCGCTGATCCTGGGTTGCAAACCCGGTAGTCCGAAGCTGCACGTGCTCGACACGACCGACCCAGGACAGATCGCGACCGTCACCGCGGCGATCGATCCCACGAATACCTTGTTCATCGTCTCGTCGAAGTCGGGCTCGACGATGGAGCCCGAGCTGCTGCGCGCCTTTTTCTGGGATCTGTCGGGCGAGGATGGCGATCGCTTCGTCGCGGTCACCGATCCGGGCTCGAAGTTGGAGACTTCGGCCAAGGCGGACCGTTTCGCGATGATCGTGCCCGGCGATCCGGCGATCGGTGGGCGCTATTCGGTGCTGTCGGCGTTCGGGATGGTGCCGGCGGCGGTGATGGGAATTGACACCCACGCTTTCTTCGAGTCGACCGCGGCGATGGTGTTTGCCTGCGGGGCCGATGTGCCGCCCGCCCTCAACCCGGGCTTCCGGCTGGGCGCGATCATCGGCGAGGCGGCGGTGGCGGGGCGCGACAAGCTCACTATTCTGCCGTCCAAGGGCCTGGAGCCGTTCGGCGCGTGGCTGGAGCAGTTGCTGGCAGAATCGACCGGTAAGCGGGGCAAGGGCGTCGTGCCGGTGGACCTGGAACCGGTCGGCGCTCCGGCAAGCTACGGGAGCGACCGGCTGTTCGTCCATTTCCACCTGGAAGGCGACAGCGACGCAGGCCTGGAAGCGCAGTTGAAGGCGCTAAGCGATGCCGGACAGCCGCTGGTGACCATTTATGTGGCTAGCCGGGAACTGATCGGGCAGGAATTCTTCCGCTGGGAGATAGCCACCGCGATCGCGGGGGCGGTGATCGGCGTCGATCCGTTCGACCAGCCGGACGTGGAGGATGCCAAGATCGCCACGCGCAAGCTGGTGGATGCCTATGAGGCGTCCGATGCCCTGGAACCGGAGACAGCCGTTACGGAGGATTCCGATTTTGCCATCTTCGCCGCAGGCGACAGCGCCTTGGGTTCAGCCGAGCCGACCGCGCTGCTGCGGATGCATTTCGCAAGCCTCGTGCCCGGCGATTATGCCGGGTTCCTCGGATTTGTGGAGCGCGACGAGGCGAACGCGGCGAGCATCGCTGCCATCCGGGTAGCGGTGCGAGATGCCAAAGGGGTGGCGACGGTCGCGGGCTTCGGGCCGCGCTTCCTCCATTCGACGGGGCAGGCCTATAAAGGCGGCCCGGCGAGCGGCGCGTTTCTGACGATTACGCGCGATCCCGATCCCGATCTCGCGATTCCTGGCAGGAAGGCCAGCTTCGGCACCGTCCAGATCGCGCAGGCGCGCGGCGACATGGACGTTCTGGCCGCGCGCGGCCGGCGCGTTCTGCGCGTCCACCTGAAGAAGGGCGGCGGCGGAATGGAAGCCTTGCGCGCGGCGGTCGTCGCGGCAGCCCAGAATTAAGGATACAGCGCATGCGTCTCGCGATGATCGGCCTGGGCAGGATGGGAGCCAATATAGCGCGCCGGCTGATGCGCGGCGGTCACGAGATCGTCGCCTTCGATCGGAACGCTCCGGCGGTGGAAAAGCTGGCGAGCGAAGGCGCAACCGCCGCCGCCTCGCTTGAGGAGGTCGCCGACAAGCTCGAGAGCCCGCGAATCTTCTGGGTTATGCTGCCGGCGGGGCCGCCTACGGAGAGCACGATCGCGACACTGATGGGCTTGGCCGCTCCAGGCGACATCATCATCGACGGCGGCAACAGCTTTTACAAGGACGACATCCGCCGGGCGAAGCTGTGCGCGATGAAAGGACTCCACTATGTCGATGTGGGCACCTCAGGCGGTGTGTGGGGCCTCGAGCGCGGCTATTGCATGATGATCGGCGGCGATGTCGCGACTCTCGACAGCCTTGATCCCCTCTTCGAGGCACTGGCACCAGGCCAGGGCACGATCCCACGCACGCCGGAGCGCGGCGACCCCAACGAGGACCCACGCGCCGAAAAAGGCTATATACACACCGGTCCCGCGGGTTCGGGCCACTTCGTCAAGATGGTCCACAACGGCATCGAATATGGCCTGATGCAGGCCTATGCTGAGGGGTTCGACATCCTGAAGGGCAAATCCTCCTACAAACTACCGGAAGACGAGCGCTTCGATCTCAACCTCACCGACATCGCCGAAGTCTGGCGCCGCGGTAGCGTCATTTCATCCTGGCTGCTCGACTTGTCGGCCGCGGCGCTCGCGAAAGACCAGATGCTTGAGCAATTCTCCGGCCAAGTCGCGGATTCGGGCGAGGGTCACTGGACGATTGAGGCGGCAATGGAGGAAGCGGTCCCCGCCTACGTCCTCTCCGCGGCGCTGTTCGCGCGCTACCGCAGCCGGGTCGACACGACCTTCGGCGACAAGCTCCTCTCGGCGATGCGGTTCGGCTTCGGCGGACATGTCGAGGTGCCACAATGAGCAATGCTCCGGCTGCACCCCCTGCAACCTTCGTCATCTTCGGGGCACGAGGGGACCTCACCCGCCGGTTGCTGGTACCCGCGCTCGTCAACCTCGTCCGGGCCGGGTTGCTCGCCGATGACATGACGCTTCTCGGCATCAGCCATCACGACGGCGACGACGAACATCTGCGCCAGGCGCTCGACGATTTCGTGGAGGACGATGCCGCTTGGCGGAAGCTCCGCGACCGTATCCGCTATTTGCGGGGCGATTTCGCCGACACCGCCACGTACCAGGCGCTCGGCACCCAACTCACCGGCAACGCGGTCTTCTACCTCGCCACCGCACCGAACTTCTTCGGGACCGTCGTCGATCAGCTCGGCGAAGCGGGGCTGCTCAACGAGACTAATGGCTTCCGCCGCATCGTGATCGAAAAGCCGTTCGGCACCGACCTTGCCTCGGCGCATGCGCTCAACAGCCGGATCCTGGCCCGAGCGAGCGAGGATCAGATCTACCGGATCGATCATTTCCTGGGAAGGGAGACCGTGCAGAACATCATGGTCGCACGCTTCGGCAACACCATGATCGAAGCCGTCTGGAACAACCGCTACGTCGATCATGTCCAGATCACCGCCGCCGAGGCAGTGACTGTCGGTACGCGCGGCAAATTCTACGACGGCACCGGCGCATTGCGCGACATGGTGCCCAATCACCTCTTTCAGCTGCTGGCGATGATCGGGATGGAGCCGCCGATCAGCTTCGATGCCGAGGCAATCCGTATCGAGAAGGGGAAGGTCATCGCCGCGATCCGTCCGATCGATCCGGCAGAGGCAATTCGCGGCCGCTATGCAGCCGGCAGCGTAGCCGGCGTGGCAGTACCCGCTTACCTCGCCGAACCGGACGTCGATCCCGCCAGCCGCACCGAGACCTTCGCCGCGCTCAAGGTGCACGTGGAGACCTGGCGATGGTCGGGCGTGCCTTTTTATCTACGCACCGGTAAGGCGATGCCGACACGCGATACCGAGATCGTGGTCCAGTTCCGTGACGTGCCACTGGCGCTGTTCCGAGAGACGGTGGTGGATCGACTGCCCCCCAACCGCCTCGTCATGCAAATCCAACCGGATGAGGGCATCAGCCTTGAGTTTGTGGTCAAGCGGCCGGGGCCCGTCGTGAACACCGCGCCCGTCACCATGGACTTCCGCTACAAGGACCATTTCGAGGTCGGCCACCAGACTGGTTACGAGACCTTGCTCTACGACGTGCTAACCGGCGACCAGACGCTGTTCCAGCGGGCCGGCGAGATCGAAGGTGGCTGGCGCGCGGTGCAGCCGCTCCTCGATGTGTGGGCTCAGGGCACTCCGGAGGAATATGCTGCGGGCAGCGCCGGCCCCGAAAGTGCGGACGCGCTGATGCACCGCTCGCACCGACGCTGGCATCGCCTCGGATGAGCGGGCGCATCCGGCTACTCGTGTCCGATATCGACGGCACGCTCGTCCGCCGCGACAAGAGCCTCTCCGAAGGCGTGATCTCAGCGTTCAGGCGAGTCAAGGCGGCCGGCATAGAGGTGAGCCTTATCAGCGCCCGCCCGCCCAGCGGCATGCTGTGGATCGCGGAACGGCTGGAGCTCGCTGGCGTCATCGGCGCATTCAATGGAGGCACGATCGTCCAGCCCGACGGGACTGTCGTCTCGGCCGACCGGCTCGAGCCCGAATGCGCCGCGCGGGCGCTTGCGCTGCTGGATCACCCGGCCGTCACGCCGTGGTTGTTCGCAGGCGGCCTCTGGTATGCCCGCGCAACCGACAACGAGTATGTTCCGCGCGAGCGACGCGCGGCCAACATCGAGCCAATCATCAGGGGCGACTTCGCTGGACTGCTCGCCCAACCCGACAAGATCGTCGGCGTCAGCGACGATCATGCACTGCTCGCCCGACTTGACGGAGAGATCGCGGCGGCACTCGGGCGGGACGCGACCGTCGGACGTTCCCAGCCCTACTATCTCGACATCACCGCCCCCCGCGCCAACAAGGGCGATGGCGTCGCCGCACTAGCTGCCGCGATCGGCGTGCCGCTCGCCAACGTCGCCGTGCTCGGCGATGAGCGCAATGACCTGCCAATGTTCGCGCGCGCAGGTCTCTCGATTGCAATGGGACAGGGTCCCGATGCCGTCCGGGCCGCCGCTGACCGGGTAACTCGGTCGAACGAGGAGGACGGCGTTGCCCATGCGATAGACGAGATCATCCTGCCGGAAGCGGCTCCATGAGCGAGGCGATTTCAACGATCCGCCGGACGACGGCATCATGAGTGGAGCTTTCCGATGAAGCGACTTATCGCTTTCGACTTGGACGGCACCCTGGCCGAGAGCAAACAGCCGATCGACCAAGCGACGGCCGAGTTGCTTGCCGAGCTTCTCGATCTCCTCCGCGTTGCGGTGATCTCCGGGGGCGACTGGCCACAGTTCGAGACACAAGTCGTGTCGCGGCTGCCCAGGAAAACCAACCTCCGTCAGCTGTTCATCATGCCGACCACGGGTACCAAGCTCTACCGTTTCGATGAGGGCTGGCAGGTCGTGTACGCCGACGTCTTCTCGCAAGAAGAGCGCAGCCGCATCCTCGATGCGTTAACCAGGGCAGCCGACGAGAGTGGGCTCCGCGAGACCCAGATATGGGGCGAACGAGTGGAGGATCGCGGCAGCCAGATCACGTTTTCCGGGCTCGGGCAGCTCGCTCCCCTCGACGCAAAGACCGCGTGGGATCCAGACTTCGCCAAGCGCAAACGCCTCCAGGCGGCCCTCCGAACGACGCTCCACGATCTCTCGGTCAACATTGGCGGATCAACCTCGATCGACATCACTCGTCATGGCATCGACAAAGCTTACGGAATGCGCAAGCTAGCCAAGCATGCCGGCGTTCCCTTCGCCGAAATGCTCTTCCTCGGCGACGCGATCTACCCGGGGGGCAACGACAACCCTGTTCGTGAGGCGGGGATTGATACGATCGCAGTCCGGGACGTCGCCGAGACCAGGACCGCGATCTCGGCGATCATCGCTTGCCTGAGGCCTTCACAGGCAAATGGTCGAGGGGATCCAGTGCCCTGAACAAAGGCTTCCCGAACAAGCGCACCGAGATTCTATCCGACCGGCGGACGAAGCCGCGAGACAACAGCAATGGAGCTCATCATGTCGAAGGCTGATTTTGTGACCCGCCTGCCTGTGTTGCTTCGGTCCGATCCAGCGCGCGTGGTCATTCGGCCTTACACCCCAGCGGCGGATCCGAAGGGGTTCGACCAGGGAGATCGTCCGCGCGCACAACGCATCGCAGATCGGGTGCTTGCGCTCGATGAAGCCGAGTTGCGCGAAGAATTGCGACGCCTCCTGACCGACTTCTCAGGTCGTCACCGGGACGTGGAGTCAGTCTTCCTTCGGCGGTTTCAAGAGGTGAACGGATTGATTATATGCAAATGCGAAGTCAGCCGCGACCGCGCAATCTTGATTGGGGCTTACTTCAGCAATGAATATTCCTACGAGGCCGCGGCTTTGTTCAACCCGAGCATTGTCCCTCACCCCGACCAGTCCGGCGTCGCAGCCGATGCCATCCGCTTCGTTCTTTCGCTGCGAGCGGTCGGCGAAGGACATGTTTCATCGGTCGCCTTCCGCACGGGCGTGTGCGGAGCGAACGGTGTCGTCGCGATCGATCCCTCCAGTCCAAGGCCGGTCGTGCTGCAGATGGAAAACATGCCCGGCGACGGGACGAGCGAGCCGGGCGTGCGTATCATCTGCGATGGGAGTCATGATCTGTCGGAAATCGTATTGTTTCCAATGACGCCCAGCCAGCGCAACGGCATCGAAGACCTCCGTCTCGTTCGTTTTGTCGATGATGACGGGAGCGCAACTTACCTCGGCACTTACACCGCTTTCAATGGTCAAGCGATCCGACAGGAGTTGCTCCGCACCACTGATTTTAGAACCTTCGAACTCAAAGCCCTCCACGGAGACGCCACGAGCAGCAAGGGGATGGCGCTGTTCCCGCGTCGTATCGACGGGCAATACGCAATACTCGGTCGGCAGGACAACGAGAACATCTTGTTCCTGACGTCGGACGATCTATACGACTGGAACGGCGGCGTGAAAACGGTCTCGCCGCGCTGGCCTTGGGAATTCGTTCAGATCGGCAATTGCGGGTCGCCCATCGAGATCGATGAGGGCTGGCTGCTGATCACGCATGGCGTCGGTTCAGTGCGAAACTATTGCATCGGGGCATGCCTCCTGGACCGCAACGATCCGTCGAAACTGCTGGCGCGCGTGACTCAACCGCTGCTCCGATCAGATGCCGAAGAACGCGAAGGCTATGTTCCGAACGTGGCTTACAGTTGCGGCGCGATGGTCCACAATCGCGTGCTGGTGCTGCCCTATGCCGTTGCCGACAGCTTCACCACCTTCGCGACGGTGCCACTCGACCAGCTTCTGGCGGCGATGGCGTAGGAAACATCTTGGGAGCCTGACGGAGTGACGGAGTAGGGTGACCGGGAATAAATGTGGCAAACATGCTGCTTCCTCCCGGCGCATGCTTAGCTCGCAGGTAGCCGCCCTCGCTTTCCAATGAGGCTTTGGTGATGCACGAGGTCGAGTGGCTGGAATTCGACGACCGAGCCGCAATGGTGTGGCAGGTCGTCAACGATGTTGAGATCGCGGTAGAATGCGCGGTCGACGCGCGCGGGTGCGCGTTGCTTGCAGTGCCGGGCGGCAAGACGCCAGTGCCGATATTCCGCGCGTTGGCCGCTCGCTCACTGAACTGGCCGAAGGTCATGCTGCTGCCGACTGATGAAAGGTTGGTCGCGGAGGATGATCCGCTCAGCAATGCCGGCTTGATTCGCGCTCATTTCGGCACCACGGGCGCTACCATAATGCCGCTGTGCGAGCGCGTGGATATCGACCCAGGGGCGGCGGGCCGCGCCGCGGATCGGCGCCTGCGGGTGCTGCAATGGCCATTCGACCTTGTCTGGCTCGGGATGGGTGAGGATGGCCATACCGCCTCGATCCTGCCGGGGCCGGATTTTGAGGCGGCGTTGAGCGCTCCGTTATCACGCCGCGCCTGCGGCGTCGTTCCCGACCCACCACCAAAGGAGGCACCGGTCGCGCGCGTTACCCTCACTCGAGCGGCGCTTGTGGCGACACGGACGCTGATGTTGACGATCAGCGGTGACAAGAAGCGCGCGGTTGCGAGGCAGGCAATCGAAGACGGCCCGCGGTCAGCAACCGCGATTGGGCGCGTGCTGGCCGAGTGCAGCGCACCAATTAAAGTCGTTTGGTGCAAGTGAAGCGCGTACCGTCCGGGGATTTCCTGCGTTGGCGATGATGTTCGCTGTGATCGGCCTCGTAGTGGGCGTTAGGATATCTTGTGCGACCGAGCCCAATGACCGGCAAGTCGGCTGAAAACAAAGGAACGAAAGTGATGATGAAACCTACTCACCATAATCGGCGGTCATTCATTTCTGGTAGTGTTGCGCTTGCGGCGGCGGGGACGGTCATTTCCGCCGCCGAGGCGCAGCAAAGCAGGGGGATGGCGAGTATGAAACGGGGAATGACGTTATCGGACTGTGTACAGGATTGTCTCGAATCACATAAGATGTGCCTGGAAACTGCCCGTTACTGCGTGGACAAAGGCGGAAAACACGTTAGCACCAAGCATCTTTCACTCCTGCTTGACTGCGCGGAGATATGCCAGACGACAGCTAACTCTTTATTGCGGCGCTCTTCGCAGCATGCAGTGATTTGCGAGGCCTGCGCTCGGGTTTGCGAAGCCTGCGCGCGCGACTGCGACAGCTTTGCCGCAGACGCTCAGATGCGACAGTGTGCTTTAACCTGTCGGACATGTGCCCAAAGCTGTCGCGATATGGTCGGGATGGCCATCTGACGCGGACTTTTTTTGGTAGCGGCGGGCCCGAAGAATGCGCCGCATCTCTGTGCGGCGTGGCAGATCTTCCCGGCTGAGAGCTCTCGAGCGGAACGGACGATGACGGCTGCATCATCTCGCGCGGGGTCATTGGTTCGGAGCGCCCCTCCCATTTCCCTCACCTCAGCTTTTGACCCGAATCAAAACACCGGCCTTGGCTCGGGACTATAGTCGAAGCGCGACAGGGGCCTCGGAGGTAGATGATGCTGGTTTCCGATCAGCCGATATGCCGTTAGACACAGGAGACGATGATGTTTACCGAGCTTCTGCAGCTCGCCGCCGACAAGAAGCTGATCGTGGGCATGTGCGTCTATCCTCCAGGAGCTTCCGGGTATCACGTGCAAATCTGGACCGGCCCTAGCATGGGTGAGCGTACAGAATGGTGGGAGCGATTTCCGTGCGATATTCCGCACCGGGAGGCGCTTGATCGAGTCGCCGGAATCGCCGGGCGCGCCCTGGCACAAACGTGGCGCCGTGAGGCAGCCTCGAGTGCATTTTTCCAGCCCGCGCCTCGCCATGACCTGATCGAGCCGAACGTGAACCAAGCGGCAGACGAACCCGACAGGCGACGCCTCCGCATCCTGCACGGAGAGAGCGTCGGGAACCCTACGACTCCCCAGTGATGCACGAATGGATCGCGTGGTCATAGGTTCGCGACTACTGGGCGTCGCGTGACGAAGGAACCCGCTTCATGGCCGCCATCCGCCTGACCACCAAGCGAGTCGAGAAACCCTGGGGGCGGACCAACCTGTGGCCGGGCTTCGGCAGCGTGGCGCCAGGCGGTGAGCCCGTCGGAGAGATTTGGTTCGAGGCACCCGGCGATCCCGAGCTGCTCATAAAATATCTATTCACCAGCGAGAAGCTGTCGATCCAGGTTCACCCCGACGACACGGTGGCGCAGGCGCACGGCTATCCGCGCGGAAAGGACGAGGCGTGGGTGGTACTCGCCGCGGAGCCGCGTGCAACAATCGCGATTGGCACGGTGGCCCGAATGACCCAGGACGAACTTCGCCGCGCCGCGCTTGATGGCACGATCGAGAAGCTCGTCGACTGGGCGGCGGTCAAGGCGGGCGACGTCTATTATTCGCCCGCGCGCACCGTCCATGCGATCGGGCCGGGGCTGACGCTGGTCGAGGTGCAGCAGAATGTCGACCTGACATACCGCCTCTACGATTATGGCCGGCCGCGAGAGCTGCATCTCGACGAAGGCGTCGCAGCGAGCAATCCCGTCCCGTACGTCGCACCGTATGTAGCCAAGGAGGTCGCGCCAGGTCGTACCATCCTCTCCGATCGCGCTGCCTTCGTGCTCGAGCGTTGGACGCGCTCGGGCGAGGCGACGCTTGCCAGTGACGGTCGGCCGATCTGGCTAGTGCCGCTCCAGGGCGGCGGCGCGATCGACAACGACGGCTTCGAGGCGTGCGGGGTGTGGCTCGCCGAGGGTGAAACCACGCTCCGCGTGGATCCAGGCACCGAACTGCTCGTCGTCTATCCCGGCGTGGGCGTGATCGACCGACTATGGGAGCCCGACGTGTGACATCCACCCTCCTCGCGGTTCAGCCGCGGTGACGGAGCCACTCTGGCGCCCGAGCAACAACGAGCGGCACAGCCAGGTGCCGAACTTCGTCTATAGTCTCAGGATACAGGCGCCTGATCGGGCTGACGGCGTACTACCGAAATGCCTTGATCACCGCGTTGAGGTTTACCATCGCCGACTTATCGTGATGTATTATTGATGGAATCACCGCATCGATCCCAAGCAGTTGATAAACCGCCATTTGCGCGACCCTCACAGAGTATTCGACGGTGAAGACTACATCTTCGGGTATTTCGACGAATTGACTGACGAAGGCGAGGTTCTTCGAGTTCTTTGGGACCGGCAGCGGACGGTCTTCGCTCGCACGCGGCATGAACATGCTGGTGATATAGGGCATTCGGCAAGGAATGCAGTTCGCCGTTTCGAATACCGTCAGGTCGAGGTTGAGGTGACCAGAAAGCTCGATCAATATCTCCTGACCGGTGCACTCCGACATTGGCTTCGCTACAAAGTCGCCCACCCGGTCGGGGTGCAACGCATAGCCCCAGAAAACGCGGGTCCCGGCAGGCTGGTCGGGGAAATGCGGTTGATGTGCCAGCACTACCGACATGAACCAATTGGAGTCCTTGAACGTAACGAGGCCGCCCGTGCCTGCCTCGTTGCCCGTAAAAGCCTGCATATGATCGAAGAAGGCGGTATTCTGCTGGGTGACAGTGAACGACAGCCAGTAGGACTCAGGGATCGAGGAATTAAACACGGCAGGATTGCCAAACTCGGGCCGCCCCTCGGCTAACTTCTCCCACAGAGCCCACCCGGCGCTGTCATCCTTCGTCAGACGTTCGGGTGCTCGTGTCATCGATCCAAGGCTAGACGCGTCCGTCATCGAGCCGTTCTGAAAAAAGACAAGGTCGTCATCGCCGACGTTGACGGATCCGTTTCCACCAGCGTCGCTTATCTCGATGCTCGTGACTGCTATCTTTCCGTTCATTGTCGACAGACCAAAGTCTGTTACCCGACAGTCGTTGACGAAATGAACACCCCTCTCCCTCAGCCAGCTCGCCAGTGGCCGAACCAATGAGTCGTACTGGTTGTAGATCGTGCGCTTCACGCCCGCGAGCGTTTCGATGCGTGAGAATTCTTTCATGAAGCGATGCAGGTAGCGTTTAAATTCGACCGCGCTATGCCAAGGCTGAAAAGCAAAAGTCGTCGCCCACATATACCAGAACTTGGTCTCGAAGAACGTTGGCGACAGCCACTCGGTAATTCGACTTGAGCCCAGCGTTTCCTCGCTTGCCCCGGCGAGCTTCAGCAACTCGACGCGATCCTTCATTGAAAAACCCATCGCGGTGACGTCGAGGATGGCGCAGTTGCGGTCCACGAGGCGCGCTTTGGAATGCGATTTCACACGCTCGTTGAACGCGACCGTCTCCTCAAACACAGTCCTGCCAGGCTGTTCGAGCGAGGGGATCGTCTTGAACAAGCCCCAGGTACATTCATAATTGTCCGTTGTCAGCATCCGCCCTCCCCGCATCGAATAGCCCTCCGCCGGGTTGCCGGCGCCATCCAGACTCCCGCCCAGGACCGGCAGGGTCTCATAGACAGTGATGTTCTTGCCCCGCATGCCGCCATCGCGGATCATGAAGGCTGCTGCCGCCAGGGAGCCGATGCCTCCACCAACTAAGTGCGCTCTTCTGTCGTTTGCCATTTTGTTCTCCGGCGGACACCGCGTGCTTCCCTTGCGAATGTAGAGGAATCCCGTCCCTTAGCCGTTGACTCAGGTCAAAGGCTGACGTTCCGGAGCTCGGGTTTAGGTGGGGATGAAGCGCCCGCGAGCGGATGGCGCGCTGCCAAACGCTAGCGCCTACCACGCGCTCGACATTGTTCTTGAGTATGGCAGGCGGTGTGTCGAACCATATCAGGCAAATCAGGAAGAACCCTGCGGCCCCCACGATCACCGCAACCTCACGAGCGACATCTCGGGTAGTCCGCTGCTCGAGCAGTCTCGCCTTGAGCCTTGAGCAGCCGACGCTACGCAGCACACTTCGACGGGCGGTTCAATCGCCTGCGTCGGACGCAGCCCGGTAAGGCCAACTCCACTCGCGAATCCCGGGCATGTCCTCACCATAGGCCGTTATATATTGTTTGTGCTCGATCAGCCGGTCGCGAAACGCTTGCTTGGCGTGCGCGGTGGTGTCGGCAAGGCCCGGCACACGGTCGATCACATCCATTGCCAGATGGAACCGATCAAGATCGTTGCGCACGACCATGTCGAACGGTGTTGTGGTCGTCCCCTCCTCCTTGAAGCCGCGGACATGAAGATTGGCGTGGTTGGCTCGCCGGTAGGTCAGCCGGTGAATGAGGTACGGATAGCCATGGAAGGCAAAGACGATCGGCTTGTTTCGAGTGAACAGGCTGTCGAAGTCGTTGTCACTGAGGCCGTGTGGATGTTCGCTTCTTGGCTGAAGCGTCATCAAGTCGACGACGTTCACCACCCGGATCTTCAGTTCGGGAATGTGCTGACGAAGGAGGTCGACGGCCGCAAGCGTCTCGAGCGTCGGCACGTCGCCGGCGCAAGCCATGACGACATCCGGCTCCCTGCCGTCGCGATCGGTGCCCGCCCAGTCCCATATGCCCACCCCCGCAGCGCAATGCGTCTCCGCCTCGTCGGCGGTCAGCCATTGAGGTGCCGGTTGCTTGCCGGCCACGATCACGTTGATCCGGTCGTGGGTGCCCAGGCAGTGGTCAGCCACGCGCAGCAGGCAGTTGGCATCCGGTGGCAGATATACCCTGACCACATCGGCCTTTTTATTGACAACCAGATCGATGAAACCCGGATCCTGATGGCTGAAGCCGTTGTGGTCCTGCCGCCAGACATGACTGGTCAGCAGATAGTTGAACGAGGCGATCGGCCGACGCCAGTCCAGTCCGCGCGAGACCTTCAGCCATTTGGCATGCTGGTTGAACATCGAGTCGACGATGTGGACGAACGCCTCGTAGCAGTTGAACAGTCCGTGCCGTCCGGTCAGCAGATAGCCTTCAAGCCAGCCCTGGCAGAGATGCTCGGACAGTATTTCCATGACCCGCCCGCCGCGGGCAAGGTGCTCGTCATAAGGCTCGATCCGCTGCATCCAGGCGCGGTCGGTCACCTCGAACACCGCGTCCAGGCGGTTCGACGCGGTCTCGTCTGGTCCCATGACACGGAAGTTGCGGGCGTCCGCATTCAGTCGGAGCACGTCGGCGAGATACTTGCCCAGTTCCCGCGTCGCCTCGCCGATCGCGCCGCCGGATCTCGGGACCGCCACCGCATGGTCGCGCCAGTCGGGGCGCCTGAGTGCGCGACGCAGCCGGCCGCCATTGGCATAAGGTGTGGATCCCATCCGCTTGTCACCGGCGGGAGCCAGCGCGCGTAGCTCGGGCAAAAGCCGGCCGGCCGCATCAAACAGCTCCTCGGGACGATAGCTTTGCATCCATTCCTCGAGCAGCCGGCGGTGGGCGGCATTCTCCCGCGCCTCGGCGATCGGCACTTGATGCGCCCGCCAGAAGCCTTCGACCCTCTTGCCGTCGACGTCCTTGGGACCAGTCCAGCCCTTCGGACTGCGCAACACGATCATGGGCCAACCGATCGTGCCAGGAGCCTCCCCGGCGCGGGCGGCGTGCTGAATTTCCGCGATCCGGTCGAAGACGCGGTCCAACGTCGCCGCCATCTGCCGGTGCATGTCCATCGGATCGCTGCCCTCAACGAAGAAGGGCTCGTGACCATAGCCCTCGAGGAGCTGGCGCAGTACCGTGTCGTCCGACCGCCCCAGAATGGTGGGACCTGCGATTTTGTAGCCGTTAAGGTGCAGAATCGGCAGCACCACGCCGTCATGCACAGGATCGAGGAACTTGTTGCTGTGCCAGGAAGCGGCGAGCGGGCCGGTCTCGGCCTCACCGTCGCCGATCACGCAGGCGACCACCAAACCGGGATTGTCGAATGCCGCGCCATAGGCGTGGACGAGCGCATAGCCGAGCTCCCCACCCTCGTGGATGGAGCCCGGGGTTTCTGGCGCGGCGTGGCTCGGGATGCCGCCGGGGAAGGAGAATTGACGGAAGAGCTGACGCATGCCCTCCTCGTCGTCGCTGATCGCCGGATAGATCTCGCTGTAGGTACCTTCGAGCCAGGTGTTGGCGACCATTCCCGGCCCGCCATGACCCGGCCCACAAACGTAGAGGAGATCGGTATCGCGGGCGCGGATGATGCGGTTGAGATGGGCGTAGATGAAGTTCAGCCCCGGCGTCGTCCCCCAATGGCCGAGCAACCGCGGCTTGACGTGTTCGGGCGTCAGCGGCGCTCGAAGGAGCGGGTTGTCGAGCAGGTAAATCTGCCCGACAGAGAGATAATTCGCCGCGCGCCAATAACGGTCGATCAGCATCGCCTGCGTGTCCGAGAGACCGCTTATCGCCGGACTATTGTCTGCATGATCGGTCAAGCTCAATCTCCTCGACGTGAACAGCTTGTGCCCGACCCACTTGCTTTTCGTCCGACCTGCACTGGCAGGCTTTGATCTGCGTCAAAGACGTGACGCCGATCGAGCCGAATGATCGGGTGAACCAATCGCAGGCAGCAACCACAGCATGGCCGCTGACGACCAGAAAAATCGACCGGGCGGCGGGCGAGGCAGGGCCCGAGCTACCGCCGTCGTGATCGCCGCTCGCGGCGACGCCTTTAGCACCGTCGGGCTGCCGGGCATCAACGACGAGTTTGACGTGCAGTCGGATCCACCAACCGCCTCGATGGTTGAGGTGCAACGCCCCCTCGGCCTTTTTTTCAACCGCGTTCTCGCAGCCTTAGATTTTTGACCTCGGTCAAAAGAACGGCCTTGACCCTGGACTATGGTCCAAGCGCGATAGAGGTGGCGGAGGAAATTTGTGGCTGGCTTGACCATCGGCGCTTTCGCGAAGGCTGTCGGCGTGCGACCCGACACCGTTCGCTATTATGAGCGCAACGGTCTCCTGCCGCACCCCGCACGGTCGTCGGCGGGTTACCGCTTGTACGCGGAGAGCGATCTCGAGCGGGTGCGCTTCATACGCAAGGCGCAACAGCTTGGCTTCACGCTCGCCGAGATTGGACTCCTTCTCACGCTGCGGGCTTCGGACACCGCTCGCGCCGCGGACGTTCTGGACATTACGGAGAGGAAGATCGCGGAGTCCACTTCCCGGATCATCGATCTCAATCGCATCAAGGATGCACTCGAGAGGCTCGCCGCCGAGTGCCCGGTGGATGCTCCGGTTTCTGACTGTCCGATTCTTGCGCACCTCGCGAACACGAGCGCCCCTGCTTTCGGCGCGCACGGGGCGACAGCATGAGATTTGGTCCCCTACCCGATGTGACCCGCCGGGACAGCGGAGCTGGAGGTCCGCGCGCTGCCGACGAACTGCCGGCGGTCTCTACCCGCAAATCGATCGGACAGAAGAACGGGCCTTTTGAGCTCGGGAGAGGGACTGCGGGGCATACAACCGAACAGAGAAAGGTAACATCATGAAACTTCTTATGGCAGCAACCGCGTCGCTCTCCCTGGTTCCGCTTGCGGGGTGTGCAACGATGAGGGACGCAACTCCCGAACAGCGGGCGAGTTGCGAGCGCATGGAACAAACCATGGGCACCAACACGACGCACGACCACAATGAGATGAAGGGCATGGGCATGAACCCGATGAATCTCAGCCACGCACGCTGTCAGCAGATCCTCGCACAATAGTCGCGCGACCTGAGTCGCTCGTCGAGTCGCCATAGAGTCTCTGCGTCGGGCAACCGACTGCTTTACTTGTAGCGACTTGGCGAACGACGAGGGTGACAGCATCTCTTCGCTGCCGGGACTTATGCTGCGGAGACAGTGCAGAGTTTCAACCGTTGAAAGGAGTAAGACTATGAAGAACCTAAGAAGGAGTATCCGCCGACCGGTTTTCGCCTCCACAGCCGCCATGTTAGCGCTCTTGAGCGTGACAGCGTGCGACGGTTCAAAAGACGCACCGGCCAATATCACGGCTGGTGACGAGAACGTCGCGCTGCCGGAAGACGAAAGCAGGGAAGAGCACCACGAGCAGGGAGTGGCGGCCGAGATGCACAATCGGATGTCCACTCAGCAAGGCAACCAGATGGGTGCAGGCCAGGGCGGAATGGCGGACGATCAGATGGGGGCCGGCGGCATGATGGATGATAAGATGCCGATGGGCAACTCCACGGCCAAGCCGGATACCGGCAAGGATAAGGCCATGCCGAAGGATAAGGCCATGCCGATGGAAGACGACGAGCCCATGCCGATGAAAGACGACATGTAGCGTGAAACTCTCGCCCGCGGGGAATTTGGCAATGGTGGTTCAACAATGGCTCTTTGGACGGTGAGCGGCGCGACAACGATCGTCGATGCTTGCCTGGAACGGGTGGCGTGGGTTCAGGCTCCAGTGCTCGCGCCCCTGATCTCGATGTCGTCGGCGCAGCGCCCCCCCCCCCCCCGGCCCTGCGCCGGCGGCACTGCTCGCGACACTTGTCGCATGACGAATAACTCGATAAGTCACCCATCAACTGCGGAAATTTCAGCACAAAGAGGCCGCAACTCGTGCCTGAGGGAGCGGCACCAGCGCCGCTCCGCCGGCAGTCCAAGCTGTCGATTGCCAAGCCGGCGCCGATGCCGGCCGCGGCCCAACCGATGCCGATGAAGGATGACAAGTAAGGAATCCTGATGTGAAGTACGGTCCTGCCCAGATCATCTCGCGCCGTACGTGGACGACGATGAAAATCGTTCGGCTGGGATTCGCGGCGCCAATGGCGCTCTTCGGATCCTCAGCGGCGCTGGCGCAGGCGTCGCCCTCCGAGCACGCTTCGCATCATCCGGGCGCCGCTGCCGCACCGGCGAACGCAATGCCGGCAGCCGACACAAAGGTGGCAGCCCCGCAGGGCGCACCCGCCCCTCCCCCCGCGGGCGGAATGACGGGCATGATGAAGGGGATGATGTCGCCATCCCCAGGTGGCGGGGAAGCAGCTGGAGCCGAAGCAGGCTGCTGCGGGATCGTAGGCGGCAAGCCGTTCTACCCGGCCATGATGAACTTCCCAGCGCTGACGGACAAGACGCGCGCAGCCATCAGGACCGAAGCGATCGCGCGCCTCGGATCGGGCGCGGCGGCCGTCACGGCCGGGCAGGTCGAACTCCATCGCGCCCAATCGTCGAACGACCCGGTGGCTGCGCAGGCAGCCATCGGCCTGGTGCGCGATGGGGTGTCGCTCGCGGAAAGCGGCAACAGTGCGTTGCAAGGCCTGAACCAAAATCAGCCGCCGCCACGCATCGCGCTCGCCTGGTTCAAGCGCGAGATGAGCGTGACACCGGAAAGCGACATGATCATGGACGGCGGCTTTCGTGACCTGTCCTGGCTTCACGTCGCCGCCATGCTGCTGCTTGCAGCCGCGCTCGTTGCGGCATTCCTGCTACGCCGGGCGCGGCTACAGCGTATCGGCGCCCTGGCGCAGCGGCTGACTCCCGGGGGGCAGCCGCCCGGCACCGCTCCTGCGGCAGCGGTCGCACCGAAGGCGCCGGGGCCCGTCGCGGGTGCCCCGGTTGGGGCGCCCCCCCCGGTCAAGCCGCCGGTCAAACGGCCCTGGAAGGGCGTCCTGCGGATCAAGGCGATCTTCGACGAGACGCCGACGGTCAAGACTTTCCGGCTGATGGAACCCAATCTAGAGTCGATCCCCTTTACGTTCCTGCCGGGACAATATGCGTCGATCACCTCCGAGATTGACGGTCAAAAAGTGCGGCGCTCCTACACGATCTCTTCTTCGCCCACCCAGCACGACTATATCGAGCTTACCGTAAAGCGCGAGGAGCATGGCCTAGAGTCCCGCCACCTCCACGATCATGCACAGACTGGCGATCTGCTCGAGATCACCGCGCCGGCCGGAAATTTCTTCTTCACCGGCAAGGAAGCCGACGGCATCGTCCTGATCGCCGGGGGTGTGGGCATCACGCCGATGATGAGTGTTTTGCGCTACCTTACTGATCGATCGTACCCGTATGAAATCCACCTTATCTACGGTGTTCGTACTCCCGCTGACCTGATTTTCCGCGAGGAATGCGCGTATCTCGCCAGTCGGCACCCGAACGTCACCATCCTGTCGATCGTCTCGTCCGCGGAAGGCACCGACTGGAAGGGCCCGGTCGGCTTCATCACGGCGGACTTCATCGCCGGCTGTGTCGACGATATCGTGAAACGCCGCATTCATCTTTGCGGCCCGCCGCCGATGATGGACGCGGTCAAAGCGGCGCTGGAGGAACTCCACGTCCCGTCGGATCAGGTCAAGACCGAGGACTTCGCGCCGCCCAAAGGCGGTCCCGTTCCCGATAAGGAGCCCGACGACGAGCCCCCGGCTCCGCCGGCGGATGCGGCTGGCGGCGGTGCGGCGCCACCTTCGGCTCAGGCGACCGTCAACTTTTCCAAGTCCGGGAAGTCAGGAAACCTGGCGCCGGACCAATCCGTGCTCGAGGCTGCCGAAGCGATCGGCGTTGTGATCGACTTCGAATGCCGGGTCGGGATCTGCGGGCGCTGCAAGGTGCCGCTTAGCGAAGGTACGGTGACGATGGAGGTTGAGGACGCGCTCTCGGCCGACGAGAAGGCGGGCGGCATGATCCTCGCATGCCAAGCAAAATCTGCGAGCAACCTGGTCGTGGACGCCTGACGTGACCGAAAGCGAGAAGGTCACCGTTGGCGGCATGCTCAGCGCTCTCGTCCTGATCGTGCCCGCGTTCCTGGTGCACGTCGCGCCTCGCTTTCCCGGCAGCCTGACAGGCTCATTGTTCGGCATCGCCGCGGCAGTGCTCTTCCTGCTGCTGCTGTCCTATTCGGCCGTGAAGCGGCTGCCGTGGGTAAAGGAGCGCACGAAAGAGCATGTCTCGATCGGCGCTGTTCTGACCTTTCACGTCTATGCTGGCGCAGTCGGGGCGCTGCTCGGCATCATTCACTCGGGACACAAGTTCCAGAGCCCGCTCGGAATTGCACTGACCCTGTCCATGCTCACGGTCGTGGCAAGCGGGTTCGTTGGTCGATACTACCTCGCTCACATCGGCCAGGACTTGCGCGACCAGCAGAAGGAGCTCGGTGTCTTGCGCACTCGCTACGACAGTCTCGCGCTGGCCGCGGCGGGGCTCAAGGATCAGGCCGTGGTCGACCCTAACGGTGTCCCGCTCGGGCAACTGCTCGGAGCGATGTCGGATCTCGAATTCGCGATCACGGCGCGCGAAACGCTCAAGCGCACGCTGGCGCGCTGGGTGTTTCTGCACATCGCAGCGTCGATCGTAATGTATGCGTTGCTGGTGCTGCACATCTGGAGCGGGATTTACTACGGCCTGAGGTGGCTCGGATGAAGCTGCCCGGCGCATCCCTGCTTGTTCTCGTGGGAGCTGCGCTTCTCTTGGCGATCGCCGTGCCGGTCTCGATCTATCGCTCCGATGGCGACGCGATACCGGGCTGGAGCGCGGTCGTGCGTCCGGGGCCGTTGTCCAAGGCTCACGCATTCCTCGGAGATAAATGTGCGAGCTGTCATACGCCCAACGAGGGCGTCACTGTCGACAAGTGCGTTGCCTGCCACGTGCCGGCCAAGGAACTGCTGTCGAAGCCCTCGACGGTGTTCCACGCCAATGTGACGACCTGCAGTGGTTGTCATGTGGAGCACCAAGGGCGCGACAAACGCCCCATCAAGATGGACCACGCCGTTCTCGAGAAGCTCGCGCTCCGCCAAGCGGGCAAGCCCGTCGCGCTCGATTGCAAGGGGTGCCACGTCTTCAAGGACAAGCACCAGGAATTCTTCGGGCCAAAATGTGCGACTTGCCATGCCACCGACACGTGGAAAATCGTCGGCTTCCTTCACCCAAGCCCGAAATCGAAGGAATGCGCGCAGTGCCACAAGCCGCCGCCGAGCCATCTGATGATGCATTTCGAGATGATGGACAGGTCGATCACCGGCCAACGAAACGCAACCGTCAACCAGTGCTTCGCCTGTCACCAGACCGATTCGTTCAACAACATCAAAGGGGTAGGTCGGGTCGATATGCACTGAAACGCTAGTAACGGGGAACTGAAGTTTCACCGCGAAAGGCCAAAGCTCGACACTTTCTCACCGGATGCAATGTGGCCGCCGCACAGCGCTGACGCTGGACCGGATCCTCGACGCAATGCGACACCTTCGCCCATGCGGCCGGCACGCAAGCCCAAGGTGATCATCGCGGCTTGGTCGCATTCGTCCACAGCACCGACGCGCGCACGAGCTGGATGGGAAACGGGCAACCCAGTCCTTTTTTGTCGTTGTCGCTTTTGACTAAGGTCAAAAGAACGGCCTTGACCCTGGACTATGATCCAGGGCGCCGGAGGCCTCGGCCATCTGGCCATCCAGTATGCCAAGGCCATGGGACTGTCCGTCGCGGCGATCGACATCGACGACACAAAGCTCGAACATGCCAAGCGCCTCGGTGCCGATCTCGCGATCAACGCCAAGGCGGGTGACCCGGCGGAAGCCTTGAAGAAAGCGACGGGCGGCGGTGCTCACGGCGTCCTGATCACGGCGCCCTCCCTCCCCGCGTTCAAGCAGGGAGTCGCCATGACCCGCAGTAAGCGTGGCCTGAGGGCCGCCTTGCCCGTTTGGCCGTAGCCGGGATGCTTATCGTCTTTGACGAGGGCGCGGGCGGTGCGGGAAGTTTTCGGTTCTGAGACTGGTCGTACGAGCGCTCGTACGACTGGTCGTGTGGAGGTGGTCGGCCGGGTATCGGGCCGACGGAGCTGGTCGGACGCGGAGAAGCTGGAGATCCTGGCCGAGGCGTTCCGGCCGGGCGTGCGGGTCCGTGATGTCATCGCCCGGCGCGAGGTGTCGAGCAGCCTGATCTATACGTGGCGCAAGCAGGCGCGGCTGGGCAAGCTGGGCGGGGTCGCGCCTGCGCTGCCGTCATTCGCCGAGGTGCGCGTGGCCGATGTCGCCGCACCTGCGCCGCAGCCGGCGACATCCGTAAGCGGTGTCCCGGCCCCACCTTGGCTGACGCCTGATCGCGCGCGATGAGCGGGCGGATGGATGAGGACGCGCTTGGGGGTGCACTGGACACCCGCACTGGAGTTGGTCGGGAGCCTGTTCGGCGGCTCGAGGTGCTTGGCGCGCTGGCCGGCCGGCGGCGTTCGTGGACGCTCGAGCAGAAGCTGGCGATCGTTGCGGAAGCCGAGCATTGCGACAACCTGACGAGCCTTGCCCGTAGGCACGATATCCGGACCTCGCAGCTTTACACGTGGCGCCGGGAGCTTCGCTACGCGATGGAGGCCGGGCGGACCGCGACGGAGACCGAGCCGATGTTCGTCCCGGCGGTTGCTGCGAGCGCGATGCCGACGGCGAGGCCTGGCGACCTCGCCATCGAGGTGGAGATCGACGGCGCCGTGGTGCGGATCACGCGCGCCGCGAAGCCCGATCTGGCTGCGGCCGTCGTGCAGGCCCTGCGGGCGCCGCGATGATCGGCCCGGGCACGGATGCGCGGGTGCTCATTGCGACACGGCCGGTGGACTTCCGCAAGGGGCCGGACTCGCTGGCTGCGCTGATCAAGGCGGAGCTCGGCGCCGATCCGTTCACCGGCGTCGTCTACGTGTTCCGGGCAAAGCGCGCCGACCGGATCAAGCTGGTCTGGTGGGACGGGACGGGCCTTTGCCTGATGGCCAAGCGCCTGGAGCAGGGCGGCTTCCGCTGGCCCCGCATCCAGGACGGCATGATGCGCCTCACCGCCGCTCAGCTTGGCGCGCTGCTCGAAGGGCTCGACTGGCGACGCGTGCATGGCACCCGGCGTCCGCTGGCTCCCCGGATCGCCGCTTGACGCTGGTCGGGCGCGCTGATTCAACGGCTGCCGATGCTGCTGGCGGCCGACCTTCCTGATGATCCCGAGGCGCTGCGCGCGATCATCGTCGGCCAGGCCGAAGAGCAGCGGCGCCTCGCCGATCGGGTCGCGGAGTTGGAGACGGCCGGCACCGAAGCCGATGCCGAGATCGCCCGGCTGACCGCGATCATCGCCGTATTCCGGCGACATCGGTTCGGTGCCCGCTCGGAGCAACTGGACCAAGACCAGCTTCAGCTTGGCCTTGAAGATCTCGATGCCGCCATCGCCGGCGTGGAGGCGAGCCGCGAAGCCCGGATGGCGGGTTCCGACAACCCCCCACGCAAGTCCAACCGCGGGAGCCTGCCGGCGCATCTCGAACGGATCGAGCGCGTGCTCGAGCTCGAGGACAGGTCCTGCGCCTGCTGCGGCGGCGATCTCCACGTCATCGGCGAGGATGTCGCCGAGCGGCTCGATGTCGTGCCCGCCAGCTTCCGTGTCCTGGTCACGCGGCGCCCGCGCTATGGCTGCCGCGCCTGCGAGGCTCCGCCCGTGCAAGCCGCGGCAGCGCCGCGCATTGTCGAGAACGGCATCCCCACTGAAGCGCTCGTCGCCCATGTGCTGGTCGCCAAGTATGCCGACCACCTGCCGCTCTACCGCCAGGCGCAGATCTATGCCCGACAGGGCGTCCGGCTCGATCGTTCGACGCTCGCCGACTGGACGGGCCGCGCGGCCTGGTGGCTGGCGCCGCTGCGCGATCATCTGCTCGCCGAACTCAGACGTAGCGGCAGGCTGTTCGCCGACGAGACCACTGCACCGGTTCTCGATCCGGGGCGCGGGCGCACGAAGACCGGGCAGCTATGGGCCTATGTGCGCGACGATCGGCCCTGGGGCGGATCCGACCCGCCGGCGGTCGCCTATCGCTACGCGCCCGATCGCAAGGGCGAGCGACCAGTCGAACATCTCGCCGGCTTTTCAGGCATCCTGCAGGTCGATGGCTATGGCGGCTATGCTGCGCTGGCGCGTCGCGGCGACGTGCGGCTCGCGTTCTGCTGGGCGCATGTGCGCCGCCGGTTCTACGAACTTGCCGCGCAGGGAAACTCGCCGGTCGCTGCCGAGACGCTTCAGCGCATCGCCGCCCTCTACCGGATCGAGACCGACATCCGCGGCGCCGATCCCGACCGACGACGGGCCGTTCGTGCCGAGCACAGCGCGCCCATCGTGACCGAACTTCGCCGGTTCCTCGACGACAGGCTCGCCCGGATGAGTGCCAAGAGCCGGCTTGCCGAAGCGATCCGCTACGCGCTTACCCGCTGGGACGGTCTCACGCTGTTCCTGACCGATGGCCGGATCGAACTCGACAACAACACGGTCGAACGCAGCATCCGGCCCCTGGCGCTCAACCGCAAAAACGCCCTGTTCGCCGGCTCGGACCACGGCGGCGAAACCTGGGCCGTGATCGCCTCCCTCATCGAGACCTGCAAGCTGAACGAGGTCCACCCGGAAGCTTGGTTGGCCAGCACCCTGACCAAACTCGCTGAAGGCCATAGCAATCAGCAGCTCGGCGAACTCATGCCGTGGAATTACTCGCCCGCCGTGGGGTGAGAACATCGCTTACCGACATCCACGTCTGGCCTCATCTGCATCGAATTTCCGGGTGGCGTCCGAGTGAGCGTGGACGGGTCGGTGGACGCCGGCGCGCTGGCGCGAGTGTTGTCGGTGCTGCGTTGAGCCCCACGCCGTTGCCGACGCGGGTGTTCCTGGCGTGTGGCGTCACCGACATGCGCAAAGGGTTCGATGGCCTGGCGGTACTGGTGCAGCAGGTGCTGGCCCAGAACCCGCACTCGGGCGCGTTGTTCGCGTTCCGGGGCAAGCGGGGTCATCTGGTCAAGCTGCTGTGGTTCGATGGGCAAGGCCTGTGCCTGTTCTCCAAGCGGCTCGACCGGGGTCGGTTCGTCTGGCCGGTGACCGCGACGGGCACGGTGACGCTGACGCCGGCACAATTGTCGATGCTGCTGGAGGGCATCGACTGGCGTCGCCCAGAGCGGACGTTCACGCCGACGCTGGCGGGGTGAAAACGGCGGTTTTGCGACGCTTTTTCTCGCCCGTCGATGCGTGATCTGTTATGAAATGCGGGTGCTGGAAGCGCCTGTTTCCCCTGCTGATGCCACCGCGCGGATCGCCGCGCTGGAGGCATCGCTCGCCCGGGCGAATGCCGCGCTCGCCGCCCGCGATCTGCTCATCGACACGTTGCGCGGGCAGATCGCCCGACTGCGGCGGATGCAGTTCGGTGCCTCCTCCGAGAAGTTGGGCCGCGAGATCGAACAGCTCGAGCTGGCGCTGGAAGAGCTGGAAACGGAGCGGGATGTTTCCGAAGTCGAGACTGCGGCGCCTGGAGTAGCGCCGCGCCTGGCACCGGTCCGCAGTCTGCCGGAGCATCTGCCGCGCGAGGAGGTCGTCCACGAGCCGGCGTCCGGTATCTGCACCTGCCCGGACTGCGGTGGTGCGCTGCGCCGGCTGGGCGTGGACGCGCACGAGATGCTCGACATCGTGCCGGTGCGCTGGCGGGTCGTGCGCAACGTCCGCCCCAAATACAGCTGCCGGTCTTGCGAGAAGATCGTCCAGGCACCCGCGCCGGTCAGCGCTGTGGCGCGGGGCAAGGCGACCTTCGCGACGCTGGCGCACGTCGTCGTCTCCAAGTTCGACCACCATCTGCCGTTGTACCGCCAGGCCGAGATGATGGCCGCGCAGGGGCTCGAGATCGACCGCTCGACGCTCGCGGGCTGGGCCGGGCAAGCTGCAGCACTGCTCGACCCGGTGGTCAGCCGTATCCGTGACGAGGTGCTCAAGGCCGACAAGATCCACGCCGACGACACGCCGGTGCCGGTGCTCGACCCCGGCCGTGGCAAGACCGCGACCGGGCGGCTGTGGGTGTACGCCGCCGACGACCAGGCGTCCGGCAGCACGACACCGCCCGCAACATGGTATCGCTTCACGCCCGACCGCACCGCGGCGCACCCGCAGGCGCATCTCGCCGGCTTTCGCGGCTTTCTCCAGGCCGATGCCTATGCGGGCTATGACGCCCTGTACCGCGGTGGCGTCACAGAGGTGGCATGCTGGGCACACTTCCGGCGCAAGGTGTTCGACCTGCACGAGCGCCTCTCCACGCCGCTGACCACCGATATCCTGGAGCGCATCGGCGCGCTCTATGCCGTCGAGGCGGAGGTGCGTGGTCAGCCGCCGGATGTACGCCGTCGAGCGCGACAGGAACGAAGCCAGTCGCTGGTCGACGCCTTGCGCGAGGTGCTCGACGCTGCCCTTCGCCGCCTGTCGCCCAAGTCCGACATGGCCAAAGCCATCGCCTATGGCACCAAACGCTGGCCGGCGCTGTGCCGCTTCCTGGGTGACGGGCGTCTGGAGATCGACAACAACATCGCGGAGCGGGCCCTGCGCGGCGTCGCCGTGGGAAGGCGCAACTGGCTGTTCGCGGGTTCGCGCGCAGGCGGCGAGCGAGCCGCCGCCATCTACACCGTCATCCAGACCTGCAAGGCCAACGGCGTCGACCCGCAGGCCTATATCGCCGATGTCATCGCCAGGGTCGCCGGCGACTGGCCCGCCACCCGCTGGGACGAGCTGATGCCGTGGAACTGGGTGCCCCAGACAGATCAGCCAACAGCCCAAGCCGCATAAACTGCGGTCCTCACGCCACGCTTACGACCCGCAAGCGCGGAACCTGCGTGCTGGTCGGGCTGCCGCCCGGCGAGTTTCCGGTCTCGCTCTTCGATGTAGTCGTTGACTGCATCACCATTCGCGGATCGTTCGTCGGCACCCGCCAAGACATGGCCGAAGCCCTCGCATTTGCCGCCGAGGGCAAGGTCAAGGCGAATATCGAACTGCAGCCGCTGTCGGCGATCAACGAGGTTCTGGGCCGGCTGCAACGTGGCGATGTGGCCGCGCGCGTCGTCCTCGATTTCGCGGGCAGCTGATCGTTATGACACGGCTCTCGATCGCATCGGCCGGCGCGAGATATGGCGGGCGCCGGCCTGCTTGGCCTGTCGGCGGTTTTCGCGCGCTCAACGTGAAAGATTGTCGGGTTTTACACCCAAGTCCTCGGTCAACCACTTGTTCTCAGTACCACAAGGCACCGCCGAGCCACTATATGGTGCACTTTGAAATGATGGATAAGTCGATTACGGGTCAGAGAGCCGCGGGTGGATCAGTTCTTTGCGTGCCACCGGACCGACTCGTTCAATAACATCAAGGGCGTTGGCATGGTCAAAGTAACACTGACCTCAGCAAGTCCCGGCGTTACCATGGCTATCTGGCAAATCCGCAGTTAAACCGGTCTCATTATGCTAGACATTGACATTGGCCATCCTTCATCGCTGGACAGCGTCACGCATATAATTCAGGTCGCGTTGACACCTATATTCCTGCTCTCAGGTATCGCGGCGCTCCTCAACGTGTTCTCGACTCGCCTCGCCCGTGTGGCCGACCGGGTGGATCAGCTTGCGCTAGCGCTCGAGAGAGCCAATGCAGCGGACGGCTTACTCCTTTCGGTCCAGCTAGCCTATCAGCGGAGGCGATCGCTGGTGCTTGATGCGGCCGTCGTGCTCGGCGCTCTCGCTGGAGGAGCGACCAGCAGCGCAACGCTTGTGCTCTTTCTCGGCGCTTTGCGCAATAACACGGTCGTCTCGGCGTTGTTCATACTTTTTGGTTTGGCAATTGTGTTCACCATCGGCGCACTCGCGGCGTTCGTGACGGAAATGCTGATGGCGAGTCGCGGTTTGCGGAGCACGGTCGCTGAACACTGCCGATCGGACCCGTGCACCAACGGCCCACAAGACGGTTGAGTTCACAGGCTCTCGCCCTAGCCGCCGCCACGAGCCTTCTCCTTTTTGATCAGGGTCAAAAGAACGACCTTGACCCTGGACTATGATCCAAGCGCGATAGAGCGATTGAGGTCAGTGATGGGCGGTTTCACAATTGGCGAATTTCCAGTGGCCGTAGGCCTCCGGACCAAGCCATCCGCTGCTGCAAGCGATTCGATGTCCGGCGCGCGCTGCATAGCGGCAGCCGCTCTGCCGAAATGAGAAAGGCCAAGGATGATCAGCCCCTCTGAGGTAATCGACCGGCGAAGAGTGCTGACGAATGGCGGCCTGCTTGGTCTCGCCGCGGTGCTTGCGCGCGGAGCGCCGGCCTATGCCTGGACACAGGACAGCCAGGCATTGGCGGTTTCGAACCCCGCCGCGGCAGGCGTGCGCAGCTACGATCTGGAGATCGACGACTACCGACTGATGGTCGACGGACGTCCCGGCAAGGCGATGGCGATCAACGGAACCGTGCCGGGGCCGCTCCTGCGTTTCCGCGAGGGCGAGGAGGCCGTCATACGGGTTACGAACCGCTTGAAGGAGATCGCCTCGATCCACTGGCACGGGATCCTCCTGCCCCCGGGCATGGACGGGGTTCCCGGCGTGAGCTTCGCCGGCATCGCGCCCGGCGAGACGTTCACCTACCGCTTTCCGCTGCTTCAGAGCGGCACCTACTGGTGCCACAGCCATTCGGGCGGGCAGGAGCTGCTCGGCGTTTACGCGCCCTTCGTCATCGATCCGGCCGGTCCCGATCCCGTCGCCTTCGACCGGGACTATGTCGTGTTGATGTCCGACTGGAGCTTCGAGGCCCCAGAAAAAATTATCGCCAATCTCAAGAAGCAGTCCGGATATTACAATTATCAGAAGCGCACGCTGGCCGATCTCGTCCGCGATGTCGGCGCGAACGGCTGGTCGGCGACGCTCACGGAACGGCTCAGCTGGTCCAAGATGCGCATGGACCCGACCGACTTCGCCGACGTCACCGGATACACCTACACTTACCTCATCAACGGACTGACGAGTGACGCCAATTGGACCGGGCTGTTCCGGCCGGGCGAGCGCGTGCGCCTGCGCTTCATCGCGGCTGGCGCAATGACCTATTTCGACATCCGCATCCCCGGGCTCAAGATGACCGTGGTGCAGGCGGACGGGCTGAACGTCCAGCCGGTTGAGGTCGATGAGTTCCGGATCGCGCCCGGCGAAACGTTCGACGTGATCGTCGTGCCTGAGGACCGCGCCTACACGCTGATGGCGGAGACGATGGACCGGAGCGGGTTCGCGCGCGGCACCCTCGCCCCGCGCGCGGGCATGACCGCCCCGATCCCGCCGCGTCGGCCGCGGCCGATCCGGACGATGGCCGACATGGGCATGGACATGGGCGGCATGGACATGGGCGGCATGGACATGGGCGCGGGCAAGGCCGGGATGGGGAGCATGTCCGGGATGCCGGGCGCCGTCGCTCCCTCGTCACCGCCAGTCATGGACATGAGCGGTCACCAGATGCAGAACATGGGCGCGGCCGAGCGGGTTCGCGCGGACGCCGCCGAAAAACTGAAGACGGCGCACCAATCGGGCATGGCCGACATGCCGACGACCGGCGGCGCGATGGGCGCCATGGGTGCGATGCCGGGCATGAGCGGCGAAGGCGCCGCGGCCAAAGATCAGCGCTTCGCTCACGGCCCCGACACACACGGGGTCGGCAATTCCTCGATCGCCATGGTCGCGAAGAACCGTCTCGGCGAACCGGGCTCGGGGTTCGACACCGAGAATTCGCGCGTCCTGGTCTACGCCGATCTTCGCAGCGTGATCCCGCAAACCGATCTGCGTGCGCCCGAGCGCGAGATCGAACTGCACATCACGGGCAACATGGACCGCTACAGCTGGTCCTTCGACGGCAAGAAATACTCCGAAGCGCGCACCCCGATCGCGTTCAGATATGGCGAACGGCTGCGCATGGTGTTCGTCAACGACACCATGATGGAACATCCGATCCACCTTCACGGCATGTGGATGGAGCTCGAGAACGGCGGCGGAGCGAACCAGCCGCGCAAGCATACGGTCAGCGTCAAACCCGCCGAGCGCCTGACGGTGGCTGTGACCGCAGACGCACCTGGGCAATGGGCGATGCACTGCCACCTGTTGCTCCACATGGAGATGGGCATGTTCCGCGTCGTCGAAGTCTCCTCCCCCGCCTGACCGGAGAAAGCCGTTGCGCTTCACACCTTCATTGTTGCCCGTCCTGTTCGTGCTGCCGACCGGTCTTCAAGCACAGGAGACGGGCGTGCAGGGAGCTGGCGAACCGATGGCTATGCCGATGCCGGCTCCCGGCAAAACTTCGCAAGCCGAACCGGTTGCTGCACCTGCCCCGACAGGCCAGGAGACAGCAACGCTGCCCAACCTTGCGGAGCGTTCGGGATGGCCGGAGCCGACCGCCGACAGCGCGAACTACAGCTACTTGGTGACAGAATTGCTTGAGTATCGCGAAAGTCGCGCCGCGGGAGCAATCCGATGGGATATTTACGGCTGGTACGGCGGCGACGTAAACCGGCTTTGGGTCAAGACCGAAGGGCTGCAAGACGTATCGGGGCCAGGCGGAGGCGAGCAGGAGGGGCAGCTTCTCTACGGCCGATTGATCTCGCCCTTCTTCGACTTTCAGGCCGGCGTCCGTTTTGCGCACCGCTCGGGGCCAGGCCCCAATCAATCGCGAACCTATGCCGCGATCGGCGTGCAGGGCCTCGCTCCTTACCGCTACTCGCTCGAACCGACGCTGTTCATCAGCCAAGATGGTAAGGTCTCCATGCGGGCGACCGCCACCTATGATCAGCAGTTGACCCAGCGGTTCATCCTGCAACCGCGCTTCGAGTTCGACGCCGCAGTTCAGAAGGATCGGTCGTTCGGCGTCGGTTCCGGGCTGAACAAGACCGAACTCGGTCTCAGGCTGCGTTACGAAGTCAAGCGCGAGTTCGCTCCCTATGTGGGTGTCTCGTGGACACAGAGCTACGGGAGCACGAAACGACTGGCGCGCGCGGAAGGTGAAGACACCAGCCTCGTCTCCGTCGTCGCGGGAGTCCGGATGTGGTTCTGAGAATGGCTCGCGTCTCGATTGAGCTGAACCAGTCTCGCCCGGCAGTCGAGGTGTCAAGATGTTTGACGGAAATGGAGCGTCGATATGAGTAATTCCATACAGAGCTTGGCACAACGGCTCCGAGCGCACCCCCTGACTTCGGTTATCTCCGGCATTCTCGTCATTGTGGCACTATATCTGGTGTGTCCGCCGTCAGCACCTGGACTGCCCGCGATGTCCGGTCCGGTTGTATAGTTAGTTGATGCGCGCCTCCGATGCCAGCGTGGACGGGAGGCGGAGCGCAGCGGAGCCGAGCGGCCACGCTGGCATCGTCGTCGTCTCTGGCGCAGGCGGGCGGTATCCCAGACTGCTGTGCGGCCGCGCTCGGTTGTAATGGTCGCGCCACCAGTTGGTGACGCAGCGGACCTCCTCGAGGCTGTAGAAGATCTCGCCGTTGAGCAGTTCGTCACGCAGGCGAGCGTTGAAGCTTTCGATATAGCCGTTTTCCCACGGGCTGCCCGGCTCGATATAGAGGGTGGTGACGCCCAGCCTGCCGAGCCAGCCCTGGACGGCGTGAGCGACGAATTCTGGGCCGTTATCGGACCGGATATGCTGAGGCGGCCCATGTTCGATGAACAGATCGGCCAGCACGTCGATGACGTCGTTCGACCGGAAGCGCCGCAATGGCACCATGGCCAGGCACTCTCTGCTGAACTCGTCGATGATGTTGAGCATTCGGAATTTGCGTCCGTTGTGGGTCCGATCCTCGACGAAGTCATAGGACCAGACATGCCCGCGATGTTGAGGGCGAAGGCGGATGCACGACCCGTCGCCCAGCCAGAGACGGCGGCGTTTCGGCTGCCGTTTGGGAACCTTCAAACCCTCCCGCCGCCAGATCCGCTCGACCACCGACAGGCTGACTTGCCAGCCGGCATTGCCGAGCAGAGCATGGATACGACGATAGCCATACCGACCATAGTTCGTCGCCAGCGCGATGATGTCGGCGGTCAGCCGCTGCTCGTCGGTATCGTCCCTCGGTGGGTGGCGCTGCGTCGAGCGGGGCTGGCCAAGTACCCGGCAAGTCCGCCGCTCCGATACCGGCAACACGCGACGGACCTGCTCGATCGCCTCGCGGCGACGGGAGGGGCTCAGAAATTTAGCTTGGACGCCTCCTGGAGGATCGCCTTGTCGAGCGCGAGATCTGCGACGAGCTTCTTCAACCGCGCATTCTCGCGCTCCAGCTCCTTCATCCGGCGAGCCTGATCGACCTTCAGCCCGCCATATTCCTTACGCCATCGATACAGTGTCTGCTCAGCAATGCCGATCTGCCGGCAAGCCTCGACGGCCGTCGAACCTCGGCCGACGAGCACATCAACCTCACGCAGCTTCGCGATGATCTGCTCCGGCGTAAACCGCTGACGTCCCATGCCATTCTCCATTCCAGATACCCTCGCGGGCTCTCTTCAGAAATGGACCGGATTTTCCAAGACAGACCACTGCACAAACCCCGGCTACTCAGCGATAATGGCCCCAGCTACATCGCGGGTGAGCTGGCGGAATACATCGAGGCCCGGAAGATGAGCCATGTCCGCGGCGCCCCGTGTCATCCCCAAACCCAGGGCAAGATCGAGCGCTGGCACCAGACCCTGAAAAACCGCATCTTGCTGGAAAACTACTTCCTGCCCGGCGACCTCGAAGCCCACATCGAGACCTTCGTCGAGCACTACAATCACCAGCGATACCACGAGAGCCTGGCCAACGTGACGCCTGCCGACGCCTACTTCGGCAGGGCTCCGGCAATCATCAAACTGCGCGAAAGGATCAAGCGACAGACCATCGATCATCGGCGCTTGCAGCACCGCAAGTTCGCCGCCTAACATCAACCCCCTGACGAGGTCCGCACTCCGCTAATCTACGCCGCGAGTTGTGCCGAATGTTCTGACGACGGACAGCCTGCTCGTCATGCTGCAGCACCAATGCCAGTATCTCCGCCATCTCCTTGTCTCCACCAGGACGGCGCAGGAGCTGGCTTTGCAGCTGCTTGAAGGCCTCTGGGAGCTGCAAGAAAGGCGCGCCATTACGCAGTGCCCCCGGCTTGCGCTGGACTACTGCCAGATAGTGCCGCCAGTCATAGATTGTCCGCCCTCTGGTGTGGTGAGATCGGTCGATAATCCGAGCATGTTCGCACAGGATCCGACCTTCGGCCGCCACCACGATCCGCTCGGGATAGATCCTGACGCTAACCGGGCGGTTGGCAAAGGATGCTGGGACGCTATACCGATTGCGTTCAAAGCTGATCAGGCAGATCGGTGACACCCGCTTGGTGTGTTCGACAAAGCCGTCGAAGGTCCGCCCCAGTGGCATCAGAGCGCCAACCTCAGCGGCATGTACATCGGCTACGGTGCCGGGCAAGTTACCGTGCTGGATCTCGCCCCATTGTGCGATGCATTGCTCTTCGAGCCAGGCATTGAGCGCATGGATATCCGGGAAGGCGGGCAACTGCTGCCACAGCCGCCGCCGCGCATCCTGGACATTTTTCTCGACCTGCCCTTTCTCCCACCCCGAGGCCGGATTGCAGAACGCAGGCTCGAACAAATAGTGGCTAGCCATAGCCGTAAAGCGCGCGTTGACCTGTCGGGCCTTGCCCTTGCCGATCTTGTCGACCGCAGTCCGCATGTTATCGAAGATCCCGCGCTGCGGCACACCGCCCAGCACGCGGAATGCCTGCGTCAGCGCATCAAACAGCATCTCATGCGTCTGAAGCGGATAGGCCCGCACGATGAACGCCTTGCTATGCGATAGCTTGGTGTGGGCAGCCTGTAGCTTGACGTGCTCACCGCCAAGAATGGCCCAATCTTCGCTCCAGTCGAATTGGAACGCTTCACCGGGCTGAAAAACCAAAGGCACGTATGTTCCGCGCCCGCTGGCCTGCTGTGCCAAGAGACGGCCAGCCTTCAAATCACGCACATAGGCAGCGACCCGATTGTAGGATCCCTCATAGCCCAATGCGACTAAATCGGCGTGCATCTGCTTCGCCGTGCGCTTCTGCTTGCGCGATTTGCCAGCCTCGATTTGCAACCAACCCGTCAGCTTCTCAGCAAACGGGTCTAGCTTGCTCGACCGGTCAGGTACCTTGAACTGCGGCACCACAGTATCCGCGCGCAGATACTTGCGGATCGTGTTGCGCGACAAACCGGTGCGCCGCTCGATCTCACGAAGCGGGATCTTATCACGAAGGCGCCACCGGCGAATTACACTCAGTAAATCCATGTCGATCACTCCCGATACCCCAGACTGGTCAGCCAGGGGCGGGTTCAAACATGGGTCAATTCTCAATGGAAATTTATGCCCCTACCGGGTCAATTCTCAGCGGAAATCTACAGCGCAAAATGGTCATATCGGCCCCTCAGACCTCGTAATTGAAGATGTTGAAAGCACGATAATATTTGTCGTCGTGCAGAATTCCAAAAAGATCCAGCGAGGCCCCGCTGGCCAAGGCGTGCGTGTAGTTTCCAGGGAAAAACATCAGAGTTGGCTTTTCCTTGGCCGTACTTTGGAGGTTGTTCAGCACGTTATGCGAACGGATATAGGGGAAGACTTCACCCACGCCGGAAAGGAAAAGGACGTCAAACGATTGGCTTGCCAGTCTCTTGCCGATTTCGGGGATGAGGTGGGTCTCGGGATCAAGGACATTCTGCAAAAGCTCCTTGAGCTCGTCCTTTGTTACCCCCGGTTCGGCAGCGATCAGCTCAACCCATATCCCGCGCTCGCGCAGTATATCGATAGCCAGATCATAGAGATTTATGTCCAGCACCGTGACGCCGCGATTGGCGAGCTGTCTTACCAGCTGACCCCGCACCTGTTCCATGTCCACAGCGTCGCTGGCCGTGAAAGGGCAGATGAAGAAAGGAACCTCATTCCCTAGGCCCAGCTTCCTGAGAAAACGCTGGCTCGAAACGACTTCCAGCAAATGGTCCTGACGCTCTCGGGGCGTCATCGTGTTTGTATCTCGTGTCATCAGGCGCCCCTTTGCCTGCCGAGCTCCACGCCCGGGAAATATCGCAGTTCATGCGGGTCGGATTGCGCCATCAGGGCCGCGAAGCTCGGCGAGAGCAGCGCCCGACAAATATGATCCTCTTGGTTAAGGATCCCCGCCTCTCTCATGAGCCTAAACAGGATCTGACGCAGTTTTTCGCGGGTCGAAGTGCTGATGGCTTCGAGCTCTGGCTCCCATTCAGCCTTGGCCGCATAGAAAGAATCGAAGTCGTCGTAGGTGACATGGGTGCGGAAACTGAGGAAACGCTCCGAAAGGAGTTCGACCGCAAACTCACCGATGAACCGATAGGCCCGGCATAGTGCCAGCCAGAGGACCGAAAGCTGATCCGCGTAATCACCATGACAAAGCAGATCGATCTCATCCACCTTTAGAGCTTCTAGGCGATTGGCGATCTCTCGGACCGAGCGGGTCACCGATGATTGTTTCCGGAAGGGGATGACGCCCTGTTCGCCCGCGGCCTTCTTGACCGCAGTCCAGTCTCCCAGCTCCTGATAGAGCCGTGCAATCGCAATGCTCTCATTCAGGAATAGGCCGCCGGTGCCGAAAGACATCCGATATTTTGAGGTACTTGCCTTTCGGGTCATGAGTGGGCGCCGTTTCCGAGTGCGAGCGCCACCTTATCCGCGTTCAAGAGCACAATCTGCTGGTCCTGGGGCTTACGTGCTGCCGGATCGGTATCCAATCCGAGGCGCTTCAGTGCGTAGTAGAGGAGAGCCCTTCGGACCGGGATGGTCGTCACGCCCCTTTCCATTCCGTAGTCGAGCTCGATCGCCTTGCGCTGACCAGCGCTCAATTCGGGGTGAGGCGCGATCTCGAGCTCAACCTGCTCTTCCCATTCGCGATCACTTGTCGCCCGAGCATCTGCCGGCTTCGATGAGCGCGTATCGGTGATGCGCGAGAGAACGAAGTCCTTGAAGGCGCTGCTGCGTGGGCAATTCGCGCGAGCATGCCATCTGAAGCCGTCAAACACCAAGGCATGAGGTTCGATCCACCGCCAAGCAGGCTCAAGGGAAGACATCGATTGGTAGAAGACTTCGATCGCCTCGTGCCGTTTGATCGCCGTCACGATGGCCCGCAGAGTTTTGGGCGAGACACCCCGGGCGGGCGTCGGGGCACAGGCGAAACTCGGCAAGCCTCCGATCCAGCTGTCATCGGCGGCAATGATTCCATCCGAGAGCGATCTGAGCTGTGAGAGATATTGGGCTGCGTCGGGCTGGTGGAATACGGGGGTAAAGGAAGAGCTGCGAACGTAAGTCCTGGCGCTCTTGTCGTAGACCATGTTGGCTTCAGCCAGGCCAAGATATCTGTTCAGATCCGTCGAAGCCTGGTTGATCGAAACGCCGAAAACTTCAATCAGGTCACTCCGGTTGACATGCCCTTCCCAAAAGAGCCTGAATTCGATGAATTCGAGGCGGCTCTCAACCCCGCGCCTCAATCCCGAATCGCTATCCATTCCCAGATCCCCCAAGAAACTGGGCTAAACCAGTTTCTGTATGGGTAAGCGTAATGGATGCTTGAGGACGAGGCAACGAGATTCGGAAGAAACTGCCCCAGATTTCGCTAGACTACCTGCGGCTAACTGCCTCTGAGCTCGCAAGAAATTTCGACACTTTCTGGCAGGTCTTGCGGCGTGGCCTGCGCCCGTCCCGAAGGTCCTGAACGAAGCGAGGATCTGCCACGACGTGCCGACCGAAGGTGCTTGGCGACGTTCGTGTTTTCGCCAGATATGCCTCGATCTGCTCCAGTAGTTCCATCGCCGTCGACTCGCTTTAGGCTTGTGTTCTTGATATGTTCTTACTAGGAAGGCTTCCTAGAGTCTAGGATGGATTTTCCTAGGTGCCCGCGATAGGACTGGTAGTCATGGACGACGCACGGAGAGCCTTGGATGAACTGATCCAGCAACGAGGCGTGAATTACTCCTCGGTTTCGCGTCTGCTGGGGCGCAATGCCGCCTACATCCAGCAGTACATTCGGCGCGGCAGTCCGCGGCAGCTGGACGAGCAGGATCGCTCGGTTCTGGCGCGATTTTTCGGGGTCGATGAGAAGGTTCTTGGAGCCCCTGCCCGCCGCTCAGGCCCGGTGGTCGAGCTCGTCCATGTGCCTTTGCTCAATGTCGAGGCATCAGCCGGCCACGGCGCTCTGGCCGAAATGGAAGCCAAATCCGCGCAGTTTGGCTTCGACGAGAAGTGGCTGCGGCGACTGACCGCGAGCAAGGCAGCGAGCCTGTCGATCATCGCCGTGCATGGCGACTCCATGGAGCCCACCCTTCATGATGGCGACGAAGTTATGGTCGATCTCGGGGACGGCCAGGCGCGGCTTAGAGACGGGATCTATGTCCTGCGGATGGACGATATGCTGAGCGTAAAGCGCATTGCGCTCGAACCACAGGGCAAGCGCGCGTCGGTCCTGAGCGACAACCCGGCCTATCCAAGCTGGCGCGGCCTCGAGAAACGCACGCTCAATATCGTCGGACGGGTTCTCTGGTTTGGAAGGGCGCTCTAAGGTGGCCTACTGATGCTTGCCCTCCTTGCCGCTTCGATCGTCGCGTCCGGCCAGACCTTTACCTGCACGGCAACCCATGTCTGGGATGGCGATGGCCCGGTCTGGTGTGCAGAAGGCCCTCACCTTCGGATCGCCGGTATCGCTGCCCGGGAAATGGACGGCACCTGCCGCACCAATCAGCCCTGCCCCGATGCCACGGCGATTGAGGCGCGCGATGCCCTCGTGCAGCTGATGGGCGGCGCGCGCGGGACAATTTCAACCGGCCATGTTGTCGTTCGAGGTCTCCGGATGACCTGCCGCTCCGAGGGGGGCGCGGGCGGCAACAGAACGGCTGCCTGGTGCCGCCTGCCGTCAGGTGCCGATCTGTCATGCGCCATGATCAAAACCGGCACCGTCCTGCGTTGGGATCGCTACTGGAAAGGCCCGGCTTGCCGGTGATCTGCACCACGCATCTGACCGGCATCGTCGAACGGTCGGCCAACGGACCGGTGCTGCGAACCGATGGTGGCGGGACATGGGAACTCGACAACACCCGCCAGGTACGCAAATTCATCGGCTCTCGCGTCGAAGTGGTCGGGGAGCGTTCGGGGTTCAACGGATTTGTCTGTGACCAGATATGGCCATCCGGACACCCTCGACCGACTGCATTCAAACTCCGCCTCGAATTCATTCTTGCCGCAGGTTTCGTCGCCTATGGTCTCTACGCGACGGTTGGCGCGGCCATCAGTGCGCTCGGCTGATGCTTAGCGACTGGGAGCTCTGGGCCTGCGCCAACCATGTCCTTCGAGCCCATGGGGACAATGCACCCTTGCACGTCGCCGAACAGATTGGGGCTCTCGCACTTACTGGCGACGAGGCAGGCATTCGGACCTGGCAGGCTATCGCCGAGCGAATTGTCCAGCTGAGCTCCAACGCCCCGCACAGGCCACTCCAGTAAACCTCCTCTACAAGCTCAATCAGTTTATCCGATCGGCGGCAGATCGCCCGGAAATAGGCACGATTGCGCGCCTGGGCAGCCATGGCTGTCGCCTTCGATGGTGAAACCGCGCATGCGTTCGACAAGATGACGAGCCAGATCGACCCTGGCGCTGCGCTGGGCGCGTGGATCATCGGCATTGAGATGGACGAGCGTGTGCTCCGGCGCAACGGCCAGCGCGACTTCGAGATGGGTGAGGAGGATATCGTCGGAGATTCGGTGAATGGGCTAATGAGAACAAATAAAGAACTTCTCGTCAACCGGCCATGTGCGGACGCATGGGGACAGCAGGACGCTAGATGCCGATTTCGAAGGGCTTGGTGATCGACCGATCAAGCTCTGGCGGTTTACGTGTCTGCTCAGGAGCCACACGATCTTTGGCCTGCCCTTTGGATGCCGCATCGCGGAGGAGATCGACCGTTTCCAGCGCCGAGCGCTTCATGCCGGCATTGCGCTCGACCGCCGCTTCGAGCTTGCCAGCATTATCGACATAGAGGGTGAGGCCATCGCGCAGCCGTGTGATCGTGACCAGAAACGTCTGCTGGTTCGCCAGATTGCGCTCGCGGCTATCCATCACCGCAATGCCGCGATCGGAGGTCAGCCCCTGAGCCATATGGGCATTGAGCGCATAGGCGAGATCGAGACGGCGGAGCATCGGGTCGCCCTGCTCCAGCCTATGTTCTGCGCCCAAGGATGTCTTCACCACGACAGCCTCTTTGTCGACTGCGATAATCCGGGCCTGGTCGGCATTGAGCAGGCCCCGCTGGTGATCGGTCTCGGTCCACCGGATCTTGTCGCCGGTGTAAATGTCGATGGCGCGGACTTCAAAAAGGCGCAGCGGATCCTGCTCACCTTGCGGCCTGATCTGACCCGGACGAAACTCGAACTGGCGGCCACGCTCGTTCTCCAGCGTCACCCGCTCGCGAGCCACATCGGTTCCGACTACCCGGTATTCGCCTGCTGCAAGGCCTTGGCTGCGCTGACGCCGCGCGACATCGACCACCATGCCGGGGGCATAGGTGCTGGCATATCGCAGCTCCTCACGGGTTACATTGACGCGCGAGAGGGTCTGGAGCCGCATTGATACTGGCCCAATCTCCCCGCTCGCTTTGAGGCCGGTCTGCACAGCCTCGTTCACGGCGCTGCGCAGGTTTCGGCCTGAAGCATAGATTGCAGTTGTCTCGCGCCCGGCTGACGAGAGCGACAACCAAGCGGCGGCGGCATCGACCGCAGCATCGTTCCCCACCTCGATCACCTGGGGTGCGAGGTGGCGCATGGCGTCCCCGATGCGCCCTTGTTGCGCTGCCAGTTGCGCTTCACGAAGGTCTTCGCTGCGCGCGCGAAGATTGGTGCTCATGACGGCCGTCTCAATGCCGGCCTGCTGCATCACATCGAACGGCTTTCCGGCATCGACTGCGCCCAGCTGCTTGCGGTCACCAATGCTCGCAAAGCGGCCGAGTTCGAGCAGGTTTGCCAGGCGCACCAGCTTTTCCTTGTCGGCATTCCCGACCATCGAGGCCTCGTCGAGCAGCACGACGGTGCCGCGCATGTCGGTTCGGGCCTCGGCGAGACGGTCCGCATCGGCGCCTTCAAGGAGATCGCGGTGCTGGGCGAGGAACCGCGACACCGTCATCGAGGGAATACCCGTATCGCGCTCAAGCATCTGGATCAGCGTGTTCTGCACCGCGAGCCCGAGGACGGCCCTGCCCTCCTCGCGCAGGATATCGGCGACAGGTTTGAGGACCGTGCTCTTGCCTGCACCCGCGACGCCCTGGATCGCGACGATCCGGTTGTTCGAACCAAGCAGCAGACGTCCTGCCCCTTCCTGTCCCGCATTCAGGGTCAGCCCGTATTTGATCTGGGATAGGGCCTGCAGACGGGTCCCTGCAAGCTCAGGAGAGACAATCGCCGGCGCGGCACCGCGCCCCTTTTCGACCCCAGCAATGATGCGCTGTTCGAGGCTGATAGCATCGCGTGTCGTCAGCAGTTCCCGGTCGGCGCCCCTGCCCCTCTCCAGATGCCCCTGGCGGAGCAGCTGGTCGACGCGGTGCTCGATGTCTGCAAGTGAAGTCGGGAGCGCAAAGCCAAGCGCTGCACGGTAGATGTCGGCCCGAGTGAAGGCGGCTTCCCGCTCGCCGAGATGCCGGACAGCCGAGGCGACCGCATGAATTGCGGCGACCTGCTCGACGCTGCGATTGGTCAGCCTGCTAGGTATCAGCGGGTCACCTTCGCGCAGGCCAAGGCGCTCGGCAAAGGAGGTTGCAAGGGCCTGAACATTGCGAACAAGCGCGCGCATCGTTGGCCTCAAGCCGGTCACATTGCCAAGATCCTGCGCACTGCGAGCATTGGCTTGGGCGATGACGGTGGCGGGATCAAAGCCCAACCTTGCGGACGTTTCCTGCCACTGCTGCGTCAGCGCATCGCGATCTTCGATCCGCCCCTTGTCGGCCCGGGTCATCAAGGTTGCAGCATCGAGCACGCCTGGCCCTGAGAAGTTCATCTGGGCGGCCGCTTCCAGGATTTCAGCTCGCCGGGAACTGAAGGCATCGCGGACCGGCTTGGGCACCCCGACGGCCTCGAAATTGCCGTGCTTGCCGAACTCACCGACCTCGTAGCCGAGCTTTTCGACGCTCAGACGAAACCGCGCCATCGTCATGGCATTGAGGAGGGTATTGTGCTGCCAGAGCTTGTCGTTGCGCAATGCCCGCCATTTGCCATCGGCCCCTCTCGTCACATTGGCAATGACGGCATGGAAGTGGGCGTTGGGCTCCTGGTTGCGATTGGTGTCGTGCTGGAACAGCGCGATCGCAAGGTTGCCGGTCTGGACGGCTCGCTCCCTGCCGCGAACCTCCATCCGGGTCTCGGCGAGGTTCTTCTCGGCCCAACGCAGGGTTTCCCGGACGGCCGCGGCGTAGGCGTCAAGGATCCGTTTGTCGCCGCCTACCAGAGCGAGGACCGACCAGCTTTTCGGCATCGAAAAGGTGAGATCGGTCCCCGCCCGGTGCGCCCGGTTGTCACTGCCGACGCGGCTCCCGTCAGGCAACATCCCCTTGAGGATTGCCTCGAACTGCCGCGCGTCGACGGCCCCTTTGAGCCCGAGCGCCGCAGCGCCCTTGCCCAGCCATTCACCCGAGCGATCGGCATCAGCCCGCGTGTAGTAATTGTCGGCAGCGAAGTAGTTGGCCGCGCCGCCGGCGGTGCGGACATTGGCTACCGACAGCATTGGTCGGTCCCCCATGCCGAGGAGCTCAGCGACATGCTCACATCTCCATGTCGCCAAGATCGGGACCAGTGATCGGCGGAGGCTCATGCTCCCGCATACCATCCTCAAGCATCAGCTTGCGCGCGGCAGCATCGCTGGTGCCATGGCTCTTCGGGTTATCCGGCTTGTCCTCTTGCAGCGGCTTGAGCACGGGCGCACCGGGCCGGGCTGCACCCTTGGCAGAAGCTGGCTGATCCGGAATCGCTGCGGCTTCGCCCGTCGGGAGAAGTGGGCGGGCGGAAGGTCCAGTCTTTCGCGGCGGGGCATCGGTTCTGGTGTGTGATCGCTCCTTCTTGGCCTTGCCAGCCTTCTCTTGCCCGGAGTGAGCTGCCGGTTTCTGCTCCTTTGACGTCTTGCCGGGTGTGCGTTCAACTGCCCGTTCAAGGTCCTTGGCTGGCACGTCAGGCTCCTGTTTTGGCGCGGTTCGCGCAACCTGATCGAGGGCCAGTTCCCCCTGCTTTGGGACGACCGGTTTGCCCGCTCCGTCATCGTTGGACGAGGGATGCTCGCTGCCTGTCGGCGCTGTCGGCTGCTCTTCCTGCTCCACCGCGGGATGGGTCACGGTGGACCTTGCCTTTAGGCTTTCCTTCACCCTCGCGATGAAGGTCTCGGCCCGCTTGGGTCGGTCGACGGGCTTCAGCTTGACCGGTGCGGCGGGAAAGCCATCGGGGAACTTGATGTACCCCGACAGGCGCGGCAGGTTCATCAGCTGGTCGGGCAGCAGGAGCGGCTCGATATGCTTGCGCGGGGTGAGGCTGACCGCATCACGGGCATTGTTGTAGCCGTAAGTGTAGCCCTCCTCCATGTCCCTGACCTGGCGATGGCCGATAAAGTCGGAGCACCAGGTGGCCGTTTCGCGGTCGGCGGTTCCGAGGATCAGTTTGGTCCGGGCGAGCGATGCCAGCGTCATCGCCATGTTCTCGCCGTAGACCTCCTTCAGCTTGGCATAGGCGTGGAGGCCAAGGACAATCGCGCCGCCGAAATTGCGCGCCGTCTGCAAGCCTTTCTCGAGGGCCGGCAGGCGGTGCAACGCCCCCAGCTCATCGACGAAGAACCAGCACTTGAGATCGCGGGTACGGGGCATCGTCATCAGCGTATTCATTGCCGTGTCGAGCCAGAGCGTGAGCAACTGCGCGCAGACGCTCATGTCGACATAGCGGGCCGAAATGAACAGGATCGAGCCTTCGCTTCCGGCGCCAGCGGCCCCGTCCTCGATCCATTGGCGAACAGAAAAACGAGGTCCGGCAGTGGGCAGCAGCTTGAGCGCCTTGGCGTTCACGTTGAAGACGGCCCGGATCGATTCCGCCATGCGTGCAGCTTCCGGCGCGGTCAGCGGATCGGCGATCGTTCCGCGCATCATGGCATGAACGCGCGAGAGGTCCGCGGTCATCAGCTCGCGCGCCAAGGCTTCGTTGGTCGCCCTGCCCTCGGCCACGAGTTTGAGGCAGAATTCGACGAACAGCGCGCGGGCAGCAATCACCCAGAACTGGGCTTCACCGCCTCCGTCGTGAGGCACGAGGGCGTCCGCGGCGGCCCAGAACTCGCCTTCGGAACGGCATTCATCGAACAGGTTCCACTGGGGGCAGCGCGCATCGAGCGGGTTCAGAATGATGTCGCAATGGGCGGCATGGAAGTGCTCGATAAAGGCGCCAGTCAGATCGAAGACAACGCAGCGCTGCCCCTTGGCTCTTGCTTCCGCGATCATGTCGGAGATCGCCACGGTCTTGCCCATACCGGTCGTGCCAATGAGCATCGCGTGGCTCTGCTCGAGCCGCCAGGGATAAGCGACCGTGGCGATATGCGATGGCCTATAAGGAAAGACCCGGACAATTTCCCGCGGCAGGCTGAGCCGCCATTTCCAGCCCAGCGCGGAATCGAGCTCACGGGTGCGCTCGCGCCGGTTGTGGGTGGTCAGTTCGTCGACGAGCTCGTGAAGCGTGACCAGCATCGCGCCGCGCTCGTGTTTGCGCTCCTTGGACCGGCCTCCGAACCGCTCGGCGAACCAGTAGAACACGGCAAAGGCGGGGACCAACAGGAACCCGGAACGCCACAAGGCACTGGTCAGCAAATCCGTCAGCTTCTCCCAAGCATGGACAACCGGTGGGTAGCGATCGAGCTGGGCAATCGGAAACTGGATGGTCGCGCCAAAGGCGGTTTCCAGAGTGATACGCTTGGCGGGATCGAACTCCATGAAGCCGTAGATGGCGGCATAGATCCGCATCCAGACCAGATAGACTTCGTGATCGGTGAGCCCTGCCGAAATGGTCCACCAGGAGGTCCATGAGATCACGAGAGCGGCAACGATCAGTGGGCCCTTGAGGCCCGCCGCGAACATGAAGCTGAAGTGTCCGAGCAGCTGGCTGCCGCGCGTGAAATTGACGAGGTTACGCTTCATCGGAACCTCCCTCGCCGCTAGCGGCGGAAAGGCCGAGCTCCTTGCATTTGCGCATGTAAGCCTGGTGCGCCCGGCCGCGCAGCGCGTGATCGGGGTGCCCTGCCAGCAGCGCATCCACACCGACCATGAGGAACACAGAGCGGCGGGAAATGCGTTCGATGGAAGCGTCGAGCCGCGAGGCAAGCTCGTCCTCGGTGCAGGCATTGGCAAGCAAGGAGCGAACCCACTCGCTCATGCTGATCCCCTTGGCCTTGGCAGCCTTGCGGATCAGCGAGCTGAGCTCGCTTGAGATGTAAACCTGGAGACAGATTGGCCGTGTCATGCACGGACTCCTTGTGGTCAGGAGCCCGGTTCACACTGCGAAAGGCAGGAGCGAAGCTAAGTCAGATTTAAGAACATGTCAAGAACATAGAGGACGGCGGAATTCCGCCACTTCCGGCCTGGCCTTGGTCAAATCCACGTAACTGCCCTCGCCCCCGTCACTTTTGACGGAGAAGCTGCCATTTTGCAAAATTCGATCTATGCCTTTGTGATTTCACGCTTTTCCTTCGTACAATTGCTGCGACCCGTCGCGTAGGGTGTGCTCCCCAGTCCCCAGCTGCAGGGTCAGGAACCAGCCATTGAGCCAGTAACGGACGATGCGTTTTGCGATGCCGATTTCTTGAGATGGCTCGTGGGCTGCCGTCGCCCGGATCTCGGTAGTCACAGAACGGATCAGGGCCTATTACGGTGAGCTGAAAGCAGGCAGCGAGGAGCCTGAGCATGACCCAGGTCACACTGAGCGCGACACCCAAGGGCAACGGCTTCCAGGCGACGATCACCTATTCAAATGGGGTGTCGATCAGTTCGGCCGAGGCTTTCCCAACCCAGGCTGAGGCGATCGAGGCGGCGGCTTTGAAGGTCCTGGAAATGCCAGAGCGACTTGCTGACCTGGTCAAGCCCGATGCCCAGGATTGATGTCGGCCGTCGATAATTGCGCCCGTTCTGACATGGCCCGCCAAGGGCTGTGAGCAAAAAGAAAGGAGGAAGCCCTGACGGACTTCCTCCCAAGCCGACGGGTCAGAATTCATCGCTGAGCCGGCCCGGCACCGTCTCAATGACACGCTCCAACAAGGCCTTGGGCAGCGCGCCGTAATCCCCTTCATCGACAGCGATGTAGCCTGCCTCGTCGTCGGTCAGGATGTACTGCGTGAAGTAGCTGTGAAAGGACCGGGCCTGGGCCTGATCCAGTGCGGCAACGAAGGCGGCCTGATCTGCTTTGAGACCGGCATCGGCAATGTTCAGCGAAGCGTACATGATCTTTCCTCCTGATGTTCGATGCGTCGCATCAGGGACTGCAAAAGATGTGGGTGACGGGCTGGGTCAGGGACCGCGTCAGCGGCCGCGAAGCGGCGATGGGGGCAACGATTTTTGCCGGGCTTGCCCGGTAAAAATGGTGGGGCCCCGTCGTCCTTGACGCAGCCCCAAAGCCCGCATCAGACTTGGCCTTTCTGCGAGAGAGACCTCTCCAACGTCAGCGGGAAAGCGCTCCAATCGCCCCACAAACCATTTTCCTACACGCGTCCGGAATGCCAATGTCGTCAGCGGAGGGGACCAACGGCCAGCAAGAAGGGAGCACTATGGCCAGGTCCAAACCCACTGCGCGGGATGCGCTGAAGAAGCTTCGTGAACAGCGTGCGCAACTCGAAAGCGAGGAAGCTCGTCTTCGAGAAGAGGCAGCGACCGAACTCGGCAAGGTGCTGATCGAGTGCGGCGCCGAGATGATCGAACCGGCACAGCTGCGCCAGATTGTCCGTGCATCGATGGCGCTTGGCATCGAGGAAACGCTGAAGCGGATCGCGCCCGCTTAAGGCCCACCCAGCGGCGGCAAGGGGCTCGATGCCCGCGCCGCCGCATAGCCCCAGAGCAAAAGAAAAGGCCCCGATGGCATCCGCCACCGGGGCCTTGTCGTGGGGTAAGGACATTCACTCCTCGTCGATATCGGGAGCGCCCTCGTTGCCGCCCGAACGGCCCTTGGTGAGGAAGTCGACCTTGTCGGCGATGATCTCGCAGCCGTAGCGCTTGGCGCCGCTCTGATCCTCCCACTGGGTGTAGTGGATGCGCCCCTCGACCGTCACGAGCTGGCCCTTGGTGCAATACTTGGCGACGTTTTGGCCCAGGCCGTTGAAGCAGGTGATCCGGTGGAATTCGCTGTCCTTGGCGGTGTAGCCGTTTTCGTCCTTGTAGGTCTTGCCATCCTTGCGGGCGGGACGGTCGGTCACGACCGAGATCGAGGTGATGCTGGTTCCACCTTGGGTGGTGCGGGTTTCGGGGTCGCGAGCGATGCGGCCAACGAGGATAACGAGATTGGTCATGGGCTTTCTCCTGATCGAGCATTCCGGGTCCATCCCGGCTGCAAACCGGAGCAGAAGCGCCCCGCGGCGAAGCGCACCGGAGGGGAACCCGGAACTGGTTCGGGTGGTGCGGGCAGCCGGGCACAGCCCGGCAACTCGGCCGGACCTGATCCGGGTTGCGCGTCTCGACGGGGGGTGATTCAGGGACAGGTTTGTATCGAAGCCGGGTGGAGCCGGATGCCTTGAACAGGTCTGCCCTGCCTCGTTTCCCTCCGGTCTTGGCCGGATCATTCCCCCGCCAGCCCTCCACCGGAGAACCCTTTCCTAGATCACGGTACGGATCTTCCCTCCAGCAGGTGGCCTGGTCCTGGACGCAGTTGCTTCGCCGGGGACAGGCATATCGATCGTCACCCCTTCAGCGCCGTCCAGAGGGTTGCCTCGAAGCATCCAGGCCTGCGGCGTGATCAGGCGCGCCCAGTCAGCAAAGGAGGGGATCGAGCCCAAGTCTTCGCGCACGTGCTGCTCGCCGACCAGACGCACCGGAACGACCCGGCCATCGGCGTTGACGAGGGTCTCGCCGAAGATCGCCTCCAGCATAAATATCCCCTCGGCATGGTGCCGCAGCGCGCGGTGCCGAGGGTCTGCCAGGATTGCCTTGGACTGGTCGAACCACTGGTGCAGCGGGAGATAGTCATCGACCGTACCGCCCCATTTCCGGACCGACGAGAGGGCGTGGTAGTAGCAGTGGGCCATGCCTGGTCTCCTAGAGCTCGGTCGAGTGATCATCGGTCGCGGTGAAGCGCAGGCTGCAGTCGAGCACGAAGGTCGCTTCAGCCGTATCGATCACGAGTTCGCCGCAGGCACCGTCGTTGATCTCCCAGCCAGGGTGGTGACGTTCGAGCGCCAGATAGGTCAGCTGCTCCAGAGCTTGCCCAAGCGACTGCTGCTCCGCGGAACCGTCACTATCCGAGTTGCCTGCTTCGTCTTCCAGAATGGTGACATCGGGGCACGCGATCGCGGCACCAGCGGCATCGAGGCACGCACATTCCTCAACAGCACCGCTGTCGCCGCAGCCGTCAAAGCGGATCTCGACGCGGGCGATTCCGGCTTCCTGCAAGCGCGGGAGAATGACGGTCTTGAGCTGCTGAATCTCTTCGACCACCTGGGTCTGCCGCTCGGCCTGGCGAACGGCAAAGTCGGCCATCACAGCCTCGATATCGATCATGGAATGCCTCCTGTAGAAAGGAGCCAACGACCATCGCTGGCTCTAGCCGACAGGCGCCCCCTTTCCTCTGATGGACGACGCCAGCGCCGATCCGACGCTGGCGCGAAGACCGACAGGGCCTTAGTCGGTCCTGGCCGAAGTGTTCTTCGGATTGGTGCCGAGGGGCCCGCGACGATCGACAACGGTGATCCGCCGAGCCTTGGCGTCGATCACCAGGCGTTCGAGTACACCATTGCCCGGAAAGGCGATGACGTAGCGCGGATCGAGCGAGAGCATCCGCTCGTTGCGCTTGAAGCCGGCGCGGGCACCCAGGCGCATATCGAGCGAGAACGTCACCTGCGCGATGCCGCGACGTTCAGCCCAGCTCGATGCCAGACGGTCGACGCCCTTGGTGTCGCCGCCATGGATCAAGACCATATCCGGCACGCGGTCGCGGACCTTATCGAGCGTAGCCCAGACGTTGTTGCCGAAGGTCAGCGCATCGTCTTCGGTAGCATGACGGGTGCGCCCGCCGGCGAACACGACGGGGGTTCCTTCGGGCATGGCCGCACGACGTTTGGCTTCGGCGCGGGCGCGCAGGAAGTCGCGACCTTCGACGAGCGCAGAGGTCAGCATTGCACTGTGATTGAAGCGCGAACTGGAGACTGGCTTCCAGGAGGAACCGAACTCGTTGAGGTAGAGCGCGGCGGCAACTTCGCGCATCTCTTCGAGCGCCAGCATCGCGCTTTCTGCGCACTGCGCCCGCTCGACCTGGGTCTCGAGTTCATGGGTGTGGACCTCGGATCCATCGGCCGTAGCAATCAGCGCGCGGACCTCGTCGGTCGCCCGGTCGAGGGCAGTCGATTTGCGTTCCGCCGAGCGGTGAAAAATGTTGACGAAGGCCCAGCCAAGATCCTCGGCATCGGCTTCTAGAGCGGTCCCGGACACCATGGCGAAAAGATCGGACCAGACCGCTTCGAGGGTTTGGACGACCGCCTCCCGGACTGGGAAATCGCTTGTCGATACGGGAGCGGGTCCAATCGAGAAGCCGGCAAGATCGAGCCCGGCGAGTTGGTCGGCGAATGACGTGTGCATGGGATTTCCTCCTGACTGACGTGAGACCGACGCACCCGTTCATGGCTGCGCCAGCGAGAGCCCGTCAGGGCCAGCATTCAGGCAGGGTTGCGCACCCGTCAGGGGAAACCTGGCTTGGCGGGCTGGCGCGGGCAGGCCTTGAGCCCAAAGGGCGAAGGCCAACACGGGCCCGACCAAGCCGGGTTGCGCAAGACTGGCGGCTGGCCCAGGGCCTCTCTCGCATGGCGCCAGACCATGGGCGGTCGGAACAGATCCATAGGCAGGGCACGCCCTATGCTTCATCCATGCATCGCCCCGGCTCGGCTCAAGCCGCACGCTTGGCGTAGACACCCTCTCCGTTCGACATATGCCCGAGACAGTCATAGTCGCCGAACACGGCATCGAAGCGGGATGCGATCTGGGACAGCCAGCGCTGTGCCCGCGGTGAGCGAGCCGTGCGCCAATCTGCGTCCCAATAGGCGCCGTCATCGCGTTCGACGATCCAGACCGCCACCAGCCCGCCGTAGACCGATACGCCGAAATCCGCATAGGCATTGCGCATGAGGATCCGGTCTTCCCGGCCTCGCCAGCCGTCATGCGGGATTAGCGATGGGAAGGCTCGGCCGGCCCGCTCGCATAGGTCTTCGCGCAGCCATTCATACTCGAATTCCCAGTCGTCCTCGGCTTCGACCTCGAGCACGGTGAAGGCGACGATTGCCCCGCTGGGATAGCTGACTGATCGGCCCATGGCATCCTCCCTCAGGCCGCAAGCGCAGCATCGTCTGACGCGTCGTCAAACTGCTCGGCCGTGACCCTTCCGCCAAGCTTCAGTAGCAGGGTCGACGCCTCCTCGGCCTTGGCCGCAGCCGTCAGGATGGCGCGGTCATCGTCTTTCAGAAGCTTGAGCCAATGCTCGATGTAGCTCGCGTGGCTGTCGAGATGTGTGACGGGCAGGCCCAGCTCAGCGCCGAGCATGGCGCTCGATAGCTCGGCTACCAGTTCTTCGGCGGCATAGGCCGCCGTGCCGAAGCGGTTCTTGAGATCACGCCCCAGGCGGTTGGCATGGCCGGTCCAGTGCGACAGCTCGTGGGCGAGCGTCGCATAGTAGTGGTCGAAGCCAGAAAACAGGCTGGTCGGCGGCATCGTCACGCGATCTGCAGTTGGTTCGTAATAGGCTTCAGAGCCTTGGTGGCGCAGATTGACGGGGATGGCGGCGAAGAAGGCATCAAGTTCGGCCTCGCGCCCTTCAGGCTCGACCAGCTCCAAGGTTGCAGCCGGATGGAAGCGCTCGGGCAGACCTTCGACCTGATCGGCATTGAAGACCGGATAGGCCTTGAGCACCCGGCGGGCCTCGTCGGTCTTTTCGCCAGTATCTGGGGCTTCCACCTCCTTGGTGTAGCTCTTGTAGAAGATCGCAATGGTCGACTTCTCGCCCTTGCGAATTTGGGCGCCAAGCGACTTGGCCTGATTGTACGTCATCCAGAACGGCGAGGCGTAGCCGCACATGTCAGCGACCATCCACAGCCAGAACACATTCATGCCGCGGTACGGGATCCCGCAGGCCCGCAGGGGCCGCGAAACGGGCACACCGCGCCAAGGCTTGATCCACGGCTTCGTGCCGGCTTCCAGACGCGTGATGATTTCCTGGGTGATGCGGGTAGCGGGCGACAAGCCGCCGCTCCGACTCTTGCGATAGGCCATGATGGGTCTCCTGATTAAGGCATCTGGACAGTCGGCGGCGGGTTCGCCGGTCAGTGCCACAGGGTCCCAAGCCCCCTCCGCTCTCCTTCCAAAAAGGAAGCGGCCCTCCGGCGTAAGCCGAAGGACCGCTTCTCTCGGGTAGCGAGTGGCCTTGCCTGTCAGGAGGAGGTCAGGCGGCCAGCTCGCGGGGGGTATGAATTTCGCCGTCAACACCCGGGTCAACTTCAGTGGCGTCGATCTCGGGGTCTCCAGCCTCCGGCGAAGCGGAGACGAAGCGCATGACCTCGGGCACCCAAGCCGAGGCCTTCTCGCGGACTTCTATCTCGGTGATGTAGGTGCCGGCGAAGACACGCTCGGCGCTCATCGCGAGGTCACCCTTCTTGACCGAGGCAAAGCGCGAGGAGAGCTCGAGACCGCCGACGTCGGTCAACGCGTCGAGGATCACCTGCTTTGACACCCGGTCGAAATAGTTGGCCGCAGTCGGTCGCCACCACTGCGCCATGTCGATACCGATCAGGCTGCCGAGGTGGTCCTGGAACGGCAGCTGACGCTCGCCCGTCATGTTGAGACTCGCTTCCAGTGACCGGCCAACGACATAGCCAAGCCATGCGGCGCGGCTGTCATCGGACAGCGCGCGAAACAGGTCGAAGCGGGAAGTCGCATCGGTGCCCGCACGCCAGCTTTCGTCGAGACTGGACCTGAGCTCAGCAAGCGCGCTGCTGGCCGGAGCATCCTTGGCTTCGAAGCCAATGATTGGCCCTGCCGGAAGAGGCGCACGCAGTGTGGTTGCGGCCCGCGCCCGCCAGTCGTGCGTATCGGCATCAGCCAGCGTGAAGACCATGACGTCGAGCGCAAGCCCGGGATCAGAGGCAACATGCAGGGCCAGGACGTCGCGGCGCTGCATGGCCAGCTCATCGACCAGGCGCTTGGACAAGGTGGTCCGGCGCTTGTCCGAGCTATCGTCCGCCGGAACGACTTCGATTCCGCTGTCGGCTTCGGCAGGTTCAGCCTGTCGCTCGCCGTAGAACACGGGCTGGAGAACCGGCGTGCCATCGCGCGAGAGGACCAGGATCATGCCCGCTTCGGCCTTGAGTTCGGCCGCGATGACTGGCGGACGGGCGCGGATTTCCTGGCATTCGCGTTCGATGGCCTCGATAGCCGCTTCGGCTGCCACCACGGCTTCCTCGGCGCTATCCTCGTCTTCGAGGATCGCCGCATGCTCGTCGTAGGAGGCATCAAGTTTGTCGAGCCTCGCCAGTTCCGCCTCGGTGAGCGGCGCCGGTTCGGCAGGAAGCCTGACCAGCCCTTCGACGAGATCATGGCTGGCATAGGGGTCGAGCGTGGGCCTGACCCAGGCGAGCCCCTGCTCGGCGGCGAGGGTCTTCGCCTGATCTTCCATCTTCGCCGCCGCGAGGCTCTCGAGCAACGCGACATCCACCCAGGACTCGCTGTCATCGTCATCGAACAGTTCGCGTTCGATCCGGCCGCCGGCGGCGATGTAGGCGTCGCGACCAACGAGCCGGGCGCGCGGATCGCTGCCCCGTACGGTCCCGGACAGGACCATCCGCCGGATGCTGTCGGGATTGGGCGCATAGTAGGCAGAGGAAACCTGCTCAAATACGCGGACCTGGATTTCCTGGTCCGAGGTCGCGCCAAAGGCTTTGGCGATGTCGAGAGTTATTTGGCCAGAGGCCAGAGCCTCGAAGACGACTGGCGCAAGCGTCGCGAGACGCAGGCGCCCCTCGACGAAGCGGACGGTCAGACCGAAGCGGCGCGCAACATCCTCGACAGTTGCGCCGCCTGTCACAAGCGCGGCAAAGGCCTGGGCTTCATCGGCAGGGTTCATGGCCAGACGGTGGAAGTTCTCCGCGAGGCTGGTCTCGACCGCGGCTTCGGCACTGTCTTCGAGCACGAGGCACGTGACTTCGTGATCGCGGGCGAGGATCTTGTCGTCCGCGAGCGCGAGCATCGCGCGGCGGCGGCGTTCGCCGGCTTCGACCTCGAACTTGCCCTTCGCAGCGGGCCGGACAATGAGATTCTGCAGCAGACCATGTGCAGCGATGCTGGCTTTAAGTTCGGCATCCGCAGCCGGATCACTGTGTCGGCGGACATTGCGAGGTGACTGAACGAGCTTGTTCAGCGGGATCGACTTGATCATGGGACACACTCCTGATTGTGAGCCCGGTGCATCGACCTTCGACGCCCAAATGGCTCAATCAGGGCAAAGCCCACTCTCCTCTGGGGCGTTCGCAGAAAATTTCTCGACAGCAACGGGTTATAACGAATGGCCATGGTTGGGACGAGGCTGCGGTCCACGGACTCGATTGCCAAGGTCACGCCTTCGCAAAAGCGGACGTTTGACTATACTCAGGATCCCGGCCTTGGTCCTATTTCGGTTTGAACCCGAAGCGCACGCCTTCGCCGAGGAGGCGGAGGATACCATCCGCCTCCTCGCTCATGGGGTTGGGCAAGACGTCGATCCGCGTTGCGCTCGAAGTTGCCGGGTTGGCGACGTAGATCACTACATAACGCTGACCCGACCGGGGCCGGGCAGCCTCCCGCGCGGCACGAACCTCTGACTCTCCCATCTCGAACTGGCACCGATCACCCTGGCTGGATTTGACCTCGATAAGCCAGGTTCGCCGATCATGCTTCAACTCAAAATCGTAGCCGAGGTCGTCGGACCAAGCTTTGCCCTTCTGCAAGGCACCGAATCGTGAAACCCATGCCTTGTCGATGTCCTGGTTCCGGAAGCGATCCTTGAGCCAGTGATACACAACGAGCTCTCCCAGCCGCCCGATCATGTCCTTCTTGGCTTGCGGGGTCCGATCCGGCCCAGGCGGAACATCGCGCGGATTACGACTCGTTGGCGGCTTGTTTGTCCGTTTCTCGAGCACGGCTAGTTCGGTGGGCGTGGTCAGCCTCGCCGATTTGACCTGCTTGGAAAGACGGGCGGCGATCTCGGCCGAGATTTCGGTCCAGTCAGCATGCTCGGGATCGACATCGCGATCATTGACGCGAACAGAGCGCGCCTTGGCTGCCCGTTCCTCCGCCTCGCGTTGCGCTTCCTTCGCAGCCGCATCGATTGCATCGGCTCCGATACCTAGCATGTCGAGATCGAGCGTTGGCTCCATACCGTCAGGCCAGAAGGCGAGCTTGACGCACCAGGAAATAAGCGCTGTCTCATCCATCGGCTTGAAGTCGACTGCACCAGCCGCATCGAGCTTGGCACGGATATGCTGTTCGGCCGCCTTGGCCTCGCGCCAATAGTCGGGAATGCTCGAAACCGGCCCCTTCCACCAAGCCCGCACGATGGGCGTCGCCGCGGCCGCGAAGCGGTTAATCGCCGCTAGGTTGGCCAACCTGACGTCAGCAAGATCAGGCAGGCCATGTGGGTTCGAGCCGATCGCGGGTGCCCCCGCGTCTTCCAGCCACCGTGCGAGATACTCCTCTAGCACGGCCTCTGGCACGAAATGATAGAGCGGCAGCCACGCTTGATCCGTCTTCATCGATCGCAGGGCGTCACGGCGCTGCGCGTAATCGGGAGCAGGCGCGAATTTGTCGAGCGTTGACGCGACCGCGTTGCGGAGAGCCTCCAGGATGGACGTCTCATGGTCCACGATATGATTGAGGAGCTGCGAAGCGTGGACCGCGGGGTAGGCCAGCGGCTCGCTTCCTGTAGCCGCCAAGCTCTCGTTGAAGCGCGCAAAATCGAGGTCGAGAAGCTCACCGAACTGTGCAGTTGATTGAGCTCGCCGACATGCCTTGAGCAGCCCGTCGGCATCCGTCGCCGCGGCCGTGATAAGCGGCATCAGTTCAGCGAGTAGGCGAGCGGGGTCTGCTCCATGCTCGGCCTCAAGTCGATCACAGTCCTTCAGAGCTTCTGACCCCAATCCGTAGTGGATGGCGGCGCGGATCCACGGCATCCGAAGATCGACGCGCTCGCCGATAAGATGCTGGACCGAAGCCACGAAGCCGTCTTCGAGCTGGAGGGTGCGGCCGAGTCGGGAAATCACATCCTCATCGAGACCGAGTTCGCCGATGTCCTCGCAGGCAGCGGCGAGCTCGTAGGCGAGTAGACGCATGCCATTGGCGACTGGGGAAAGGTCGATCGCGTCGCAGATCGCCGGGAGACAGAGTTGGAGGCCATTCCAGGTAAGAGGATCACCGACCCGGGTAACAACGAGAGTCGGCCGGTCCGAGCGTCGGAAGACATAGGCGGGGCGATCACCAGGGGCCATTATCCGCTGTTCGTTGATTTCGAAGGCGACATCTTCCGCCGCCACGAGGGCGATATCACTAAGCCGTTCGAGAACGGTGCCACGATCTGCAGGAAGCTGACCGGCGTCAGTGCCGCGCAACCCCTCCATCGCAACCGCGAGCATCACGCGGAGCCAGGGGCATTTGTCGAGCGCCGTTTCGCTGGTTTCAATGTCGTCGAGCGCAACGTCGTCTATTTTTACGTCGTAGCGCATCGTGGATAGGCGGCTCACCTTCTTGCCGAACAAGGCTTCTGCTGCGGCGCCCACCCGCGCGCGATCAGCGCCCTTGATGTCGAGAAGGAGGCCATCGATCGACGCGACAAGGCTCGGCGCAAGATCGTCGTCGCTGTCGCGGACGTAGAGTGGCGCGGTCTCCTTGACCGGGATCGTAACCGCGAGATCGGCGCGCCGACGGACAAGGATCGGCATGTCGTTAGCCGCCTTGCCGGTCGCTTGCGGATCCGCTGCGTGCTTGTCTGCGATAACCTTCCAGGTCGCGTTGTAGAGGTTGGCGAGCTGCTGCTCATAGTGTGGGCGAACCGTTCCGGCGGCATATTGGGACGCAAGGAAACGTGCTTGTTCGAGGGCGATCGCGGGATCGTTCAGAAGGCGTAGTCTTCCATAGATTCGCAGTTTCTTGAGCGCGTCCGGCTGCCGGCGATCGATGATCCTGCCGATCGTGACCGCCACTTGCCGAAGATAGAAGGGAAAGCGCTCGTTGCTCGAGACCCAGACGTCCGACGGGCTATAGAAGCGTCGAACCGGCCCGTCGGATGATGGATCGTCCGCGGGCAGCCAAGCGCCGCTACGAATAAAGGCACCCGCAGGCGTCGACCACGGGTATTGGTCGCTCGAAAAGTGCTCGTGACGAAGGTCGACGCGGAGCAACTCCTTTCCGGCGCCTGCCAGCCACTCGATCACCAGACCGGCGTAGATTTCGCGGCAATCGTCGGAAAACCGTTCGTGGTCGCTTTGGCCGGGCAGGTGCCACAGCGTGTTCGCAAATTTGTAGTTGGTGGAATATGTGTGGCGGAGGCTCTCCTTGTTAAATGTGCTGACGTCCCGCTTCCAGTCGGCAATGGCGGCATCACTAAGACCGAGCTTCTTGGCGAAGCCGAAGCTCGTTACCTCGTAGGATCTTGTCGGGGGCATGGTGGGCAAGGGAAGCGCGCGCAAGCCAGTTCCAACACCCAGTCCGCGCAGAAACTCCGCCCACAGCGTCGCCTGGCCCTTGAAGGCGCGATGGCTGGTCGGCGCGAGAAGGCGCTTTCGATAGTCGGAAAAGTCGGCAACGTCGGGCGGCGCGGCGCTGAAGAGCGCATTCAGCCGCCGGCCGAGAAGTTCATCAGGCCAGGTCTCCGAGAAGACGGCCTCAGTCGCGTGGATCATCCCATCCGCTGTGGGCACGAGCAAGCGATATGAGGTATCGACCTTAATCGACCTCGTGGCCTGAGCGCGACGCCAGATTGCAAATGCCCAGCGGAGACCCGCCAGAGCTTCCTCGACCGAGGCGCCCGCGTTGACCACCTGGGAGATACGGGTGAGGACCGTTTCACCATCATAGGCAGAGACTTGACCGCGCTCTAGGAACTCACGAGCCGGGCGCAGCTCACCGTGCCAGGGGAGCGTGTTCGCGGCAAAGGCGAAGTGGGCGGCTAACGGCGCCGGCACACGGAGTTGCTCAAGCGGGATATCCGCGTTCTCACCCGATGGCCGCGTCGCGGGTGGGAAGAAAAGGGAGGGTTCGATCCGCTCACCCTTGCGCCGGCGCCGCCGGACACGCGGAAGTTCGCCATCGGTAGGGACGTCGCTGCGGCCGGCACGAACCGTCCCGTCATCGCAGAGAATTACGGGGAAGCCGACGAGCATCTCCGGCCCCTCTTTCATGAAGGAAGGCAGATCTCGATAGAAAGCGGTCCACTGGCTCGTCGCCGGACGCTTTCCAGCGCGCAGAGTACCGGCGATCTTCGCCGCAATTCGCGCGCACTCGATGGGTGCCAGACCGTCACGAAACAGGGCGGGAGCATACTGACGAAGAAAAGGTGTCAGCCGGCCGATGCGCTCGGACGTGAGTTCAGGAAGAAGCGGCGCGATCGGCGGGGAAATAGTCGCACCGTGCTTCGCGACCGCCAAAAGATCAAAGGTGGCGGAAACCTCGAAGGTGGCGCGCACCTCCATGGGGCAGCGCCAACCGATCGAGAGCAAGCCACCTAGCGTTACAGCGCATGGGATAACCGGTACAGAGGCGAAGTCTTGCTCGCCGAGGCGCGCGACCTCCGCAGCCGAGAGGGCCGGCAAATCTAGTCGCTCGCCGGGGCTCTTCGCCGCGGTGAGGCTCGACGGGTTGGTCCATACGAGGAGATCGACAGACGCCTTCGCCCGAGAGATCGCCGTGAGAGCCGCATGACTGCGGCCGGTATCGCGGTCCGCGAGCCAACGCACGCTTGCAGCGGCGAGTGTGACCGCTTGGGTGAGGAGCAGGCGATTTAGCGCCACACTAGCATCGAGGGCTTTTCGGTTCGAAGACGGGAAGAAGCTGCCGTGGAGGTGGCCTTGAAAGGGCGCTGTGGCGCCCTCCCCCATTGGCAAGAACGTATAGAGGCGGGGCGACGAAATTTCATGATCGAGGGGCACCGCCAGGCCGACTTCACCGACCCCTGACCAGTCCTTCCAACTGCTATGGAGCTGCTTGGCCTTGACGCCATCGTCGACGGCCCGCTGCATGAGAGCCTCGGGCGCATGATCGCGGACAAGCAACCAGTGCGCACCGCTTAGCGAGACGATTGAGGCGGCAACCGGCGCGGACGTGATCGACTCTTCATGCCGCTCAAGAGTGAACGCCAAGGAGGTCTCACCAGCGCGGGTCTGTACTTTGGCGTCGAGCTTCTCGAGACGATCGAGAAAGAGGAGCAAGGGAGCGCCATCGTCATCTAGCGCCGCCACCTCGTCCCTCGCCGTCTGAAGCGAGTCTAAATCTCGAAGCGGAAGCCGAATGACGGACGAGAAGCCGCGTGCTGCATACTCGACGATGGTCTCAGGCTGCGTACCGAGGGCAATCGGCAGAAAGAACATCGGCAGATCGGACTGCGCCAGGCCGAGGACGGTCGGGTTGTCAATCCGCGAGGGCAGATCTTCAGACCGGGCGAAAGTGAAGCAATATCCCTCGAACCTGCCTGCGCCGATCGCGTTCGACGCCTGCGAGTATACTTCGGGCGCGTCACAGACGTGGCTCACACTGCGGAAGCCGAGCCCTTTGTTGCCGATCGACTCACCGGGCGGCTTGGTCGACATTCCGATGCGCGAAAGCGCCACGACATTATCGTGGGTGAATGGTTTTCCGAGATTTGCGACATAGAGGGTTCCGAAATCACCCTCGTCCTCGACCAGGAGCACTTCGATCTGACCATCATGCGCGCCGCGCACATGGACGTCGTTGGCGTTCTGGACGAGCTCAATCAGGAACCGCCCATGATAATCGGCGGCTGTGTGTTCGGCGACGCTCTTGTTTTGGGCATAAACGTCGTCGAGATAGATGCCGGTGGTTACGTCGATTGTCCCGGCAAACGCGCGTAACTTCCCCTCTGCGATACGATGGATCTGATCGGCGGGCGTTAAAGCCTCGCTTTGCTCCTCCGATGCGACGGGATCTGTAAGATCAACAACGCTGGCCAAGCCGCCTCCAAGTCATATCGCCCGTTCATCAGCTAACCTAACCCTGTTCTCGAGGATAGTGCCGTCGGCATTTTAACGCGTTTTGGGACTTTCGCGCCGTTCCCGGTGGCCTCCGCCAACGGCGCCTGCCGCCGGAACTGGACGTTCCCCGCGCGATCGCACTGGCGGCTATCTATGAGCGAGCCTGGCCGGTTGCTGTCAGACCTTTTCTAGTCGCGATGATCGGAGAAGCGGCCAGTCAATTGATTAGAAACGAGCGTGTGCCGGTGCCACAGTCGGCAGCACAAGGCCGCGTATAAAAGGCGGAATTCTTGCTCAAAAACGATAATGGTTCGGATCTTAGTTGTCACAGTCGAGGGTGCCGGGCATCCTCACCCTGTGTTACATACTGAGAATCCGCCGCTCGCCGCACTCAAGTCCTTCTTCACCGACGCGACCGGGGGCTCAGGCACCTACGGCCACCTGCTGCTGGAACAATCAACAGCTCCGTTTCAGGACGCCATAGTTGACGCACTTCGCCTCTATTTCGAATCAGCTCACGCCGATGCGCGCGAACACTTCCACAAGGCTGTGCGGATCTCGCTCCATCCTGAGGCGGGCGAGATGGGTGCCGACGCCACCTATCCGAACTGCTTGCCGCCCAAAACCATCCGCGGTCTGTTCGGCGAGGTAATGGCGGGCATGATCGCCGAGGCCTACCCAATGGTGGGCACCAAGTCATGGCGGATCCCGATCTTCCTTTTCCGCGGCCATGGCGCGGTCGAGGATTACATCTTCGACCTCGCGCGCGATCCCACGAAGAAGCGGGAGGTGCACGGGCGGCCCGGCAACGACTTCATCGGGCTCGAGATGGCCGCCGACGGTACCGTGACCGCCTTCATCGCCGGCGAGGCGAAATGGCGCGCCGATCTCACGGCTTCGACGATGGACACGATCATGAAGGGCGATGGCACCGGAAAGGGCCCAGCGCGGGTCTACAAGGACAACGGCGTCTGGAACGACATCAACACCGCGCTCCCTGTGCCGAAGGGTCTCCAACAGATGTGCGACCTGCTCGCGATCAAGGATCGCGACGCCTTCGCCCGGACCATCCTCTCGCTGGACGAAGCGCTGCTCGGGAAGTCGAGCCCGCCCCGCACCGACCTCGTCCTAGTCGCGGGCACCGATCGCCGACGCGCCCGAAGGGGGCGACGCTACTGCCGACGGCGGCTGCGCCCGCCGACTACAAGGCGACACGTCCGCTGCAAATCGTGGAGATCGTCCTCGAAGGCGGCGAAGACCTAATCAAGCGGATATACACCAGCCTGTGGGTGAAGCATGGCGGAACTTGAGGCGGAACGCCGCGCACTGGCCGAGGCCTTCGTCGCGGTCCATGCTACGGAGAACGCGCTGACCGCGCAGCAGGCGCGCCTCTTCGTGCGGTCGATCCAGAGCAGCTGGCGCGTCACGTCCCTCGACTGGTCAGCCAGGCAATCGGTCGAGCTTTTCACCGATGCGCGCAGGCTGCTGCACGCAGCGACGATCTTCGAGGAGGGTGACGGCCCGGACGGCCCGGCGGCGGCGTCCTGTTACCGCCGCGCGGGCGAGATCCTGGAATGGCTGGCCCGCGCGGGGGACGACGTCACACATGACGTTCCTGCCGAGGTGCTCGCCGCCGGCGCATATCAGCTCGCGGGTCTGCCGGCGATGGCCGGAGGGATCCTGAAGCGGGTGAAGCTCGATGGCGTTGGCGCCATCCTAGGCGCGTTCCTCGGTTGCGACTTCGACTCCGTGATGGAGCTCACCGCCGCGTTCTGGGCCACGCATGGGGATCTGACGGGGCCGGACGGATCACAAGGGCTTCTCGCCGAGGGCGATGACGACCCGTCACCGATTGCGCCATCCGCCGCGTCGGGTGCCGACGAAGAGCACGAAGTGCCGCCGGAGAGCCGGACGAGCCGGGTGGCCTGGTATGTCGCCGTCGAGACGGTTCGGTCCATCGGCCTCCTCACAGATGGGCTGCGGCGCGGCGAGCTGATCAGGACCGAGACGGCGTTGCAGAAGCTGGCGGCATTGGCGGATGTCGCGACGCGCATCGTCGGCGACGAGGCTTGGATCATGCTCAAGCTTGTCAGCGCTTCCGCCGCCCGTTTCGCGCGGGATAGCCTGCACCGTCGCGCTGCGCCACTTGCGGCGCCCGGCCTGGATGCGGCTGCGAAGCTGCACAGGTTTGCCCGCGAGCAGTTCGCCCGTGGTCGTGGCGTGCTGTGGCCTTCGCAGGTCAGCGGCCTTGCCCGTCTCGCGGTCAGCAGGTCGTTCGCGCTTTGCACGCCGACGGGATCGGGCAAGACGCTGGTCGCCAATCTCGCGCTGGTGAAGGAACTCCTTCTGGCCGCACCGGCGGACGGTAAGCCATCACCGCTCGCGCTCTACATCGTCCCGTCACGCGCTTTAGCCGGCGAGGTCGAAGCGAAGCTGAGCGCTGAGTTCCGCGGCGAGATCACCGTCACCGGCCTCTATGGCGGCACAGACTGGGGCATCACCGATTATTGGCTGACTGCCGACACCCCGACCGTGCTGATCGCCACGGTGGAGAAGGCCGAGGCTCTTATCCGCTATGTCGGGCACCTTCTCGTCCGGCGCCTCGAACTGCTGATCATCGACGAGGCGCACCAGGTGGTCGTCGACGGCACCCCGCGGACCATGCGCGATCTCGCCGCACACTCCGATCGGGCGATGCGGCTGGAAGGTCTGGTCACCCGCCTTCTTGCGCTCAAGCCAGACATCGGCCGCGTGGCGCTGACCGCCGTCGCGGGCGGAGCGGCACCGCCGGTCGCACGGTGGATCGAGGGGAGCGCTGCGGCCGAGCCCGTGGGGCTCGGCTACCGCAGCAGCCGTCAGCTGGTCGGCGTGCTCGAATCGCGTCCGGGCCAGTCGGCGCGTATCACGCTTGAGCTGAACAACGGCCAGCCGCTTTACGTGCGCGGCCGCGAGGACCCTGTCTTCCTCAACCTCGGCCTTCCCCCGATGCCCGAACCGCTGTCGGCCATACGCAAAAGTCTCCCGCACTACGTGCAGAACCATGCACTGTGGACAGCCATGAACCTAGTCCCCGGTGGTCGTCGCATCCTCATCTCGGTCACGCAGGCGCCCGACCGCGTGATGAAGCGCTATGCCGAGGCGTTCACGCTCAAGGGATGGGACGCCCTGCCGCCATTCGAGCCGCCGGCAGATGGCGCGCAGCTTTTCGCCGACGCGCGCGCAACCTGCGTCGACTATTGCGGACCGGCCTCGTCCGAGGTCGCTCTGCTCGACCGTGGCATCGCGACCAGCCATGGCCAAATGCCGCAGCGTCTGCGGCGCTTGATGGTCGAGTTGATCGAGAGGCGCGTCTGCCCGGTGACAGTGGCGACAGCTACGCTGACCGAGGGGGTGAACCTCCCGTTCGACCTCATCATCCTGCCGAGCCTGGAGCGGACCGTGGACATACGGCCGACAGGCCAGCCGGTTACCGACATCCTGCCCACGGCGGAATTCCGCAATCTCGCGGGTCGCGCGGGCCGGCCGGGCGCGGCGGAGTCGATGGAAGGCATCACGCTCGTCTGCCTGCCGATGGCCAACTCGTCGACGGCACAGGCCGAGCAGGCTACGCAGCGCAATCAGCGCGACGGGTTTGTTCGCAACCTGAACCGGCTCCTCGACGCGATCGCTGCCGAATCCCGCGCCGACGCCACCGTCAGCACGCCGCTCCAGACGCTGCTACGCTCGATCTGGCAGAAGGCGCACGATGTGCTGGGTCTGCGCACGGTCGCCGACCTGCACGCGTTCCTCGAAGCATCCCTGCCCGAATCGGTTGGTGGCAACCTCGGCGTCGGATCGACGCAGACCCTGGATATGCTCGGCGACAGTCTCGACGAACTCGACGGCTTCATTCTTTCGGCGATCGAGGAGATGGAACGCCTCTCTGGAACACCCACGGACGTCGAAGCGGCGATACGCGACATCTGGAACCGGTCCTTTACCCGATACGCCGGCGTCGCGGAAGTATGGCTGGAGGCAGCCTTCGTGAAGCGCGGCGGAGCGGTCGCCGCACGGCTATATCCCGATCCTATCCAGCGCCGCGCGCTCTACCAGATCGGCTTCACGCCCTACGTCGGGCGGCAGTTCCAGCAGGTGTCGCCCGCCATCTTGGAGGCGCTTCGTGGTGCCGCCGACTATGGCACATGGGGCACCGCTGAGCGGTTCGCGCTCGTCGCGCGGCTGGGCGAACTCGTACGGGGCGGCAGGGGCTTCGGCTTCACGGCGCGTGGAGCGACCGAGCAGGCGCTGATCGACCGGTGGCTGGATGTTGCTGGATGGTGGGTGCAGCGTGACGGTGCGTCGCCGCCGACGGCCGGCGAGCTCCGCCGCTGGCAGGGCTTCGTGGCCAACAACCTGGAGTTCCGGCTTGGCGTCTCTGTCGGCGCGGCGGTCGCGGAGGCATGGAACGCCAACGCCGGCGAGGCCGAAGTCCCCAACATCGCGGCATGGCGCGAGACCACGAAGCTGCCCTGGATCGGTTTCTGGTTCCGCGAGCTGCTGCGCTGGGGCACGCTCGATCCGTTCGTCGCGTTCGCCATGGCGCAAGGGTTGGCCGGGACGCGCGAGGCCGCGACCGTGCTGCGTGCTGAATACGAGACCTGGCTCGCGAGCCGCACGTTGGTCCCCACTGCCGAGGAGCGGATAGATCCGCAGCTCTTCCTCGCCTGGATGGAGGCGCGGCCTCGGGGGATCGTCCCGCCGGCGGTGCCGACGACGGCGGCCGCCGGTTTGACGAGGGTCACCGGTTCGCGCGCCTCGTATGCCGTTCGACCGATCGTTCGCGACGGCACCGTGACGTGGATAGATCCCGCCGGCTTCGAGGTTGGGAAAGGCGAGACGATTCCGGGTGCTGGCGCGGCGCGGCCATCCGGGCACGATTATGTCATCGTGAACGACCAGTTCGGCGTGCGGGTCACGCGGACCTTCTGAGCCCCCCTCCGCAGTGGTTCACTCGAACCGCTTTTCCAAGTCGATCGCGCTCGATTCCAACGCTGCCAAGAGCGCTGTCATTATCGCTTCGTAGTCGCGCGGATCGCCGACCCCAAGCTTCGCGGCGGCGCGCCAGGGAAGTGCGAACGGCGGCGCCTCTGGCCCTCGCAAAGGTTTTCTTCCATCGCCATGACCAGTGATGGCTCGGTGATGTCTGGCTGGGGTGGCTTGATGTTAGCTCCGCGTGGAATCCCATCGACATGGGAGGACCAATATGATTGCTATCGACAATATGAACGTTAGCGAGAACATCAGGGAGCTTCGCGCATCCCGGGCGATGACCCAAGAGGATCTGGCCGCGTCGGCGGGTGTAGGCATTGCGACCGTGCAACGCGCCGAGGCGGGGCGCAAAATCGCCGCGGCGTCGCTCGCTTCGCTGGCCGCGGCTCTCGGCGTGCCCGCGTCCGAGCTTGGCTCGGCCGGATCGGTCGCCGATCAACCTCACGTACCGCTCGACCGGATAACGACTGGCCGCGGGCTGGTCGGCTTGCTTCGCCGAGGTCGCAACATCGACTTCGGGTTCTGCGAACTGGATAGTATCGACGACGCCCGCTCGATCCAACTTTTCCAGGAGCATTGCGAGGCAGTGGCTGCGATAGAGGACGCCTTGCGTCCCGTCGACCAGGTAGTACGGGAACTTGAGGCGAAGACGCTGCTCGACGGCCTTGCCGCCCGGGGCTTCGTGGTCGGTGGCGCCAGTTTCGACGTCCAGTGCTACGACGTCGACGACGACGGAGGTGGCGGCTTGGCGATCCTGATGGCGCAGTGGACCGAGACCAGGATCGCGCTGCGCGTCGGTCGAGACGCGTCGGGTATCTCGCGCGCATTCGTGATGGATGGCCTTGGCGAATATGAGACGCCGCGCAATGGTTTGGTCTTCCCGGAGCGAGGCGAGGATGCCGCGGCGACGACCGAAAGGGGAGATTGAGGCGGCATGTTCAACGTGATGGTCACCGCAGGCGACAACGCCTGGGAGGAAGGGGCCTACGTCTGGGACCGCAGCCGGGTGCTCGAGCACACCGCTGATGATATCCGGGCGCCGTTGCTGGCGTTAACGCCCGCAGTGCTGGAGGAACTGGCTAAGCTCCCCACGCTGTTCATGTATGAGCAGTCGGCGGACGGCGTCCCGCGCATCGGGCACATCCGTCGAATCCAGCAGCGCGGCAGCGATATCCGCGTCATCTTCGAGTTCGACGATTCCGTCCCCCCGCTGACGGACGAGGCGCTCCAAGAACTCCGCTGGGACCTGCAGCTGGCGGATTTCGAGTTCAGCCGGACCCATTGGGCCGTGAAGGATGGCGACCTTCTAGCCATCCTTCGCGAGCACGGCCTTATTGGCGCGGTCGCCGCCGAGGCGCCCGCAGTGGAACCCGAGCCAGTGGCCCCGGCGGTCGACGTCACGCCGGCGAAGGTGTTTCTTGTGCACGGTCGGGACGAGGCGTCCAAGCACGCGGTCGCACGGTTCCTCGAGCGTCGGGTTGGCGTCGATGTGGTAATCCTGTCGGAACGGCCGAACCGCGGTCGCTCGATCCTCACCAAATTCCGTGAGGAGGCCGACGGTGCGGCGTTCGCCGTCGTTCTTCTGACCGGCGACGACCTCGGTCATCTCCGGCCCGAACTCGTCCCCGCCGGCGAGGCCGCGCCGGTCGCGGTCCAACGCCCGCGCCAGAACGTGCTCTTCGAGATGGGCTTCTTCATTGGTCAGCTCGGTGTCGAGCGGGTGTGCGCGCTCGTCTCGCCGGGTGTCGAACGCCCGTCCGACTACGACGGCGTCGTCTACGTCCCGCTCGACGATCAAGATGGGTGGCAGCGGCGGCTCGTGACCGAGCTGCACGCCGCTGACGTGCCCGTGTCGGCGACTTGGTGGCAGGCCTAGGGTGGCCACGCGGGACGAGCTCTACGCATAGGTCGGCGTCACCGCCGAGGCGACGTAGCTCTTCGAGACCGAACTCGGCAAGCTGATCCTGTGCTTGCGCGGACTCGCAGAATGTTGGCACGTCGAGCCTGACAGCTGACCCAACGCGGAGATCTGGCCCGCACGCAGGTTGCCACCCTATTGCAGTCTAAAGCGAGGTCGGGGCTCCTTCATGAAAGCCGCTTGGCTGCTTCCAGCGGAAGTAGACATTCATTCTTCTGATCTGGGACGACCGGCTTTGGGTCGGTCCCTTCCATTTCAATCATTCCATCTGCGTGGCCGGTGGCGTCAGTGGACACCCTTGACAGCGAGCACTATCCAAAGCCGCCATGTTGCACCTCCACTGCACCAAGAAACTGCTAGATCGGATCAAACCCGAGATCGCGGAGCCCGGACAAAGCGACACCGCCCTGGGCAATTGGTATGCCACGGTGCTGTTCTGGAAGCCGCAGGTCGCTTTGCTGGTTTCTGAGCGCACGCTGCTTCCCGTGCTTATGCCGCTAGCCCCAGCGGCCACGCTTGCTCGAAGATTCCCCGCACAATTGGCGCTGGTTCTGAAGGAGCACGGGGTCTCATCTGAATTCATTGCCCAGGAAGTCTGGCGGATGGACCAGGCCCGGTACGCAAAGACTGCGAACCGGAGCGTCTTGGGCATCCTCAATGAGTTCGTCAAGCAGGCCGAATTCTGGCTGGCCGCCTATGCCTATGAAAAGGGCGATGATGACGACCTCCTGGCGATTTCCGCCAAGCTAGCGGAGACGCCGTGTAGCCCGCTGTACAAGGGCCCGGTTTCGCCGGACAAAGCCCTTCATGAACTCGTGAAGGCTGGCGCGCAAACTTGAGTCTGCTGGCCGGCCCCTGTGCTCCCAGATCCTACAGCACTCGGACGGAAGGCCAACTTATGCGGTCAGACAGGATCGGGCGGCAAATCGACGATGCGGAAAACAGCTCCCGAACCGGCATCGCGGACAAGGTCAACCCGCTCGCCTTCCCAGTGATAGTCGAGGTGGCGCCCCTGCAAAGGATTTGACGCGCAGTCCGGGTAGAAGAGTGCGACGCACTCCCCGCCAGGATGTCGGATGCTCGGGTAGACAATGCCGTCGGATTCCTCGCCCCTGAGATTGGCGGCGAGAGCTTGAGATGCCGCGTAGCTGTCAGGGTCCAGCATCGGGGCCGGTTCCGCAGCTGCGGATCTCAGATCATGTAGGTCTGCATCGACCGTCATGACGATCTCCCGGAACTGCGAGGTCCAGCCGGGCGCTTCTTTTGTCCGTGCCATGAAGCGGGCATGGTGGTGGATCGTCTCGAACAGTGCGGTTTCAAACCGATCGCCGACGTAGAGCACGCCGTAGCTGCCATCGGTAAAACGGCTTGGCCGGTCGGTGCTGACGTGGGTGAACGGCGCCATGAGGTAGGATGCCCCGTTTCCGCCGACGCGTCGGTCGACCGGCACCAAGTCGAGATTACCAATCGTGGCCATGATGCGCGGATTGGTCTTCTGCTCTGCCGAGATCAGCAGCGGCCAGTCGGCTGGATCAGCGATGTCCTCAAACAGGTCGATCGGCGGAAAGGCACTGCGGATGATCCTGACAGCGCCCTTCCACTCAACTCGAGAAACGGGGACATCCGCAGTTTTGCTCACCAGCCACCACGCTCGGCGTCGAGGTAGCGACGCACCCGCATGATGTCGGTAAGTTCGCCCCCGAGCATCACGTCGAGCGCACTGGCTCCTCCGAACGCGTCGTTGGCTGCCCTGATCCAGGCATAGCCTCGCGAGCTTTCCGAAAAGATGATCCGGAGCGCCTTGTGGATACCCATGAGGTTGGACAGACGAGCGCGGCCATCGCGCGAGACGCGCCCGGGGCCTTCGGCCTTCCAGCGGCGATAGGAGCGCACTGGCATATCGAGCAGCGTTGCCGCCTGCTCGTCGGTCAGCTCCCATTTGCCAAACAGATTGAGGACTGCCCGGAACATAGCAGCTGCCTCGTCCTGGGTAATCGGATCGGGACGGAAAGCGGTAACGGCAGTATCAATGGGTTGCAGAGCCAGCATGGCAAATCTCCATATGGCAGTACATACGCTCAATAATGCCATTTGGCAACAATCTATGCGGACGATGCCAACCTGGCAATCACGCTCGCCGCGCCCTCGATCGGCACGAACAGCCGCGTCTGGTAGCGGATGATTTCCGCAAAGCAGCCTTGGGCCTTGTACCAGTCAAGGCGGGCTACGCTCCATCCGGTCAATTCAATTCGCTGTGAGCCATTGACCAGGCTGCGCTTGACCATGATCTGCTCGCGGCCGTCGAATTCCATGGCTCGGCCTGTCGCCAGGACGGTCTGGAGGATGTCATCGGCGGAGAGCGCTTGCTCGCGTTCCAGACCGAGCGCCCGGCACAGTTCTGGAACGCAATGGACCGGAACCTCCCGGCCAAGGAGCGACCGGCCATCCGCCGCCGAGATGCGGCTCACCCTCACGAAATCCGAAGGGAGCTTGTCCCAGACCGGCAGCAGGAGGCCCGTCGCGAGATAGAGGCGCTCACGCTTGTGGCTGGTCCGCGCTTCCTCGACTTCGGCTGCCCAGGCTTCGCGGAAAGCCTCGACGGAAATGGCTTCCCAGCTGCTCTCAGCCAGCTGATCCTCGGTGATGTGAGTGCGCTTCAGCGGGCGCAGCAATTCGAAGCGGGACACGCGGGTGCCGTCATCGGCAAGAATGCTGCGGGCGGGCACGAGCAAGGCGACCCGGCCCGAGCGGGCGTTCCGAACAGGCCGTTGCCGTTGCCCAGCGAGGCCGTAGAGCTCCTCGAGTCGCTTCAGCGTCAACGGCTTCACGGCCCGGGCGATTTCCAGTTCCAGCAGATGGGTTGTTGCGCCCGAGGCAGGATCCGTGCGCAGCAGCGTGTCCGAGAGGAGCGTGAAATCCTCGACCGCGATGGTTTCAAGGCCGAGATCGAGCGTGCCGGCCTGACGCGCGGCATCAATCCGCGCCTCGACCAGCCCCATGAACTCATCGAAGATCGCGTTCTGCAAGGCGATGGGAAGTGCGAGGATGCGGTTGAGCCAGCGCTGGATCGACGGAAGATCATCGAGCATCGACCCGTCGGGTGCTTCAATCCTGAGGCCTGTCAGGTCCTGAAAGCGCCCGAGGCTGACCGCTTCGAGCTTACCGGTGAACAACAGGCCGAACCAGCGGTGGAGCGCTTCCTTGGCGTAGATGCTTTCGAGATTGTCGGCCGGGTCGAACAGGTTCTGGCCACCGGTCTGGCGCTGCCCGCGCGTCAGAGCGCCGAGACTGTCGAGGCGCCGCGCGATCGTCGAGATGAACCGGCGCTCGCCGCGCACGTCGGTCGTCACGGGCCTGAACAGCGGAGCAGATGCCTGATTGGTACGATTGGTCCGCCCCAACCCCTGAATCGCCGCGTCAGCCCGCCAGCCCGGCTCGAGCAGGAAGTGAACGCGGCGAGCCTGGTTCTTGGCCGCGAGATCGGCATGGTAGCTGCGTCCGGTTCCCCCGGCATCGGAAAAGACCAGAATCCGCTTGGTCCCGTCCATGAAATCCTGGGTTTCAGCGACGTTGGCGCGCGGCGACCGGGATTGCAGCTTTTGACGACCATCCCCGCCAATGATCAGCCTCCGTGTCCGTCCGGTCACTTCCGCCACCTGGTCGACGCCGAAGCGTTCGATGATGGCATCAAGCGCGGTCGCGATCGGCGGCAGGGCGCAGAGCTGCTCGATCATCCGGTCGCGCGCGGCGAGTGCCGATCGGCAGAGTACCGGCGCGCCCTGCTCGTCGCTCATCGGCTCAGAGCGAGGATTGCCGTTTTCGTCGGTGAAGACCGCCATCAGCCGGACAGGAAAGCTCTTGGCGAGGTAATCGATCACAAATTCCCGGGGGGACAGATCGATCTCTAGCGCTTCGCGTTCTTCGTCCGAGAGGTCGGCAAGCCGACGATTGAGCATGGCTTCTGCGGTCGAGACCAGCTGGACGACTGCGGCGTTTCCATCGGCAATCGCCGCGTCGATGGCTGGTAACAGGCTGGGCAGCTTCATCGATAGAAGCAGCTGTGCGAAGAAGCGTTGCTTGGTTCCCTCGAAGATCGAGAGCGCCGCTGACTTGGCGCCCGAATTGAGTGTCCCGCCAGTTTCGCTGTCGACGATCCGGGTGGCATCCAGCGCTTCGTGCAGGTTGGCGTGGATGATCGCCCAGGCCTCGGCATAGGCATCATAGACCGCGATCTGATCCCCGGTCAGGCGATGCTCGAGGATCTCGTACTCAACACCCGCGAAGGAGAGCGCGCGCGCGGTGTATAGGCCGAGCGACTTGAGGTCCCGGGCGACCAGCTCCATCGCTGCGATCCCGCCGTCACGAATGTCGGCGACGAACGCCTCGCGATTGGCGAAGGCTGTCTCCGGACCCCACAGACCAAGGCGCGTGGCATAGGCCAGGTTGTTGACGTCGGACGCACCTGTTGCCGAGGCGTAGAGCACGCGTGCCCGCGGCAGGAGGTTCTGCAGGCGCACGCCCGCGATACCCTGCTCCGATCCCTTGACCTTGCCTCGCGATCCTTCGCCGCCAGCAGCATTGGCCATGGCGTGCGCCTCGTCGAACACGATCACGCCGTCGAAGTCGTCGCCCGCCCAGTCGAGGATCTGGTCGAGGCGGGTCACATCGTTTCGGCCCGAGCGCAGGGTCGGGTAGGTCACGAAGAGAATGCCCTCACGCATGGCGATGGAGGTGCCAAGTTTCCAGGAAGCCAGAGGCTGGATGTCGATCGGCAGGCCTCCAAGCGCAGCCCAGTCGCGCCGGGCATCTTCGAGCAGCGCTTCATTTTTCGAAACCCAGATATGGCGTCGTTCCCCGCGCACCCAGCGATCGAGGATGACGCTCGCAACCTGTCGGCCCTTGCCGGCGCCCGTTCCATCACCAAGGAAATAGCCATGCCGGTACGTTTGGCCTTCCGCAGATGCCTTGAGCGAACAGCCCTTGTCCTCGGGCTCGAACCGGCCGGGAAGATCGCGCGCATGGGCGCTTGCCGCGTAGATCAGAGTCTCTGCCTGGGCAGCCGACAGCAGCCCTTTGGCAACCAGACCGTCGGGCAGCTGCGGCACAGCTTCGGGCATCGGTGCGGCGATCGACCCCATGGCAACAGACTCGACGAGCGGCGTCGGATGCTCGGCCGCGCCATCGATCACAATCCTGCTCGGGCGATAGGGCAGATAGTGGCCGACCTGAGGGGCAAGCGGCGCAGGGGTTTCGAGCGACTGATAGGTGAGCGACCCGATAGCGGTGGCTGCAGGAGTGATCCTTGCTGGTGTCGGCAATGGCCTGCGCGGCGCGGCCACCAGGCGAAACGGCGCACGGGCCGGGAGGTTCGATTGCTCGGGAACGGCGTCCAAGCTGGCGCGCGCCGGCAGACCATCGACAAGATCAACCAGCTGGCGGAAGTCACGTGTGCGGATAGCCACAGGCTCATGGGAGCCATCCACCTTGTCGAGGACCAGTAGCCGGGTTGTGATCCCGGTGCCATGCTTGACGAACGCACGTTCGACGGCGGAATTGAGCCGCAGCGAGACCGGACCCTTCAGCCCGGCAAGGAACTTGGCGCAATCGAACCATTCGGGCATGATTGCGACCAGGCGACCGCCGGATACCAAACGGCTCCATGCTGATCGCAGGTGGCGCGAGCCGGTGCGACTATCGTGCCCTCGCTCGATGCCGTGCGAATAAGGCGGGTTCATCAGCACGACGGACGGGGTGATAGCAGCATCGAGCAGTTCGTCGATCAGCTCGGCGTCGTGACCCGTCACTCGGGCAGTCGGGAACACGGCATTCAGGCAGTCGCGGCGAAGCGGCGAGATTTCGTTAAGGGCAAGGCGCGCGCGAGCCTTGGCGGCCCACACCGCGAGCATGCCCGTTCCGGCCGAGGGTTCGAGAACAAGCTCGTCAGTTGCCAGCGCGCAGGCTCGGGCGGCAAGCCAAGCAAGGCGCGGCGGCGTCGCGAACTGCTGCCATTCGATCTGCTCGTCGCTGCGATTGGTTTGGGTCGGAAGTCGGGCATCGAGGGACCAGAAGTACTGTTCCGCCTCGTCGATCGGGGTCGAGAGCAGGATTTGATCCGATGATTGCAGGTACTGAACGTGCGCCACCTCGACAGCTGCGTGCGCGTCACGAACGGACCAACGCCCGACAGCATCGCTCCCCCCGAAGTGCTCCGTCATGATACGCGTGACGTCACTGCGCGAGATCGCGCGGCCTGCCGCCAACTCAGAAGCCATGGTCTGGGCCGCCATCACAACAACGGGCGGTGATGGGTCATCGAATGCAAAGGCGAGGGAAGAGTTGGACATGGGAACCTCCTGACGAGGTCCTGCGGGTGGGCAGGCCTCAATCAGCCGAAGGCCCCCTCCCCTCTGCTGATGGATCAGGTTGTCGGGCGAGCCGCGACTTGAGTTCATCGTTCCAGTCAAAACCTGGTGAGGCTGGCGCGCGTGAGTGGATAACGCGATCAGGCGCAGTGTAGGCCTTCAGCGCGCGCTCCTCGGCGTGAGCACCTCCGGCGTCATTGTCGATGAATAGGAAGAGTTCGCGCACGCTTTCCGGGATCGAAACGAGACCGAACCGCTCGTTTCCAAGCGTCGCCCAGCAGGGGATCCCGAAGAGCTGCATGGCTGAGAGGGCGCTCTCGATACCTTCGGCAAGGCCCAGCCTCCCCTGCACCGGGGGAGCAACTCTGACGGCACCACAGCCGAGACTGCCAAGCGCACGCTTGGGCCGCTCGAAGCCGGCCAGCTTGCCGCTCGCCACATCGAGAAATGTCCTGTGTACTGCGATAACGCCAATGTCAGTCGTTACTGCCGCCAGCATCGCAGGGAGAAATTGGACTGCCCCGCGTGGCCCGAGCGGCGTACGTTCCAGGTAACGGAGCCGATCAGATGCGTGCTGGATACCGCGCTGTGAGAGATATCGTTCGACAGGGCTGTCGGAGATCGCCGAAGCCGATTGCCACAAGCGTCGTGCATTGGGACTGAAGTCACCCTGCTTTTGCCGATCAGCGGTAAAGGCGCCAGAACCGTCAAAGAGCTCGCGGCTGCGAACGCCTTTGCGATCCAACGCCGCAATGACATCCTCATTCGAACATCCGGCGAAGCAATGGAACAGGATGGCCTTTCGCCCCAGGGTCACGCTGAGCGACGGTGTGCGGTCATCGTGGGCGGGACAGCAGCACATGCCTTTGCCCTGGCGCCATGTTCCCTGGAGGCTTTCGACAATCGTGCGGGCGCGGCATTCGAGTTGATGGGTATTCTTTAGCTGGGGCATCGACCTACTCCGGTAGAGGTGCCCTCCCCGTGCAGCCTCCGCTCTGCACCAGCGCCAAACCAATTTCCTACGTCATTCGTTCTTTATATGTTCTATCTCGATTCGGCTAGAGAAGGATCGAGAAATGACAATGAGAGCCCTCCTGATCGGTGGCATTGCCGTCGCATCAGCCATGTCTGCTAATGCCCAGGAACTGCCAAGGCCAGATGCCCCCAAGCAACATGCCGGTCCTTCCGGCGGCATTCGGATTGTCGAGGCATCGAACGGGTTTCAGTTGGTCGAGCATGGGGTCTGGCAATCCGCGCAAGCCGCCCCAGCACCAAGTTCGAGCGTTGCAGAAAATGGACGGGTCAATCTGCCGTACAGATACGAGCCCAAGGCCAAAACTGCCCCATCCGGGTTTCGGCGGGCGAGCTACCTGCCCCACGTCTATGCGGCGGAAGCGAAGTATTCATTGCCTACCGGCCTGCTCGACGCGCTCGTCTGGACGGAATCCCGCTATAACCCCCTTGCTGTCAGCCCGGCAGGCGCTGCGGGCCTTGGCCAGCTGATGCCAGCAACGGCAAAGGAACTCGGCGTCTTCAATCGCTTTGACCCCATGGCCAATATCTTCGGCGCGGCGCGGTATCTGAGGCAGATGCTCGACAGGTTCGGCGTGGTTCACCTCGCTGTCGCAGCCTACAATGCCGGTCCAGGTGCAGTCGAACGCGCGGGCGGTATACCGCGGAATGGCGAGACGCCCGGATATGTCCGCGACGTCCTTCGCCATTGGCGCTTTTAGCGGTCTATCCGCAAGTTAGCCGAAACAGAGGCAATCGATGGATTGTTGCCGGGCTGGACCATTTTGCAGGCAAGCGACTGCACGGGAGTTTAGCCGCTTTTGGTCTCGGCTGGGTACTTGGCTACAATCTGCATTACCTCCTTACCCCACAACGCCAACGCCTCGCGCTTCTCGTTGGTATACTGGTGTCGGTGATAGACCCCCGCCACACCGGCCATAGCTGATCCTGACTGGTGATTGAGGACCGCTTCAGAAACCACCAGAGGTATGCCGAGACGCTGGAGGCCAGTTGCCACCGTCCGCCGAATGTCATGCATTGTGAAGTGACCGGCTTCGTAACCGAGCTTCTCGTCCACGCTTGCTCTGATCCGCTTCCATGCTTTCGAGAGGCCGCTAACGCTGTTCGTGCTGGTGACCTTCGATGCCAACAGAATCTGGGATTGCTTGTGAGCGTCGTCAGGGTCGATCCCTGCGGCCATGAATACCTCTGTGACGACTGCAAGAGCCTGCGCGGACAGCGGCACCACATTCGCTTTGCCATTTTTCGCTCGGTCGCCTGGGACGGTCCAGACCTTCGCCTTGAAATCGAACTCGTCACAAGCTGCATCGAGCACTTCTCCCCGGCGTTGAGCCGTAAGGACAAGCATCTGCACAAGGTGACCGAACGGATAGCCATCCTCGACCGCAGATTGCCATAGCGCCGCGAGTTCTCGGTCGCTGAGTACGCGATCACGAGGTTCATTCCGCTTCGGACGCCACGCGTCCCGGCAGGGATTAGCAGGCATATGCTCGAGTCTGGTGAGTGCCCACGTGTAGAAGGTCGAAAGATGGCGATAGACGATCCGCGCCATCGTCAGGGTTTCCTTGCCCCGCTCGAATGCGATCTTCTCAACAAAGCGGCTCACGTCACCTCGGGTAATGGAGTCCGCGAGGCGGTCTCCCAGCTCGGGCTCAATGTACTTTCGGAAGACCCGATCGAACTCCCTCGCGCTGCGCTTTTTGCCCTCGATCTGCTGGGACAGATACGTCTCGTAGAGCTCGGCGACCGTACCGACGCCCTTTGACCCCTTCCTCTTAGCACCCGGCTTCCTGGCAATGCTCTTGCCCTGCTCGACATCGACAAGCAGATCGCGCGCCTTCTTACGCGCATGGGCGAGGGTAAAACTCGGACCATGGCGTCCAATGGTCACATTCAACCACTTGCCCTGAACCCGCTTGCGCAGAATGTACGTCTTGATACCACTGGCACCCATGCGGAGCCTCAGGCCGGGGACGATACCATCGGCCAGCTCAATCTGACCAGTCGCCGGCGCCTTGAGTCCTGCGATCTTCGCGTCCGTCAAACCTACTTTGTTCGCCATATGTACCTGCTACCTTAGGTAGCTTTTTGTAGTGGATACTGTCGAACATTTCAAGAACAATGCGGACTATGAATCGCAGATTTCCGCCATTTTTGGACACATGCGGACGCGCTAGGACCCTCTGATCATGGCTCTTAATCAGCGGGTCCTAGGTTCGAGCCCTAGTGCGTCCACCACTTTTCTCCTTGCGCTGGCACAACCTGTCATTGTCATTCGGGCAACCTATGGTGTCATCGACGGTTTTCTGCGGGGTCCGCGAACCTCCGGTGACGAGCGCGCCGATCGTCCCTTGCAGCCCAATGCCGTAGTGCTGTTCGACAGTTCCGGCGCACATCGAAGCCGCCGAGCACGTCAATAATGCCGGCGCTCCCCGCTTCGTATATGGCTGGGTGATGCCGACACTTAACGCGATGACCGTGCCGCAGCCCAAGAACTGGCAGGAGTTCGTGGACATCGTTCTCGCCTCCTACAGGTTGGCCTGGTCCTCCCTTACCCTCCAGAAGAACGGCCGCCCCGGACAGAAGCAAGCCGGGGTCGACATCTACGGACCTGACGAGATCGGTCGGCGCGTCGGGATCCAGTGCAAATGCTACGACACGCCGTCCCTGGCGGTGGTGAAGAGCGAGATTGACAACGCCGGCAAGTTCGAGAGGCAGCTCTCCACGCTCTACATAGGTACGACGGCGGACCATGACGCTAAGCTCCAGCAGGAGGTCCGCATCCTGTCGGACACCCCCGCGTCGCCACAGCCGGCTTTGCGGTGGGTCTGCTGTTCTGGGAGGATGTGGTAGCCGGCCTCTACCTCAACTCCGCGATCCTCAATACCTTATATGCGCAGATTGTGATCCCGCAGGAGACCGCCATCGACCGGTTGCGGCTGCTCGCCGCGCTGGAGCTCGGCTTCTACGGGCCCTGTCTGTGGCAATACGTCCTGCTCACGTTCGGAGATCGGCGAAATGGCCCACACAGAACCGGACACGGTGGAGATGGTCCTCCGCATCGTCGAGCAGCGCGCGAGCCAACTGTTGGCGCCGACGGACGCCCAACCGGTGCTCGACAGCGTGATGAAGATCAGGCGCGGGACCTACCACGGCGAGCGCGACCAGGCGGCCTGCAACCAAGTCGAGGCGCACACACGCCGCGTCGCGAACCGGATATCTCACGCAGCCCCCCCTGCTGCCGTTGTCCGAGGGCTGGACGCGGGCGTCGGACTTGGGCGCGTGGAGCACGACGTCGATGGAGTGCCGTCGAAAACCTACATATCCAACTTGAAGCAGTCGCTCCGGGCGATCCTGCCCACGTCCAGCACCCCGGGCATGGACGCCAAGTTCAGGGCCGCAGCGAAAAAGTCGTCGGGCTAGCAGTGGGCGAACGTGATCCGCGGCTGGATCGGGAGGGAGTTGCGCTACGGCAACCTGTAGACCGGCCGGGCGCGTTTTAGCGCCCGACGGGAGAAGCCCTGGGCCGCAGTCGTGGAGGCGATGCTGTCGGGTAGGCTGCTCTTCGCCATCGCGGCGACGATTATCGCGGGCGGTCGGCGCAGTCGCGACGGGCAGCCGTTGCGTGGTGAGCAGGCGCACGTCGTCTATCCCCTGGAGGGTCTCCACGATCGCGTTCCGAAGCTGCTGCCTGATGTGCATGCGAGCATTTCACCGGATACGAATCTTCCCATGCGGCGGGGCCGGCGCTACGCTGTAGCCGTCGAGGGGGACCGGATGCCGATCAGAAACGTGACGACGACCTGGAAGAAGGATGCGCTGGACGGTGGGCTGTACGTGGTGCGGTCGACCAAGACCGGTTCGCACGACAAGGTGCGCATTGGCGCTGGTGGCAATCACGGCGGCAAGGCGGGCCTGCGTACCAGGCTGATGAAGCACGCCCGCAAGGGGCCTAAGACTGCGACGCTGGCCACGCACGACCATCAGCCTTACGGCGACGTGCTGCTGGCTCTCGCTCTCGATGGATGGTCCGCGCCGGAGATCGACGACGGCGAGCACGTCCTCTACCGACCGTTCCTCACCCGCTTCCCGCGTCTGGTCGGCGGGCTGAAGGACAAGTCGATCTTCTTGGTTCCGCTGGACGCCGATCTCAGCGAGCTGTTCGCCGAGGCCGAGCACGACCTGCGTCGCATGGAAAAACTGCGCTCCTAGCGGCGAGTGATCTCCAGCTCGGTCACCCAGACGCCGTTAAGCTCCTCGCGGACCGGTCTCACCCGATAGCGTCGGCCGCTCATGGCGAGGATGTCGGTCGGCTTGCCGTTCGCGTCGATGGCCGGACCCTGCCAGCCAGCCGGGAAGTCCGAGGCGTAGAACTGCGCTTCGATCTTCGTCCCGGTCACCTGCGCGTCGCCGCGCTTCGCCTGCCAGCTGTTGGCGCTGTCGACCGGGATGACGGTCACGGTGCGCGCCTTGCCGGTCGCGGCGATCGTGTAGAGCGCCTCGTCGCCGAGCCTCTCGAAGCAGATGGCCGTCATTTCGTCCCAGATCGACATGTCGGCGACCTATCAGCTCCGCGAAGGTGGGATAACGGTCGGTCGGCCAAGCAAAGACCCTTCCACCGGCGACAAGAACGCTGCCCGAGCGATTGTAGGCGAGCCTCTCGTCCCTGCCGGGCTTGCGGAACGCGACGACGCGTTCGGCCACTACCGTGCCGTCGGTCTTGTGGATGACGGACGGACAAACCTGGTCGGACTCGACCAGCGTCTCCTCGATGACGTCGTGGAGCGAGCCGTCGGTCGTGTCGGGGCTGGTGGTCTTGCGCGCCAAAGCCGCGGATCGCCGTGGTTTTCGACCTCAGACCGGGGTTATGGAGCATTGTCGCAAATCGCCGCCTTCCCGCGTCGCGATCGGGGGCGCCAGGTAGGCTCAAGTGTCGTAATGCACATTTTCGGCAAGTTTCGTAGCCAGAGGGCGCACTAGCGAACACCACCCGCATGTGATGCCCATACCCCCTGGAAGGACCCGCTCGCCCCGTGGTCGGCCTGCCCGTGTCATCACGCTCTGGCCGCTGTCCCCAGCCTCACGTCGCGATCGCCCACCCCTGGCGGGCCGAAGCTCTCAAGCTGCCTGCGCCCGGCTCGTGCCAGGATCATGTCCTGCAACGCGTGGATTCCCGTGCGGAACTCGTCCTGGTCGTGCGGGCCCATGGGTGACAGATCCTTCATCTGGTTCCACGCGGCTGCGAGCGTGTGGATCAGGTCCGCTTCCGTAGGGGTGATGATCATGTCGGCGGTGTCGGTGACGGAGCCCCGTTCGTGGGCGTCGATGCGGGGCCAGGCTTGGGCTGGGGTGTGCTGAGGCGGTCGATCGGCAACCGGACGAACGACCTGCGCGAGTTCCTTTTCGGCAAGCTGCATCCGATCCAGGCGCTGCGCCCGGCGTCCGGCTGGGCAGGCGGGTGGCAGCCGTCGGCGACGTTCGACGTGCTGCTGCCGAAGGGCGCATCGCCTCACCTGCTCGACCCGAAGCGCTTGGTCTCGCGGCATGAGGACGAGGCATGGCCGGGGATAAAGGATCTGGCCTGCTGCGTGAACATCCGGATCGACAAGGGTACGGACGTGGTGTCCGCCTATAGGCGGATCACGGGCTTCGCACAGGACGCCTTCTGCGATCGGCGCGACATAGCCTGCGTCGCCGTCCTGCACATGCCGAGCGAATCAGGCGTGAAGCGCCATAGTCATGTTCACTTGGTCGGGCCAGCGCGGGAACTGGACGTGGCAACGGGATCGTACGGAGCCTTCCTGCGCCCCTTCGCCAGTGATGCCGGCGGCCAGATCATCGCCGCCGAGTGGAAGGCTTGGCGCTGACGAAACTGCTCTTTAACCCCTTTGCACCAACAGCACATCTTCATGTCGGAAAATCGTGGGCCAAGAGGGAGATGGCATGGAGGTCACCAAGGTAAGCGGCGGGAGCGGGCAAGAAGTCGCGCATCCGCTCAAGAGTTGGATGCTCTCGCCGCGAAAGATCGGCAACCGGAGGTATCAAGGCCACTGCGTCATCGCCGAAGCGATGCACGTGACCTACCAACAGCAATCCACTACGTTTGGGCGCACGGCGGGCGTATTCGGCCTGTCGAAGGACGGTGACGGGTTCGTCACTGGCGGCGGCGGATTCGTGGACACCGTGCACAAAGGCGTTGTCACGGTGGTCTTCCGCGACGAGGACGGGGCCGAGCAGACCCACGAACTGCCGGCGGCCGTGGCAACACGCAACGGCACGGTCGCCCGATTGGACATGATGGGCAGCAACGTGATCGGTGCTACCAACCTCTCCGGTAAGGGACGTTTCCTGCAGCTCATGGACGCGTCTAGCTTCATAGCCATGCCGAAGCTGCTTAAGCGCGAGATCCTCTTGGCCGTAGTGGCGTTATTCATGATCACCGGCGCACTTCCGCGAGGCGATACGCAGATCCTGTTCTGGGGCTTGGTCGCTGCGCTGTTCCCCGCCATTAAGATCTGGCGCATCGTCAAAGCACGAAGCGAGCGACGTGAACTGAACGGCTACATGGGCGAGGTTTTCGCCTGACGTACGCGGGCGGGTCGTCCATCGGCCCGCCCCCCCCCCCGCTGGTCATCGCCGGCGGTAGCGAGATGATCGGCGCATGAGCTATTTCGCTGGCAATCGCATCGACAACTCGGACGAACCCACCCTCGACATGTGGCTGGTCGATCAGGCGCTCGGGATGACGAGCGGCTACGTTTTGAACTTCAGCGATCGCACGTTCGACGACTTCGTGAAGCGCAAGTTCGGGATCGATGCACGCGCGCCAACCTACACCGTGGATGGCGATTCCAAGGCCAAGCGGCTGCGGGCTCTCCTGCGGGCGCTTGTTCCTGGCGCGCAGGCCGAGGTGTTGCGCGCCTTCTGGGCTCATCGTCAGGAGCTCATCGAACGAGGCATGCCAAGCGACCTGGAAGGACGTGCCGAGGCCAACTTCCTCGCCATGGTGGCGCGGCTGGAGGGCAGCGAGCAGCCGATCGATCTCGAGGTGATCGAGGCCTTCACCGACGATCCGACGCTGGCAGAACTGATCGAGGCGATCCAGCGCGACATCCAAGCGAACAAGCCGAACGCGGCGCTCGATCGCCTGCACACCTACAGCATGAAGAAGTTCGCTGACCTGCTCGAGCGCGACGGCATGACGGTCGGGCATGGCGATGCGCTGCACGCGCGGGCGGGCCGCTACATCAAAACGCTGCGCCAAGCCGGGCAGATCGGCGAGTATTCGGAGAAGATCGCCAAGGCGGCGCTGCAGGTGATGGAGCAGTTCAACCAGGTGCGGAACAAGGCCAGCCTCGCGCACGACAACTCGATCTTGGGCTTGGCCGAGGGCCGATACGTATTCGAGACGGTACTCAGCCTGCTGCGCTTCATCAGGGCGCTGGACGGGGCGAAGTTCGGGCGCTGATGGTTAGATGCCAAACATGAAATGGACGAACCTACCGTCACGGCCTCGTGCTTGATTCGGCGGGCGCGTTCCGCTGTCGCAGCCGAGCCCTGCTGATACGCGATCTGATCAGGTCCGGGCGGATCTGCCACGATCGAAACTCTCGCTCCGTGAAGACCGGCACACACCTCATCTTGGAACGATTTTAGCGCTGCATGCTGTGCGCGCTTCATGCCGGTCGCAGGTGAGCGCAGCTTCCTTCGGAAGTCAACATGCACAATCGTCACGCCTTCACCTCCGCCAACCTCGCTGCGAGCCGCAGCTTCGTCATCAAGCTCGTCGTATTCGGGGTGCTCCCTCACGCCGCCCTCCGCAACTGCTCGCCCGGCTGCCAGGTCCGCCGTCGCGGCACATGCCGCGGAGCGTCGCCGGCAATGCACTCCGCCAGCACCAACGGCGCGTTTTCGCCGTCGTTCACCTCGCCCGGGCACACGGCCATGAAGCGGCCGTTGCGGCTGGTGAGGGTCGCGCCGGGCAGCAGCGGGGGTTGTCGATGGTGAGGCCGGTCATGCGTGCCCTTCCACGTCTCCATAGAGCAGCGCGACCTGTTTGGCCCGCTCGTTAATCGGGTCGCGGATTTCCGCAGGCATCGCTTGGACGGGGGCGGCGTTCAAGAGGATGACTGTGGGTCCATCTAGATGGCGGTGCCGAAGCGCCGGAAGGCCAAACCCTACCGGGTGCGTCGTCAGAAAGAGGCCTTCGCATTCGCCGGTGCGGCTGCGTCGACCGCCGCAGCGAACGCAGCGGCGCGACGTTCACTGACTTCGGTACCGTTCCGCAGTTCGATGTCCTGAGTCGTATAGCTACTTGTGGCGTGAAGGAACGGCTTCGTGTGATTGCCATAAGCGCAGTTGCGCTCGCCTTTCATGCAGTAGAGCAGAGAACCGCGGGACGGGTTCGTCGCTTCGCCGTATCTCGACTGAACGCTTGAGAGGAAGGCGTCCGAGGTCATCCTGCTCGTCGGAATCTGAAACTTGATCTGGTTCGCTCGCGCGCCATCGGGGGTCGCGGCATACCAGACCTCGATGTGTTCGTTCTGCGGGCCCTCGGCCATAGTGAACATGGGCACCTTTTCCTCATCGGTGCCCAACGCGCTGGTCTGACGCCGCTTGGCGGCTTCCTGTCGGACGCTGAGGGCATATCCCGCCTGAACGGGATCGGTCTTGCGGGGCGTGAAGCCGTTCTTCACCATCGCGGCACGGATCTGTTCCGGCGTCATATCCAGCTTCATGCCAGCGATGTCGAAGCTGGTCACGTCAACCCATCGCGGACTGCCGGCTAGTAGTTTGTCGATACCGAGCGCTACGCCGATCGCGCCCAGTCCCGCTCCCGTACCTTTCGCCGCGTCACCGAGCCCGCTCTGCGCCGCAGCCGGCGACGATAGCGAAAGCATCACACCTGCACCGGCTAACATTACGGCGGCGGTGTAGCTTCTTCCCCTCATTCAAACCCCCCTGTTGCTTGCGGGAGAGGCTATCGCCGCACCGCTTTACTGTTCATTAACAAACAGGATCAACAAATGGTTGTCAGCGCCGAGGAAGTCGTTGCTAGCGGATACCAGGTGTTTAGTCCCGGCATATGGTGGATCGGATTGACGATGAACCTGTTCGGTTCTGAAGTCCAGATTTTTGCGATGTATTCGTAGGGCGTGAGCCCGCTGAGTGTTTTGAGCCGGCGGGCGAAGTTGTAGGCGGCCATGAAATCGGCGAGGTGCGTCCGCAGCTGGTCGTGGCTCTCGTAGTGGAAACGTTTGACGGTCGCTTCCTTGGTAGTCCGGTTCATCCGCTCGACCTGACCGTTGGTCCACGGGTGGTTTGGTTTTGTAAGCCGGTGCTCGATGCCGTTCGCGTCGCAAATCATGTCGAAGCGCATTTGACGGGACCACCAGCAAGTTTGCGGTCACCCAGCCGCTCGATGATCTGCATTGCCGCCGCCGCCGACTGTGCCTCGCGCAGCGGCCCGGCATACAGAAGCTGGCCGCCGCCCCAGCCCTCTGCCTTGTCGATCGCATCGCGAACCCACAGCCCGAACAGGCAGTCGCCCGCGCGCAGGTGGTGATCGACGAACGACAGCGGCCCGCCGACGGTGAACGTGTGCAGCCACAGCGCCACCTTGGCCAGCTCGACCGCCATCGGGTTCTTGTCGACTCCGTAGATGCAGCGCTTCAGCACCATGCGGCGGACGATGTGGCGGTCGTCCAGTTGCGCCTCGTCGATTGACCAGTTGCCCGCGCGCGCATTGGCAAGGATGCGGCCCCGCGTCTTGACGATCTCGTCCGCCAGCGGCGACCGGTGGTCGAGCGCCCCGCCCTTTGCCGCGACCTCTGCCATCGCGTCGAGCACATGGTCGGTCAGCGTGTCGACCAGGCTGACGAGGAAGTGACCCGACCCCATCGCGGGATCGAGCACGCGCAGCCCCAGGATCGCCTCTGCGGGGTCGGCAGCGTCCAGCGTCGGCGCCCGGGCAGACGGGTAATGCGGTAGGCCTCGGCCTCCTGCGCTGCGACGTCGGGCACCGAATCGGACCATGGCGCATCCTCGTAGGCGCTATGGACATAGAAATTCAGTTCGGCCTCAAGCTCGGCGCGAAGCAGCGCCTCGATCTCCGTGCCGGTCATCACCCGGCCATCTTCCAACATAGTCTCGACGCTCGCCTTCACCTGGACGAAGCATGCCGACAAAAGTGACGCGCGGGTGCGGGCGACTTTCGGATCGGCCGTGCTCAACGCCAGGGTTATGGGACGGGAGATAAGATTCCGGAAATGGACGCGGCGGCGATAGACATAGCGGCCCTCGCGGCGGCGGGTATGCGGAATGCGGCACATCGGTCTTTCCCCCGCATGTGCGCCGCTTGTGTGAGCCGGTCGTGTGACCAACGCACGTCGGGCGCCCATGCAAAATGGCGGAAATCCGGGGCTGCCGAGATAAAATGGTCGGGGAGACAGGATTCGAACCTGCGACATCCTGCTCCCAAAGCAGGCGCGCTACCAGACTGCGCCACTCCCCGACCGTTCGATTTCCCTAGTGTAAGGGACAACCGAAGAGCAAGCACAAAGCGCGTTGCGGGATCACGCCTTGTTCAAGGCACCACGTGCCACTTTTCACAGGACACTCGCGTCGCCTGCCACGCCGCGAGCGCTGGCAGACCCGATGCGGCGAGCGGGCGAAACGCAGCCAACCGCGTTTGGCGGGGGGTGATGGCGCTGGTGGGCCCGGCAGGACTCGAACCCGCAACCTAGCCGTTATGAGCGGCCAGCTCTAACCGTTGAGCTACAGGCCCAAACCAGCGACCACGCGCCTAGCGGAACTCAGGCGGTTGGGGCAAGCGTAAGAAAGGCCTTACCCGACGAACACCTCACAAACGGGTCGCGGTACGGGCCGCTTCCTGCCGCATACCGGCAGCCGGACCTCTATCTCTTCATCACCAAACGCGATCGCGCCCCCCAATTCTTGGGCGAGATTTGCAACCAGCCGCAGCGCAAACCCCGTTCCGAGTGGCAGCGCCGCGTACGCAACGTCTTCAGCCCCAACGTCGCAGCTCAAATCCGCCTCGTCGGGCAAACCGGCCGGGCGCGACATGGCAACGCAAATCATGTCACCTTCATCCAACACGTCCATCGCCAGAACCTCGCCCCGGCCCATTGCAGCAAGCAGCGTCGCAATCAGTCGTCCGAACAGCCGCTCGACCGCGTGGCGGTCTCCCTCTACCCATGCGTCGCGATCAGGCATGCTCACGGTCGCGCCTCGAAAGGAGGCCAGCGCCGACAGATCGCGCACGACCGAGCGAAGCACGGTCCGCAAGGGCACCGCCTCTATCCTCAGCGTTAATGCGTCACTCTCGATCCGCGCCGCCAGGTCGAGATCATCGATGGCACCCAACAGATCGCGAGCATGACGGTGGATCGCCTGAGCGTGCTCGCGATACGCATCGGTCACGGGGCCCAGCATCTCCAGCGCCATCATTTCCGAAAAACCGATGATCGCGTTGGTCGGCGTGCGCAATTCGTGGGCGAGTTGACGTAGAGCCACCGGCTCAGGCGACGTGCCCGGGGCTGCCGCTTCTCCCGCATGCGGGCGACGCACGGTTCCGCGATAGCCAGTGAATCGGCCGCTGGCCGAATCGAACATCGGTACGCCTGACATCAGCCACATGCCCGCTGTCGGGCCGTTTCCCGCAATATTGACGTTCGCGTCGCGGAAACGGGCACGCCGACGAAAGGCGTCCGCTGCCAAGCTATCGACGCGGGTTGTGCAGTTGTTTTCCAGGCAGAGCGAGAGACCGATCAGCGCCCCTCGCGCCGGACCATCGGCATAGCGTATCACCCCGTCGGCATCGGTCTCGAAACGCACTCGATCCGCCCCGGTGGACGACGCGTCATTCGCGTGCGGGCGGGCATTGTTGCGACCCTCGCGGAACGCGTCGATCCGTGCGACGACGTCAGCAATCTCGAATGGTCCGTCCGTTACGACGGCCGCATCCTCATCGAAATCATAAGCCGCATCGGACGACACGGGAAGCGCAATTGCCAGCGAGCCGATCGTAGAGTGCTCGCGTTCCACTTGCCGGCCGGTCGTCCGCATATTGTGGACCGCAACCTTTTCCGAAGAACTCTCGGATGTATCAAGATTCGACTGCTCGCAGCGCCGGTCCGACAAGACAAAATCGACACGGCCAAACGCGGCCAGTGCCCGTTCGACCTGCCCATCCAGGTCGCGCCGGTGCCTTAAGATCGCCCGCGCCGATGGAGTCAGTTCGGCCAGCAGCGCGCACCATTCATCCGGCTCCAGTCGGGCGGTGCGCAGCACCGGCGCGGCGACGGCCAAATCGTCGAGCGCGAAAAGCCGGACAAGCGCAAAGGGCGGCTGCGCGAATGCCAATGCGCGCGCGGCGGCCGTTCGATGCTCAAGCGGCACGTCAGGGACAATAGTGCGAAGCACGCTGATCGCACGCACGTCCGCTGGAACTCGATCACGGCCGATCAGGTCGACAAGCTGCCGATAGGCCGATTGCCGGCCGAATGCCGTCGCCAGATCGGCGGAAAGAACGGTGTCGAGAGTGTCGTCGAAGCGCAATGGATCATTTCCCCAGGCACCGGTCGATGCACCCTGTACCATCCATAAAAGGTTACCGCCTTTGCTGAAAGTTCCGAAAATGCGACTGGCCCACTTTTGGACAATTGCGTCGCGACGTAATTATCTTCTAAGAGACGCGGGCGATTCACGCAGTTTCGTACCGGCCAGTGGAGTACCCATGAATTTCGATCGCATCGACCGTCAAATCCTGTCGCTGTTGCAGGAGGATGGGCGCATGACAAATGTCGAACTGGCCGAACGCGTCGGATTGACCGCGCCGCCCTGTCTGCGCCGTGTCCGCGCGCTGGAAGAAGCTGGGGCCATTCGCGGCTATCACGCGACGCTGGACCCCGTGACCCTTGGATACAGCATTACCGTGTTCGCGCTGGTCAGCCTGAAAAGCCAGGCGGAAAGCGACCTTGCCGCGTTCGAACGCCACGTGGCAGATATTCCCGAAATCCGCGAATGTCACATGCTGAACGGCGAAATCGACTTTATTCTCAAGATTGTGGCAGCCGATCTTAAGAGCTTTCAGGAAATGCTGACTACCAAGCTGACGACGGCGAGCAACGTCGCCAGCGTCAAGACGTCGCTGACCATCCGCACGTCAAAGTCGCTGCCGGGCATCCCTGTTCCCGACGCCTGATCCTTACTCCTTCAGCTCCGCCAGCGGGTCGTTCAACACCGGAACGATCGAGGCATAATCGTCAGTCCATGCGGGCACGTCATTGCGATAGCGCAGCGGCATCCAATTGCCGCCGCGCCCAATCAAGGTCCCAAACACCTCCGGATCGCGAGTCATTGCGATCCAGTCGGACATGGTCGCTTCCGAATTGTCGCCCATCCCCGGCTCATATCGCAGCGACGCGGCATACCAGCCACCACCGCGGGCCGTTGCACTGACCACCGGCTCCAGATCGAGGAAACGGTTGGAGATGTGCACCATCAACAACCCGCGCGGACCCAGCACCCGCGCGTAATTGTTCAGCGCCTCCCGCGTCATCAGGTGCATCGGCACAGCATCGGAGGAGAAGGCGTCGAGCGCCAGCAGGTCGAGGCTGCCGGCCGGTTGCGCCGAAATCGACAGCCGCGCATCGCCGACGACGATGCGTGCGTCGGGCAGGCAACGCGCCAGAAAGCCGAACTTCCCGCTGTCACGCGCAATGCCGACGACGACCGGATCGATCTCGTAAAAGCGCCAGTCCTGACCGGGCTGTGCATAACAGGCGAGAGTCCCCGTCCCCAGCCCCACCGCGCCCACCCGCGCGCGCGGACCGTACAGCTCCGGCAATGCCTGCAACGCTTGTCCGACCCCCGATCCGGGGACGTAATAGGTGGTCGGCTCACGCGCCTTGCGCGGGTCGTCGACGAACTGCACGCCGTGCAATGTCGTGCCATGCGCCAGCGTCCGCGTCCCATCTTCAGGATAATCGCGGATCGTATAGACGCCGAAATAGCTGCGGGTCCGGCTGTCCCCGTCCAGCGTAATGCGGATCGCGCGCCATCCGCCGAACAGCATTAGCGACGCCACCAGCACCGCGACGAAGGCAGGGCGCGCACCGATGGTCAGGACGCCCAGCACCGCCAGCGCCAGAAAGGCGATCCGCTCGTGCCGCTCGCCCAACCAACCCAAAGGATCGAACATCCCGACCAGCATGATCGCCACCGCCGCCGCAACTACCGCCACCAGCGTCACGGCGCGCTGGCGCTCCCAAGCGCCGGTCAGAACCGGCAACAGCCACGGTAGCGGCGCCAACACGCCCGACGCGATGATCAGGATCGGATATTCATAGGTCCAGTCGAACAGCACCGGCGCCAGCAGCCCCGCGAACACACCGCCAAGCGCGCCCCCGACCGATAGCGCGAGATAGAACCCGGTCAGCCGGTCCGGCGCGGGCCTCAGCCGGTAAAGTTGGGTGTGAAGGGCGACCGACACCATGAACAGCAGCCCCAGCGCAATCGTCGCATTCAGATAGGGAAACTCATGCGTTCCCCCGATCATCAACCCCCCGAACACCAGAATGGTGACGGGCGCAAAGGTCGTCAGGAGATCGGCAACGACGCGCCGGTTTGAAAAGGCGATGCTGAAGCTCAGCAGATACAGGCCCAGCGGCATCACCCACAACAGCGGCACCGCCACGATATCTGTCGTGAGGAAGGTGGACGTCGCCAGCATCAGGCCCGACGGGACCAGCGCCAGCGCAATCCAGTGAGCGACCCGCCTGCACGTTGGCGGCGCGCTTTCGGGCAGGGCAGCGATCGCCGCGCGGGTCGATGGGAGGCGAATGGCGCAAGCGACGACCAGCAACGCGACAAACGCGTAGCCCGCCGTCCACAACCAGCTTTGTGAGGACAGCGCCATGTTCGGCTCGACCAGCGCGGGATAGGCGATCAGCCCCGCAAAGCTGCCAATGTTGGATGCGGCATAAAGGGCATAGGGATTAACGCCTGGCGCAGACGCGGCGAACCAGCGTTGCAGCAATGGTGCCTGCGCCGAAATCGCCAGGAACAATGGCCCAATGGAGGCGAACAGCAGCCAGGGGACCCAAAGCGCGGGCTCATCCCCCGCCCCCGGCGCACCGTCGATCAGGCCAATGGGCAGCCACAGCGCCGCCACGGCCAGCAGCCCGGCATGAATGCTCGCCTGACGTCGCACGCCGAACCGACCCAGCCAATGGGCATAGCCGTAACCCGCCAGCAACAGCGCCTGGTATACCAGCATGGCAGAGTTCCACACCGCTGGCGCACCGCCCAGACGCGGCAACGCCATGCGCGCGATCATGGGCTGAACCAGAAACAGCAGGAACGAACCCGAAAGGATCGCGGCGACGAAGAGCGGGCGAAGCGACGGTCGGACGTTGGCGACTTCGTCCGCGCCCGGTTCAGGTTCGATAGGCATCGTCGCGACTGTAGCGGCGAGGGCCTGGATTGAAAGCAGCTTTGGCCGGCGCCTTTGCCGCGAACCTTATCGGGCCGGGTCGCCGCCGCTCTCCGCGATGGCATAGGTTACGGTAGCGCGGCGTGGATCATCCACGGCAAACAAAGGGTGATCGAATGCGCCGTCGGCAACTTCGCTCATCCCCAGGCGCACCATCAACCGCCGGCTGGCCACATTGCCCGCCGATGTAATCGCCACGATGCGCGACGGGCGCAGATGCGCCCAGCCCCATTCAAGCGCGGCGGCCATCGCCTCATTGGCCAGCCCCCGACCCCACCATTCGGGACCAAGGATCCATCCGGCCTCGATTTCGCCTGCGATCGGCGTGTTTGGCGCACCGGGCTTAAGGCCGCAAAAGCCGGCCGTGCCGCCGCCGCACTCTACGATCCAGAAGCCGAAACCACTCTTCCAATATCCACAATGCCTTGCGAAGGTTTCCTGGCTCTCCCGACGATCTTTAACCGGCCCCAGCTGGGCCATCACTTTGGGGTTGCTCCACAACTGGTGAAGCGCGTCCAGATCGCTTGCCTGCGGCTGACGCAGCAGCAGCCGCTCGGTCCGGATCATGCGCCCATCAGCCTTGCCGCGTGCACCGCGTGATAGGTCAGCACGCCCGAACATCCCGCCCGCTTGAATGCCATCAGCGTTTCCAGAACCAGCGCGTCCCGGTCCCCTGCGCCTGCCGCCGCCGCGTGCTCGATCATCGCATATTCGCCCGAAACCTGATAAGCGAATACAGGGACTTCGAAGCGTTCTTTCACACGGCAAACGATGTCCAGATAGGGCAGCCCCGGCTTTACCATCACGCTGTCGGCGCCCTCATCCAGATCGGCGGCGACTTCGCGCAGCGCCTCTTCCGCATTGGCCGGGTCCATCTGATAGGTCTTCTTGTCGCCCTTCAGCCGCCCACGTGAGCCAACCGCATCGCGGAAGGGGCCGTAAAATGCGCTCGCATATTTGGCGGCATAGGCCATGATCTGCACATTATGGTGCCCGCCCGCCTCCAGCGCACTGCGGATCAGGCCGACACGGCCGTCCATCATGTCGCTGGGCGCCACGATATCGGCTCCCGCCGCCGCCTGAACCAGCGCCTGTTCGACCAGAATGTCGGCGGTCGCGTCATTCAGGACATAGCCTGCCGCATCGACCAATCCATCATGGCCGTGCGCGGTATAGGGGTCCAGTGCCACATCGGTCAGCACTCCGATGCCCGGCACCGCATCCTTGATCGCCCGGATCGCGCGGCACATCAGATTGTCGGGGTTAACCGCCTCACGCCCGTCATCGGTGCGCAGATGTTCAGGGGTGTTGGGAAACAGGGCCAATGCCGGAATGCCCAGCACTGCTGCCTCCCGCGCGCGCTCGACCAGCAGCGGGATCGACCAGCGGGAGACGCCGGGCAGGCTGGCGATCGGCTCCTCCCCCTCCCCCTCGGTCACGAACAGCGGCCAGATCAGGTCGGCGGGCGTCAGCACCGTTTCGGCATGAAGCGCACGGCTCCACGGCGAAACGCGCGTGCGGCGCAGGCGAAGCGCGGGATAGGTTGACATGCTTCCTTCTATCGCGATCGCCCGCCCGCTTCGCAACCAGTTGCAGCCCGCCCGATAACAAGGCTAGGCCGAAATCGGGGGGAGAAATGTCGCAATGACGACGACCGAGATATTCCTGATCGCGATGCTGCTGATCTTCAGCGTGCCCTGGGGGGTGTGGCGGCTGGGGCGCACCGATTTCTGGGCGCCGCTGGTGGTGGTTCAGATCGTCGGCGGCATCCTGTTGGGGCCGGGCGTGCTGGGCGCGGTGTTTCCCGACTATTATCGATTCGTTTTCAATCCGCAGGTTATCGGCGCGTTGAACGGCATCGCATGGTGGGCCGTGATGCTGTTCGTCTTCGTGGCAGGGCTTGAACTGGACCTGAGCCAGGCATGGGCCAAGCGGCGGGAAACCGGAATTACCGCCGGACTGGCGCTGATGGTGCCGCTATTGTTCGGGGCGGGCGCGGCATTGCTGATGATCCAGTTTCCGGGCTGGACGGGTCCGATGGGCCAACCGTGGCAGGTGGTGCTGGGCATCGGCATGGCGTGTGCGGTCACCGCACTGCCAATCCTGGTGCTGTTGATGGACAAGCTGCAGATCCTGCGCCAGCCGCTGGGGCAGCGCATCCTGCGTTACGCCAGCCTGGACGACATCGCCATCTGGGCCGTGCTGGCGATCATCCTGCTCGACTGGGCGCGGGTTGGACGGCAGCTGGCGTTCCTTATCGCCTTTGCCGTGACGGCATGGGGCGTGCGGCGGCTGATGCAGGCGCTCAGCGAACAGGATCGCTGGCCGCTGATGCTGATCTGGCTGGCGGCGTGCGGGTTCGCCGCCGACTGGGCGGGCGTGCATTTCATGGTCGGCGCGTTTCTGGCCGGGGCGGTGCTCGACCATCGCTGGTTCGATCAGCCGCGCATGGATCTGTTCCGCGACCACGTGCTGCTGGCGTTCATGCCGGTGTTTTTCCTGTCGACCGGCCTTCGCACCCAGTGGGATGTCGGCGGTGTCGCGGTGTTCGCCGCCGCAGCACTGCTGCTGGTCGCATCGGTCGCTGGCAAGCTGGCGGGCGTCGCCTTGGCGGGCCGTATCCTTGGCTGGGCCAAGGGGGATGCCATGACCATCGGCTGGCTGCTTCAGACCAAGGCGCTGATCATGATCATCTTTGCCAACATCCTGCTCGACCGTCAGATCATCACCAACGAGACGTTCACCGCACTGCTGCTGATGGCGGTCGGCTCGACGATGCTGACGGTGCCGATGGTGGCGCGCCGGATGAAGCGCCCGTCAGTCGAGATTGGGGCGTAGCCACCGCTCCGCCTGCGCCAGATCGACACCGCGGCGGGTGGCATAATCCTCCAACTGGTCGCGACCCACGCGCGCCACCCCGAAATAGGCGGCGTCCGGGTGGCCGAAGTAGAAGCCCGACACCGCCGCCGTCGGCAGCATCGCAAAGCTTTCGGTCAGCACCAGCCCGGCATTCTCCTCTGCGTCCAGCAGATCGAACAGCACCGGCTTGGCGCTGTGGTCGGGGCACGCCGGATAGCCGGGCGCCGGGCGGATGCCGCGATACTGCTCGCGGATCATCGCCTCGTTGTCGAGCTGCTCGCCCTCGGCATAGCCCCACAGCGTCGTGCGGACATGCGCGTGCAGCCGCTCGGCAAAGGCCTCGGCAAAACGATCCGCCAGCGCCTTTAGCAGGATGTCGCGATAATCGTCGTGATCGGCGCGAAAACGCTCAAGATGCGGGTCGATCCCGTGAATGCCGACCGCAAAGCCCCCGATCCAGTCGCCCGCCGGATCGACGAAATCGGCCAGGCACATGTTGGGCCGCCCTTCCCGCTTGGCAATCTGTTGCCGCAGGAACGGGAATCGAACGTCCGACCCGTCCGCCGTCACCACGACATCGTCGCCCTCACGCCGACACGGCCACAACGCCGCGACACCACGCGCGGTCAGCCAGTTTTCGGCGACAATGGTGTCGAGCATGGCCTGAGCATCCGCGAACAGCGAACGCGCGCTTTCGCCAACGATCTCGTCGTCCAGAATGGCCGGGTAATTGCCCGCCAGTTCCCACGACCGGAAGAATGGCGTCCAGTCGATATAGGTTCGCAGCTCCGACAGGTCCCAGCCGTCGAACACATGCAGGCCCGGCTGCTTCGGCGCGCCGGGCTTCAGCGCGAAATCGGCCTTGAAGCCGTTGGCGCGCGCCTGTTCGATCGGGATCAGTTCCGACTGTCCCTTGCCCTCCCGCGCGCGGCGGACGGCGGCATAATCCTCGGCCACCTTGGTCACATAATCGTCGCGCTGGGTGTCGGAGACGAGCGTGGTCGCCACACCCACCGCGCGGCTGGCGTCGAGGACATGCACCACCGGCCCTTCATAAGCCGGCGCGATGCGAAGGGCGGTGTGAACCTTTGACGTGGTCGCCCCGCCGATCAGCAGCGGCATCGCCATGCCCGCGCGCTGCATCTCTTCCGCCACAGTCACCATCTCGTCCAGGCTGGGGGTGATCAGACCCGACAGACCGATCATGTCGGCATCATTCTCGTTCGCGGCCTCGATGATCCTGGGCCACGGCACCATGACGCCAAGGTCGACCACCTCGAACCCGTTACATTGCAGGACGACGCCGACGATATTCTTGCCGATATCGTGGACGTCGCCCTTGACGGTCGCCATCACGACCTTGCCCTTGCCCTTGGCACCCGGCTCCTTCGCCGCTTCGATATAGGGGAGCAGGTGGGCGACGGCCTTTTTCATCACGCGCGCCGATTTGACGACTTGCGGCAGGAACATCTTGCCTGAACCGAACAGATCGCCGACCACATTCATGCCGTCCATCAATGGCCCCTCGATCACCTCGATCGGGCGAGCGAATTGCAGGCGTGCTTCTTCGGTATCGTCGACGACATGGGCGTCGATACCCTTGACCAGCGCATGTTCCAGCCGCTTGGCCACGTCCCAGCCGCGCCATTCCTGCGCCGCCTTTTCCGCGACCGCATCGGTCCCGCGAAACCGCTCCGCCAGCGCGACCAGACGGTCGCCCGCTTCCGGATCGCGGTTCAGGACGACATCTTCGCACGCGATGCGAAGTTCGGGGTCGATCGCGTCATACACGTCGAGCTGACCGGCATTGACGATCGCCATGTCCATGCCCGCCGGAATGGCGTGGTACAGGAACACGCTGTGCATCGCGCGGCGCACCGGCTCGTTCCCGCGAAAGCTGAACGACAGGTTCGACAGGCCGCCGGAGATATGGACGTGCGGGCAGCGCGCCTTGATCTCCCGGCACGCCTCGATGAAATCGACGCCGTAGTTGTTATGGTCCTCGATACCCGTCGCGACGGCGAACACATTGGGATCGAAGATGATGTCTTCGGGCGGAAAGCCGATGCCGGTCAGCAGTTTGTAGGCACGCTCGCAAATCTCGACCTTGCGCGCCTGGGTATCGGCCTGCCCCACTTCGTCGAACGCCATGACGACCACGGCGGCACCATAAGCCATGCATTTGCGCGCCTGGGCGAGGAACTGATCCTCCCCCTCCTTCATGCTGATCGAATTGACGATTGGCTTGCCCGACACGCATTTCAGGCCCGCCTCGATCACGTGCCATTTGGACGAGTCGATCATCACGGGCACGCGCGCGATATCGGGTTCGGCCTGAATCAGCTTGAGAAAGGTGGTCATCGCCTCGACGGCGTCGAGCAGCCCCTCGTCCATGTTGACGTCGATGACCTGCGCGCCGTTTTCGACCTGCTGGCGCGCCACCTCGACCGCGGCCGGATAGTCGCCCGCCATCACCAGCTTCTTGAAGCGGGCCGATCCGGTCACGTTGGTGCGCTCGCCGACATTGACGAAGTTGGTGGAGGATTGGGTCATCTGAATTCCAGGATCGTCGTGCCCGAAACTTGGCGGGCGTCAGCAGCTATCGTGATCGAACGGCGGGGGCGGGTTCACGCCGCCATGGTGAAGGGCTCCAGCCCGGCCAGTCGCGTCTGCACTGGCGGTGTGGGCAGCGCGCGCGGCGGCAGTCCAGCGACCGCATCCGCAATCGCGCGGATATGTGCCGGGGTCGAACCACAGCAGCCACCCAGCACGTTCACTTGCCCCTGTGCTGCCCATTCGCGCACCAGTCCGGCAGTCGTCGCGGGCGCCTCGTCATACGCACCCAGTTCATTGGGCAGGCCCGCATTGGGATAGACCATGATCAGGGTGTCGCACAGCTTGGAAAGCGTGGCGACATGCGGGCGCAACTGCTCCGCCCCGAATGAACAGTTCAGCCCGATCGTCACCGGCCGCGCATGGCGCACGGCGTGCCAGAACGCCTCGACCGTGTGACCCGACAGGTTGCGCCCCGACAGGTCGGTCAGCGTCATCGACAGCATCAGCGGCACTTCGCGACCCAGAGCATCGCCCGCCTCGATCGTCGCCATGATGCCTGCCTTGGCGTTCAGCGTGTCGAACACCGTTTCGATCAGGATGAAGTCCGCGCCCCCTTCGATCAGGGCGTCGACCTGCTCGCGGTACACGTCCTTCAGATAATCGAAGTCGATTTCGCGGTATCCGGGGTCGTTGACGTCGGGCGAGAGCGACAGGGTCTTGTTGGTCGGCCCGATCGCGCCCGCGACAAAGCGGGGGCGGCCGTCGCGCGCCTCGAACTCGTCAGCGATGCGACGGGCCAGGCCCGCGCTTTCCAGATTGATCTCGCGCACCAGATGCTCGGCACCGTAATCGGCCTGGCTGATCCGGTTGGCTGAGAAGGTGTTGGTTTCCGCAATATCCGCCCCCGCCTCGAAATAGGCGCGGTGGATGCTTTCCGGCACATGCGGCGCGGTCAGCGCAAGTATGTCGTTATTCCCCTTCTGATCGTGTGTCAGGCCGAGGTTGCCGGCATAGGCGGCCTCGTCCAGCTTCCAGTTCTGGATTTCAGTGCCAAACGCCCCGTCGGTGACGAGAATGCGCTTGGCGGCTTCGGCAAACAGGCGGTCGCGAGCGGTCATGGTCATGTCCTCAAGCCGCCACGCGGGCCGCATCGGCACCCGGCCGCATGCCGAGCAGATGGCAGATCGCATAGCTGAGTTCGGCACGGTTCAGCGTATAGAAGTGGAAGTGGCGCACGCCACCGGCGTAAAGCTTGCGGCACAGTTCGGCCGCAATGGTCGCCGCGACAAGCTGACGCGCGGCGGGGTGATCGTCCAGCCCCTCGAACAACCGGCCCATCCATGCCGGGATGGCCGCACCGCACATGCCGGCGAACTTCTGCGTCTGCGCGAAGTTGGACACGGGCAGGATGCCTGGAACGATCTCCGCCGTGATCCCCGCCGCCGCCGCACGGTCGCGGAAACGGAAAAAGGTTTCGGGCTCGAAGAAGAACTGGGTCAGCGCGCGCGTGGCGCCCGCGTCCAGCTTGCGCTTGAGGTTGTCGATGTCGGTGTTGCCGCACGTCGCCTCGGGATGTGTTTCCGGGTAAGCGGCGACCGAAATCTCGAACGGGTGCAGGCGCTTCAGCCCCGCAACCAGATCGGCGGCGCTGGCATAGCCTTCGGGATGCGGCACGAACCGATCGCCCAGCGTTGGCGGATCGCCGCGCAGCGCGACAATGTGCCGCACGCCCGCCGCCCAATATTCGCGTGCCACCGCATCCACTTCGTCCCGGCTCGCCTCGACACAGGTCAGGTGCGCGGCGGGCGGGACCGCGGTTTCGCGGACGATGCGCGCCACGGTGCCGTGGGTGCGGTCGCGCGTGGTACCGCCCGCGCCATAGGTGACGCTGAAAAAGCTGGGGTTCAGCGGCGCCAGCGTTTGCAGCGCCTCCCACATCGCCGTTTCCATCCGCTCCGTCTTGGGCGGAAAGAATTCGAACGACACGTCCACATCGCCGGCCACGTCGGCGAATAATGGCCCATCCAGTGCGCGGCGGGCCTCTTCAAGCTGTCCTACGGAAAGCGTCATGCCGCCTTCACCTCCAAATCACGCGGACGCCGCCCCGCCCGGTCGCCTTCGGCAACCTTGCGGGCCAGCCACAATTTCACGGTCAGCTCGCCACCCTCCAGCGTTTCGGTCTGGACGGGGACAAGGCCGACGGTTTCGAACCAGCCAAGCATCTGCTCGTCGGAAAAGCCCAGACGCGCGTGATTGTCGCGCGTGCGAAGCTCCTCACGCTCGTGCGGGGCGAAATCAGCGATCAACAACCGCCCGCCGGTTCCCAGCGCGCGCGCCGCTTCGGCAATGGCGGCGCCGGGCTGCTGGGCAAAGTGCAGGACGTGATGCAGGATCGCGACATCCGCAGCCCGGTCACCCAGCGGAAGGGCGTAAAGGTCGGCCTGACGCAACTCCGCATTGGCCAGCCCGCGTTCGGCCAGCTTGACCCGCGCCAGCCGCAGCATTTCAGACGATCGATCGATGCCAAGCGCGCGTTCGGACTGCGGCGCAAACAATTCCAGCATACGCCCGGTGCCGGTGCCGATGTCGATCAACTGCCCGATCGCCTGATCGCCCAGCACGCGGGTCATTGCGGCCTCAACCTCGCTGTCGGCGACATGCAGGCTGCGGATCGCGTCCCATTGCCCGGCATTTGATTCAAACCACTCGGCGGCAGCGGCGGCGCGATCGGCCCGCACGGCCGCCAGTCGCGCGGTATCGGCAACCGCCCAGTGGTCCCCGCCATTGGCGTCGCTCAATATATCAAGCGCATTCAGAATCGCGGGCACCGCATCGTGGCGGCCCATGGCCACGAACACCCAGCTGCCCTCCTTGCGCCTTTCGGCCAGGCCGCTGTCGCACAAGATTTTTACATGGCGGCTGACGCGGGGCTGACTTTGCCCCAGTACCTGTGCCAGTTCACCGACCGACAGCTCCATCGCGCGCAGCAGAGCGATAATGCGCAGGCGGGTTGGATCGGCAAGCGCCTGAAATATGTCGGCAGCGTTCGGCATGGGATACGGATATAAAGATATCTTTATATCTCGTCAATCGGTCCAAACTTAACAAAGATTGCTTGCGCTGGCGGAACGAATCCGGTGGTCCGTGCGTCGAGCACGTCATTGCGTTCAACAACCGAGGCACTTTCCATGAAGAAGACCGCTTTCATCCTTCCCGCCATCGCCGCGATCGCGCTTGCTGCATGCAGCGAGAATGCCCAGCAGGAAACGGGCGAAGCGGCCGGTGCGGTTGCCGCCGATGTGAATTCGACCGTCGGTGAAGCCGCTCGTGATGTGGAACAGGCCAGCGACGAAGCGTTCGGCGCAGCAGAGCGTTCGATTGATCAGGCCGGCCAGTCGATCGAAAATGGTGCCGCGCGGGTCGACGCCGCCAGCGACCGTGCCCAGCGCGAAGCGGGTCAGGAGCTTGAGGAAGCCGGCCAGGACATGCAGAACGACAACGACTGATCGTTTCAGCGAAATCGAAAGGGGGTCGTGCCGTCCGTCGGACAGCACGGCCCCCTTTTTTGCGTTCAACGGGTAATTTTTGACGAGGCGCGCGTTGAATGAGGGGAGCCACGGTGCGCGACTGCCCGCCCCCGCTCAATTCACCGCCAAGGGAGAATGTTCAGTGACCGAACTGCGTGCAATCGGTGCCACCGACCTTGAAACGCCGCCAATGGTGCTGGGCGGCAATGTCTTTGGCTGGACCGCCGACGAAGCGACGAGCCACGCAATCCTCGACCGTTTCACCGATGCCGGGGGCACCATGATCGACACCGCCGATGCCTATTCGGCCTGGGTCGATGGGCACCAGGGCGGTGAGAGCGAGGCGGTGATCGGGCGCTGGCTGAAGCAGTCGGGTCGGCGCGGAAAAACCCTGATCGCGACAAAGGTCGGCATGCTGCCCGGTGAGGGTGGGGCAAAGCTGGCGCCCGGCCGGATCGCCGCCGCCTGCGATGCGTCGCTTGCCCGGCTGGGCGTCGACACCATCGATCTTTATTACGCACACCAGGATGATGCCGATGTGCCGCAGGAAGAAGTGCTGGGCGCGTTCCAGCGGCTGATCGAAGCGGGCAAGGTGCGTCACATCGCCGCGTCGAACTTCTCAGCGATGCGACTCAAATCGGCGCTGGACATCGCGCGGCGCGACGGACTGCCGCATTTTCGTGCGCTGCAACCCGAATATAATCTGGTCAGCCGCCACAAGTTCGAGGGCGAGTTGCAGGACCTGTGCATCACCCACAATCTGGGCGTGCTGCCTTATTACGGGCTGGCGTCCGGGTTCCTGACGGGCAAATATCGTTCGACCGACGATCTGTCGAAAAGTGTGCGCGGCAGCAGCATGGCCAAATTGCTGGAGGGCAAGGGCGCAGCCGTGCTTTCCGCGATGGACGCCGTGGTTGCGGAAACCGGCGCGACGCACGCGCAAGTGGCCCTCGCATGGCTGGCCGCCCAGCCCGGCGTTACCGCGCCGATCGCCAGCGCGACGTCGGTGGATCAGCTTGAGGAATTGATCGGCGGATGGACGCTAAATCTTGATGCAGGTCAACTTGATAGATTGAATGACTCCGGTGCCTGATGAATCCGGAACCAACGGGGTCCACCGGCTTTGACGGGGCGTGACTGATACCGATACGATTCCGCCCCGCCTTGCCGACCCGTTCAAAGCGATGATCGCCGACAAGGCTTTTCCATGCGTCGGCGCCAAATCAGCCCTCAGCCGGGGGCAGCTCGACCTGCTCGGCGCCCGTGACATTACCAGCGCCTGGGACGATGTGGCGATCCACGATGCACTGATGCGCTTTGCCTGGGCCTATCGGGAGGCACCGACGCTGTTCCGCAGCCTGGTCGTGCTGTTCGACGGCCCCGGCGATCTGGACGAGGCCGGGTTTGAGCAGGCCCTGTGGGCGCGGCTCCAGTCGCTGTCCGACAAGGACGAGTGGCGCGGCCAGGCGCCCGATCCGCGCGTCAGCAGCGACCCGGACGATCCCCATTTCTCGCTCAGCTTTGGCGGGGAAGCATTTTTCGTCGTCGGGTTGCACCCCAATGCCAGCCGCCCCGCGCGCCGCTTTCAAAGCCCGGCCATGGTCTTCAACCTGCACGACCAGTTCGAGGCGCTTCGAGAACAGAACCGCTATGAGCGGCTGCGCGATTCGATCATCTCCCGCGACGTGGCACTCGCCGGCACCATCAACCCGATGCTGTCGCGTCACGGCGAACAGTCAGAAGCACGGCAATATAGCGGCCGTGCGGTCGGCGCCGACTGGTCATGCCCCTTTCACCGCGAAGCGCGAACCGACACTGGCGATCTGGAGGTGCCCGCATGAGCGAGACCCATCGCATCCCCCCGCGCAGCGGCGTCGCGTTCAGGCTGAACGCCGGACAGGAACTGACCGTTATCGACTCGATGGGCGGACAGGTTGCGGACCTGCTGGCCGTCGCGCGCGACGATGTACGCGAGCTGCTGTCGTCAGGCCGAACGCTGGATTATGCCGAACGCATCTACCTGACCACCGGCGACAGGCTTTATTCCAACCGATCCAACGTGATGCTCGAAATCATCGAGGACGATGTCGGGCGGCACGATTTCCTGCTGACCCCATGTAGTGAGGCGACCTTTCGCCTCTGCTATGACAATGAGCCACCTCACCAGGGCTGTCATGGCAATCTGGCGGGTGCGCTGGCTGAGTATGGGGTGACGGACGACGCCATTCCGGTGGCCTTCAATTGCTTCATGAACGTGCCCGTCGATGGCGAAACCGGCAAGTTCAAGGTGTTACCGCCGCTCAGCAAGGCGGGCGACCGCATCCGCTTTCGGGCGACGATGGATCTGGTCATCGGCCTGACCGCCTGTTCGGCACCGGCCAGCAACGGAGGGAGCTTCAAGCCGATCGACTATCGCATCGATTGACTCTTCTGCCGCGAACGCGAATCGTTCGCAAAACAGATTGACAGTGCGACTGACTCGCAATAGCCCTCCAGTCAACGAGTTTGGGGGTTACCGCGATGAACAATTTTGTTGCGCTTTCTTGCGTTGGCTTTCTGGCGTCCGCACCGGCAATGGCGGCCGAACCGACCACCCGCGATGCTGCCGGGGCACCCACGGCAAATGACCAAAGCCGGCCCGCCGATCGCGACATCGTGGTGACCGGGCAAAAGGAAACGCCCCCGGCACAGGTGGAAAGCCCCAAGGGCACCTCCCCCATCATCGACACGCCACAGACGATCACCGTCGTCAGCGAACAGACGATCCGTAAGCAGAACCTGCAAACGCTCCGCGACGTGCTTCAGACGATCCCCGGCATCACATTCGGCGCGGGTGAAGGCGGCGGCGGTTACGGTGATTCGATCAACCTGCGCGGCTATTCCGCCAATAACGACGTCACTGTCGACGGCGTGCGCGACAGCGCGCAATATTCGCGCACCGACCCTTTCAACCTGCAACAGGTCGAGGTGTATAACGGCGCCAACAGCGTCTTCAACGGATCGGGATCGGTCGGCGGCACGATCAATCTGGTGTCCAAGGTGCCGACGGCGGAAACGCTGACCATTGCCCAGGCCGCAGTCGGCACCGACGATTACTATCGCGCCGCGATCGACAGCAATATCCGCACGTCGGACCTGACTGCGGTGCGGCTGAACGCCATGTATCACCGCAACGACGTGCCCGGCCGTGATGTCGAGAAATATGAACGCTGGGGCATCGCACCGTCGGTAACGATCGGCATCGGCGGGCCGACCAGCCTGACGCTGGCCTATGTCCATCAGGAGGATCGCAACACGCCGATCTTTGGCGTGCCCTATTTCGACAATGGCCTGTCCAACGGTTTTCTACCGGGCGCCGACCGCAGCGATTATTTCGGCATCGCCAATCTGGACCGGCAGGACACCACCGTGGACCGCCTGACCGCCACCTTCCGCCACGACCTTGGCGACGGCTTAAGCGTCCGCAACCTGACGCGGTGGCAGCGTGTGGCGCAGTATAGCGTGACCTCGGCGCCGCAGGGCACCTTCTGCCTTGCCGAAACCGGTCGCCAGCCGGTCACTGCCGCGCCGGGCGACACGATCGGCGCGCCCTGCCCCGCCACACTGCCGTCGGGCTTTTACCAGCCGTCGGGCCCGCGCGGACTGGTGCGCGATCAGGAAAACGAACTGCTCTACAACCAGATCGACCTGCGCCACGAATTCGGCGCGCGCGGCGGCGTTCGCAACGTGCTGAACATCGGCGTGTCGGGCATGGCGGAGCAATATCGCATCACGCAGGGCTCGCTGCTGCGCAATGCCGATGGCAGCGCCGTGTCGCCCCTGCCGCTGATCGAGATCGCCAATCCGAACACAAATTACAGCGGCCCCATCAATTTCACCATCACGTCGCAGGGGCGCAGCGAGACGCGCAACATCGCCGTCTATGCCTTCGACACGCTGGAACTGGGCCGCTATTTCGAGCTGAATGGCGGTTTGCGCTGGGAACATCAGCACGCAACCTTCCGCAACCTGCCGCTGGCGGTGGTGCCGCCCGGTTCGACGCAGCTGACCCCGCTTCAGCAGGCGCCGCAGGACAATCGCGAGGACCTGTTCTCATGGCGGGTCGGGGCGGTGTTCCACCCGGTTCAGGACGTCAGCATCTATGGCGGGTTCGGCAACGCGCGCACGCCGTCATCGGCCACGGTCCGGCTGGGTTGCGGCGTGCCCGCCAGCGCGACGGCGGCAGACCCGTGCGCGACCGCGCCCGAAACCGCCAGGAATTACGAAGCAGGCGTCAAGGCGGGGCTGTTCGGTCGCCGACTTGAGCTGACGGCGGCGGTGTTCCGCAACGAACGCACCAATTTCCGCGTGCCGTCGAACGACCCGGGCTTGCCGGCACAGCTTCAGGTGCTGGACGGGCGCAGCCGTGTGGACGGTATCGCGCTGGGCGCATCGGGCAGCATCACGCCCGCCTGGACGATCTTCGCCAACTATACCTATCTGGACGGCAAGGTGTTGCAGAGCATTTCGGACCGTGATCTGGCGGCGGGCATCGTCGACCCACAGGCGAACGGACGGCTGGTCCAGACGCCCGACCATTCGGGCAGCCTGTTCACCACCTATAAGCTGCCCTTCGGTCTGGAGATCGGATACGGCCTGACCTATCAGGGCCGCTTCGTGACCAACACGGCGGTGGCGAATAACCCGGTCCAGTTCGAGGTGGACGATTACCTGATCCACCGCGCCTTCATGGCCTATACGCTGGCGGATCGCTGGACGGTTCAGCTGAACGTCCAGAACGTGACCGACGAGGATTATGTCACCAGCGTCCGCAACAATATCAACGGGACGACGGGGAACATCACCGGCGGCTGGGCCACCCCCGGCGAAGCGCGTCAGGCGACGTTGAGCCTGTTCTACAGCTTCTGATCGGGATAATCGCAGCCATGCTGATCGCGATTCCCCAGGTGCTGGATGCCGATGGCGTGGCCCGCGTGCGCGCCTTGATCGACGCGGGCGAGTGGGTCGACGGCAACGCAACGTCGGGCCCGCAGGCGGCGCTGGCCAAACGCAACGAGCAACTGGCGGAGGATCAACCCGCCGCGGTGGAGGCCGGGCGCATCATCCTTGATGCGCTGGGCCGGACGCCGCTGTTCGTTGCCGCCGCCCTGCCGCTCAAGGTGTTTCCGCCGCTGTTCAACCGATATGCGGGGGGCCAGGATTTCGGCATACATGTCGACAACGCGATCCGCCTGAAGCGCGGCAGCGATTTTCGCATCCGCAGCGACCTGTCCGCGACCCTCTTCCTCGAACCGCCGGAAGCCTATGATGGCGGGGAACTGGTGGTGGAGGACCTGTTCGGCGAACAGCGTGTCAAACTGGGGGCGGGCGACTGCGTCGTTTACCCAGCGTCCAGCCTCCACCGTGTAGAGCCGGTGACGCGCGGTGTGCGGGTGGCGTCCTTCTTCTGGCTGCAATCCATGATCCGCGACGATGGTGAGCGGCGCATCCTGTTCGATCTGGACCGCGCGATCCAGCGCGTCGGCGCGGAGAAGGGTCAGGGCGACCGCGCGGTCATCGAACTGACGGGCGTGTATCACAACCTGCTGCGCCGCTGGGCCGACGCATGAGCCACATTCATCACGCCGCCCCCGCCCGCCCGCCGCGCCGCAAATGGCGTGGGTGGTGGCTGCGCCAGCTTCACGCCTGGCACTGGATCAGCGCGGCGATCAGCCTAGTCGCGATGCTGTTGTTTTCGGTGACGGGCATCACACTGAACCACGCCGCGACGATCTCCGCCACGCCGGAAACGGTGCAGCAGACCGGCACGCTGCCCGCCTCGCTGCTTGCGCGGTTGCAGGGCGACGGCACGGCGCCGCTGCCCGATGCGGTCGCGCGCGGCGTGACGGTCGCGGTCGGGCTGGACCCGGCGGGCCGCCCCGCCGAATGGTCCGACGATGAGGTGTATATCGCGCTGCCCCGCCCCGGCGGCGATGCGTGGGTCAGCATCGACCGCGCGACCGGCGCGATCGAGGCGGAGGTGACCGATCGCGGCTGGATCTCCTACCTCAACGACCTGCACAAGGGGCGCAATGCGGGCGACGCCTGGTTCTGGTTCATCGACATTTTCGCCGTCGCCTGCGTGCTGTTCACGGTGACGGGCCTGCTCTTGCTGCAATTCCACGCCCGCAACCGGCCGTCGACCTGGCCGGTCGTGATTGCCGGACTGATCCTGCCGGTCGTCCTCGCCCTTTTCTTCATTCATTGATGGGAGCTGCCTGATGCGTCTTTCCTCGCTCGTGCTTCTGGGTAGCGCGGTCGCCGTGCCTGCCAGCGCCGGCAGCGTCCGCGTGACGATCCCGCGCCTGAACGTCGCCGAATATCACCGCCCCTATGTCGCCATCTGGGTCGAACCTGCGACCGGCGGCCCGGCGCGCACCGTCGCCATATGGTATGACATCAAGAAGCGCGGCGCCGAACCCGGCACCAAATGGCTGGCCGACCTGCGCGCATGGTGGCGCAAGGGCGGGCGCAGCATGAACCTGCCCGCCAATGGCGTCAGCGGCGCCACGCGCCCGCCCGGCACCTATACCATCCCGCTGCCTGCCGACCTGAAGCCCGGTCAATATGTACTGAATGTCGAGGCCACGCGCGAAACCGGTGGCCGCGAACTGGTGCGCGTGCCGCTGTCCATCCCGTCCAAGGCCGCGAGTGCATCGGGCAGCCATGAACTGGGCGCCGTCACCCTTTCGCCCCGTTGATCCAGAACAGGAGCCGTCATTCCATGAAAAAGCTCACGACCCGCCTGCTTATCGCGGCCGCGCTGGTCACCGCGCCCGCCGCCGTTTCGGCGCATCGTTTGTGGTTTCTGCCGTCGGGCACGATTTTTTCGGGCACGGATAGCTGGGTCACGGTCGATCTGGCCGCGTCCAACGACCTGTTCTATGCCGATCACCAGCCCGGCCGTCTGGAAGCGGTCAAGGTCTGGCAGCCCGATGGCAGCACGGGCCAGCTTCAGAACGGCGCACGCGGCCGCTATCGCTCGGTCTTTGACGTACAGCTCGACAAGCCGGGCACCTGGAAGATCGGCATGGAAATGTCGGGGATGCAGGGCAGCTTCAAGGTCGATGGCATGGAAAAGCGCGTCGGCGGTCGCGGGGGTCCGCCGACCGGGCCGAACGGCACGCGCCAGCCACCGCTGAGCGTCGACGACATCCCAGCCAACGCCACCGACGTGCAACTGACCCAGGTGGAAAGCCGCAACGAGATCTTCGTGACGGCGGGCGTGCCCACGCAGACCGTTTTCAAGCCGACCGGCAAGGGGCTTGAGTTCGAACCGCTGACCCACCCCAACGAACTGGTCGCGGGCGAAGCAGCGCGCTTCCGCTTTCTGGTCGATGGCAAGCCCGCGCCGAACCTGAAGGTAACGGTGGTCCCCGGCGGCAAGCGGTATCGCGATGCAGAGGGTGCGCGGGAGCTGACCACCGGCGCCGACGGCGTGCTGTCGGTCGATTGGCCGGAAGCGGGCATGTACTGGCTGAACACCACGCATGAGGACCGCGGCGCAACCGCCCCGCGCGCGACCGGACGGCGGATGAGCTATACGACCACGCTTGAGGTGATGACCCCCTGACCCCCGGCGAACCGCGCATCGCCATGCCGCCGGTCATCGACCCGGCGGCCATGGCGGGTCACGACCCCGCCGCCCCTGTCATCGCGCTGGCAGGCGCGACGATGGGGACCGCGTGGCGCGTGCTCTATGCCGCGCGCGGGAGCGTCACCCCGGGCCGGGTGCGCGCCGCGATAGAGGGGCGGCTGGCCGACCTGGTGGCCCAGATGAGCCATTGGGAGGCCAGTTCCACCCTGTCCCGCTTCAACCGCGCGGCGCCGGGTGAATGGGCGGCACTGGAGCCGGACTTCGCGCGCGTGGTCGGCGCGGGGCTGAAGCTGGCCCGGCAGAGCGGGGGCGCGTTCGATCCCGCGATCGGGCGGCTGACCGACCTGTGGGGCTTCGGGCCACAAGGGGCCGCGCCGCTACCGTCTCCCGAAGCAGTAGGCGCAGCGCGCGCAGCGGGTGGATGGCAGCGGCTTGACTTCAATGCAGAGCAACGTCGTTTGCATCAGCCGGGGGGGCTGTCATTAGACCTGTCGGGCATTGCCAAGGGCTACGCCGTCGATGCAGTTGCCGATCTGTTGGCCGCAATGGGCATCCGCCATTGCCTGATCGAAATTGGTGGCGAGCTGGTCGGGCGCGGGCTGCGGCCCGATGGCGATCCATGGTGGGTGGATCTCGAAAATCCGCCGGGCGTCACCCTGCCGCCCTTGCGGATTGCGCTGCACCAAATCGCGGTTGCGACTAGCGGAAGTTACGTGCGCGGCGCCCATTCGATCGACCCGCGCACCGGATATGCGGCAACAAATCGCGTCGTCAGCGTCAGCGTCATCGCCGCAACCGCGATGGAGGCCGACGCGCTCGCCACCGCCATCACGATCCTGTACCCCGACCTGACCCCGCTCGACCCTCTCCGCCCCGCCGCCCGGATTGTGACAGCGGAGGCGCAAGGGCCGGTGGAGATGATCACCCCCCTGCTCGACGCCATGATGCGCTGACCATATCGGGCGGGCCATTTGCGCCCTTGCCTGCTATGAGCGCGGTCATGTTGGCGATTGGCTGTCTGCTCCTGATCATCCTGCCGCTGCTGGGGCTGGCGGGCGGCGGCATGGTCGCCGGGCTGAACGGCGCGACATGGGGCGCGGTCATCGGGTTCGTGATCGCCGCCGCCATCTGCTTCGTGCCCGGCTATGCCCTAATCAAGGCCAGCCGCAGACGATAGGCGCCGGCCCGCTTATCGCGTCTCCCCGCCCAGCGCGAGCAGCGCGAATGACGCCAGCCAGTGTGCACCCATATAATTGTCGGCCAGATGGTCCATGCTCGCCGTCAGATGTCGTAGCGCCGCATCCTGCGCGGGCGCGAACACCGGATGCTCACGCCCCAGCCTGTCGGCAATCGCGCGCCAGCACCATGCGCGGCTGAGGTTCAGGCCATCCAGATGCGCGATCTTGCCGTCGCTCCGGTCGGACACATGCGCGGGCGTAAAGATCGAAGCGGGCTGGCCAGCCGCCGCATCGGGCAGGAAACGGTCGAACCAAGCCGCAAAATCCGGCTCCACCCGGCTCATCAGCAATGCCTCGGTCAGGGCAGACGAGAGGAACTCGTCCCCGCCCGGCTCCCACGCCTGAGACGCGGCATCGCCGCCGAACCATGCGCGCGCACGCTCGTCGATCAGCGCGACCAGCGATTCATCCCGCCCGCACGCCCAATCTCGCGACAGCGACAGCGCAAAGGCCGAATTGAAATGCGTGCCCACCCGGATCGGATAGGTCAGCTTTGGCAGAAAACCGTGGAAGCGCGCGGCAAAGGCCAACGCCAGCGGTTCCAGCGCGGCGCCCCATGGCCCGTCGTGGCGCGACGCTTCGTTGTGCAGCGCCAGCAACCAGCCCCAGCCATAGGGGCGCTCGAACCCGCCGCTATTGGGTCGGTTCAGATAGGCAAGCTCACCCGCGACCTTTTCAGCTGTCAACATCCGATCAGCCCGCGCGCGGATCTGCGGCGCTTCGGGCAGGTCTGGAAACCAGCGCAGCAGGCGCAGCACCTGCCACCAGCCATGCACGCAACTATGCCAGTCGAAGCTACCGTGAAAAATGGGATGCAACGCTGCCGGGGTGCGGACATCCTCCGGCCCGTTCAGCACCTGATCCAGCTTATACGGCCATTCCCGGCCCAGATGGTCGAGCGTCAGGCGGGCAAAGCTGCTCGCCAGTTCGGGCGTCAGTTCAGAATGCGAGGACATGGATCAACCCTGTGTTCACGACCAACAGCGGCACGGCGGTCGCAATCTGTTGCCGGATCACGCCATTGCGGTCGCGCAGTTCCAGAAGCGCGGCGGGCACCAGATTGAAGTTCGCGGCCATCGGCGTCATCAGCGTGCCGCAGAACCCGGCCAGCATCCCGATCGCCGCGATCACCGCCGGGTCGCCGCCATATTGCCGGATCAACAGCGGCATGCCGATCGCGGCCATCATCACCGGAAACGCGGCAAAGGCATTGCCCATCACCATGGTGAACAGCGTCATGCCCAGACCATAGGCAATGACCGCGCCCAGCCGACTGCCCTCCGGGATCGCGGCGCCGACGATGTCGCCGACCACTTCACCCACACCCGCCAGTGCAAACACCGCGCCCAAGCTGGCCAGCATCTGCGGCAGCACGGCAGCCCATCCCACGCCGTCCATCAGGCGCCGCCCCTCGTGAAACGGCGTCGCGATGGGTGGGCGAAGCCAGGCGTACAGCACCAGCAGCGCCAGCCCCGCACCGATGGTCAGCGCGACCAGCGTCGCCTGTTTCGGATCAACCAGCCCCGGCATCGCCTTGAACGCAAAGGTGCCCGCCAGCGCGACGACCGGGATTATCAGCGCCGGCAGGAATAGCCGGTCGCGGCGCCGATCCGCCTCCAGCTTTCGCTCGTCGGGGCCGGTGGTGGCCGGATTGCCCCGCCCAACGCCGCCCACGCCCGCAATCGCGACCAGTGCCAGCACCAGCATCCCGTTGCCCACATCGCCCAGCCGGTCGCCGGCCAGAAAGCTCAGTGCGATCAGCGCGTAAAAGGCCGCGTTGCCATAGCGTTTCGGATGGGTCTCGTCGGCGGCGCTCAGGCCGGCAAAGGACAGGAACACCAGCCCCGCGACGGTGTAGATAAAGGACAGACCGATCACAGCGCGCGCTTCCGCCCCAGCCGCCGGTCCATCCACAACAGCCGCGAACCGTGGATCAACAGCGCCGCTACGGCAGTCGGGATTGCCCATACGGACAGGTGCAGCGGCTCGATAATGATGCCATAGCCCTCAAGCACGCCCTTCATCAGCAGGATCGAGCCGATCGCGATGAAGATGTCCTCGCCAAAGAACAGGCCGATATTGTCGGTCGCGGCGGCCATGGCGGCAACCTGTTCGTCGCCGGGTTCGGCGCCCTGCGCCTCGGCGGCGGCGGTCGCCATCGGCGCCACCAGCGGACGCACCGTCTGCGCCGGTCCCGCGATCGACGTCAGCCCCAGTGCCGCCGTCAACTGGCGAAACAACAGGTAGCCGACCAGCAGCCGCCCGACCGTCGCGTGCCGCAATCCGGCCACCAGATGCCGTGCCCGCTCCTGCAGCCCGTGCCGCTCCAGCAGGCCGATGACCGGCAGCACGATGTAGATCACCGTCACATAACGCGCGTCGTTGAACGCCTTGCCGAATGCCGCGACAATCGCCAGCGGCTCCAGTCCGGCGGCCAGCCCTGTCACCGCCGCCGCCACCGCCACCACCAGCAACGGGTTGAAGCGCAGCAGGAACCCCAGCACGATCACCGCAATGCCGGACAGCACCAGCATCAGCTGGCCACCGGTCCAAAACCGCCGCCGCCCGGCGTTTCGATCACCAGCACGTCGCCCGCCGCCATGTCCGTCGCGTCGGTCGAACCCAGCGGATCGACCCGGCCATTCGCCCGCTCGATCCTGTTGAGGCCCGGCGCACTGGCCTGCCCGCCCGCCAGACCAAAGGGCGCAACGCGCCGACGGTTCGACAGGATAGCCGCGCGCATCGGGGCAAGAAAGCGCAACCGGCGCACCGCCCCGTCGCCACCGCGATGCGCCCCGGCCCCGCCCGAGCCACGGCGTATTGAAAATTCCTCCAGCAACACCGGAAAGCGCGATTCCAGCACTTCCGGGTCGGTTAGGCGGCTGTTGGTCATGTGGGTCTGCACCGCCGACGTGCCATCAAAGCCCGGCCCGGCGCCCGATCCACCCGCGATCGTCTCGTAATATTGAAGGGTATCGTCGCCAAAGGTCAGGTTGTTCATCGTTCCCTGCGACGCCGCCATCGCGCCCAGCGCGCCCAGCAGCGTGTCGGTCACGACTTGGCTGACCTCAACATTTCCGGCAACCACGGCGGCGGGGTGGCGCGGGTTCAGCATCGACCCTTCGGGCACCGTCAGTGTCACCGCGCGCAGGAAACCGTCGTTCAGCGGCACCGCCACGTCGATCAGCGTGCGAAGGACGTACAACACTGCCGCGCGCACCACCGCCAGCGGTGCGTTGAAGTTGCTGGGCTGCTGTTCACTGGTGCCGGTGAAATCGATGGCGATTGCATCGCCCGCAACGCGCACCGCAACGCGCACGACAGCCCCGCTGTCCAGCTCATAGGCGAAATCGCCGCCGCTCAGGGTCGGGATTAGCCGCCGGACCGCCTGTTCGGCATAATCCTGCACATGGCCCATATAGGCGCGCACCGTGTCCAGCCCATGTTCGCCAGCAGCCCGGTGCAACCCTTCCGCCCCGCGCGCGCACGCGGCAATCTGGGCGGCAAGGTCAGCTAGGTTCATCGCCACATTGCGGGCGGGATAGGGTCCGGCACGCAGCAGGTCGCTCACCGCCTGTTCCCGGAAAACACCGTTCTCGACCAGCAGCACATTGTCGAAAACCGTGCCTTCTTCGTCGATGGTACGGCTGTCGGGCGGCATCGACCCGGGCGTCGTCCCACCGACATCGGCATGATGCCCGCGCGCCGCGACAAAGAAATCAGGCCGGTCGCCATCGCCCGCGAAAACCGGCTGGATCACGGTGATGTCGGGCAGGTGTGTGCCCCCGTCATAGGGCGCGTTCAACGCATAGACATCGCCGCGCCGGATGCCGCGCCCGTCGTTAGAGCGGCGGCGCAGCACCGTGCGGATGCTCTCGCCCATCGACCCCAGATGCACCGGAATATGCGGGGCATTGGCGACCAGATTGCCGTCGGCGTCGAACAGCGCGCAGGAGAAATCCAGCCGCTCGCGAATATTGACCGACGATGCCGAATGGCGAAGCGCGCCGCCCATTTCCTCGGCGATCGACATGAACAGCCCGGCAAATATCTCCAGCCGCACCGGGTCATACGCGGTGCCGATCCGGCTTGCCGCGCGCGCCGACGCGCGGTCCAGTACGATGCTCCCCTCCCCGTCGATGGTTGCGCGCCAGCCGGGCTCGACCATGGTGGTGGAAGTATCGTCGATGATCAGCGCCGGGCCCTCCACCCGCGCACCAGCGGCCAGCGCGGCGCGGGCAAAGACCGGTACCTCGTGCCGCTCGCCAGCGGTCCAGATTTGCGCGCGCGCAAGTGGCGGCGCGCTCTCGACAGGCGGCGCGGGCAGCGAAATCCGGCCCCCGGTGCTGTCGGCAATCGCCTCTGCCCGCAGCATATCGACCATCAGCGGCCCGCTCGCGCGATAGCCGAAGCGCGCGCGGAACGCCGTGCCGAACGCCTCGCGCATCGCCGCTTCGTTGCCAAAGGGTACCTCGATCGGACTGTCGGCCCCCGCGGTTCGCAGATGCGCGCTCAACACGGTCCGGCTTTCCGCCACCCCCTGCGCCGTCAGCGCGGCCCGCGCGTCCGCCATCAACGCATCCGCTGCCTCCGCCAGCGCATCACCGTCGGTGACGGGCGAGGCCAGCGTCCGCTCGCGCACCACGCTACGCTCCGCCAGCCCCATGCCATAGGCTGACAGGACGCCCGCGAGCGGATGGACCAGCACCCGGTCGATCCCCAGCGCATCGGCGACCAGACACGCATGTTGACCGCCCGCACCACCGAAACAGGCCAGCACGAAACGCTGCACGTCGTGCCCGCGCGCGACGGAAACGGCGCGGATCGCGTTCGCCATGTCGGCAACCGCGATGTCGATCAGCCCCTCGGCGGTTTCCTCGGGCGTGCGGCCGACCTGCACGGCCAGCTCCGTCAGACGCGCGCGCGATGCTTCGGCATCCAGCGGCTGATCGCCGTTCGCGCCGAACACAGCGGGGAACTGATCGGGCTGGATCTTGCCTAGCGCCACATTGCAGTCGGTAACCGTCAGCGGTCCGCCTCGGCGATAGCAGGCCGGCCCCGGCACCGCGCCCGCCGATGCCGGCCCCACGAACAGCCTGCCCCCGTCAAAGCCACAGATCGACCCGCCGCCCGCCGCGACCGTATGGATACGCAGCATCGGTGCCCGGATCCGCACGCCCGCGACCTGCCCCTCATTGTCGCGTTCATATTTACCGGCGAACAGCGACACGTCGGTCGAAGTGCCGCCCATGTCGAAGCCGATGACGCGGTCAAACCCCGCCGCCATCGCGGTCTGCGCCATGCCCACAATGCCCCCCGCTGGTCCCGACAGGATCGCATCCTTGCCGCGAAAGGTGCGGCCCAGCGTCAAACCACCGCTGGACTGCATGAACAGCGGCGCAGCATCGGCACCCAGCGCCGCTTCCAGTTCGTCGACATATCGCCGCAGGATCGGCGACAGATAGGCATCGACCACCGCCGTATCGCCACGCCCGATCAGCTTGATCAGCGCGCCCGCGCGGTGGCCGACTACAACCTCCTCGAACCCGATTTCCTTGGCGATTTCCGCCAGCGCCAGTTCGTGCGCTGGGTGCCGGTAACCGTGCATCAGCACGATCGCGACCGCCCGCAACCCGCGCGCAAATGCCGCGCTTAGTGTCTGACGCGCGCGGCCGTGGTCCAGGGGGCGCAGAACCTCCCCCTCATGCGTCACGCGCTCGTCGATCTCGACCACGTCTGCGTGCAGCGGCGCCGGGCGCCGGATGTCGCGTGCGAAGATGTCGGGCCGGTCCTGTGTGCCGATGACCAGCGCATCGCCAAAGCCCTGCGTAATAGCCAGCAGAACCGGCTCGCCCTTGCGCTCCAGCAACGCATTGGTGGCAATCGTCGTCCCGATCCGCAGGTCGAACGGCGGCAGCGGACCCGTCGCTACCCCGGTCAGCCGCCGGATCGCCTCGACCGCCGCGTCGTCATATCGGCCGGGATCTTCGGACAGCAGCTTTGCGGTATGAAGCGTGCCATCGGGCGCCTGAGCGACCACATCGGTAAAGGTGCCGCCGCGATCGACGCCAAATTGCCACCGTCCATTCATCGGTATACCATTCGACGATCGAACCGACGGTTTCAAGGCGCTTTCCGATCGGGTTCGCCCGGCGCGCGAGTTCGTCCGGATCATATTGACCGCGCCTATTGGCTTGTGGCAATTGCCACGTCCCAGTCGGAAACGCGTCGGTTAAGAGAGCCGGACCGCCCGCTGACGGGGCAGATCGACGCCAGGTCGAAATGCGGGTGTAGCTCAATGGTAGAGCAGAAGCTTCCCAAGCTTCAGCAAATGGCGAAATCTGCCGTTTTCGTTGTAAACCGGCCAAATTTAGTCATCGTAAAATGAATAACTTAATAAAGGACCTGTAAACCGATTTCGGTCCCTTGGATCGGTCCGTTGGCATCACTTCGCCGGGATCAAAGCGACCGACTGGGGATTGTAGATCATTCTCGCGAGCATCTCGTCTGCGATGCATGCGACGATCTCGTCGATGACCGGAACGGGCATGACGAACCAGTCGCGCGGGCGCACCGGCTTGCCGAACCGATGAGGAATCTCGACGTCGAACCGGACCTTGCCGAGCACGCGGTGGATCAGAGCCTCCAGACGCGTGCGGTGAACGTTGAAAAGCTTGTACGTCGCCACGACGTCGACCTCGGCGAGCAGATAGGTCGCGTCGTTGGCGGCTCCTGCGATCCGCGCCTCGACCGACCCGCCGGTGATGCCGATCTTGTGGATTAGGTCGCGGTACGCGGCGGTCGTCGGCTGCGCCGAGCTGCTACGCAGGACGTAGAGCGTGCCCGTCGGCAGCAGATCGGCGGGCCTTCGATCATCACGTGAAGGATAGGCAATCTGTGGCCCACTGTCATGGGGCAACCTCAGACGGCGCGGAATAGTGGGGCGCTGTCCGGCTCTCGTTGACGCGGTGCCTGCTCGCGCTAAGCATCCGTATGGCTTTCGGCTTCTTCATTCACCGGTCGGATTCGATCTACGATGACACGCCGGCCGAGCGCTATCAGTTCCCCCCTCAATATCTCAGCCGGGTCCGCGCATGCATCGGCAACTGGATCGTCTATTACGAGCCGCGAAAGGTCCCCGGCACGCGCGGGTATTTCGCGGTGGCGGAGGTGGACCAGGTGGTCGTCGACCCCAGCGCACCCGGCGTGTACCTCGCTCTGATCGAGCCCGGCAGCTACCTCGACTTCCCAAACCCGGTTCCCTTCGCCGACGTCGATGGCGCCGTGATCGAACGGGGCGTGCTCAACGAGGCTGGCCGTATCTCGGGTCGCGCCTAGGCGGCTGTGCGAGGGCTGTCCGCTTCCGACTTCACGCGCATCGTTGACCAAGGTCTTGCGGAGAGCAATCAGCTCTTGCCGCGGGTCGGCGCCTCGGAAGCGCCCTCGGCGGTCCGCGAGGAGCGAACGCCGTTCGGCTTCGACAAGACACCCGAGCGCGTGAGCAGGCTCGTGTCCCGCGTGGTGCGCGATCGCGTTTTTCGCCGGATTGTGCTCCGCGCGTATGACGAGCGGTGCGCGGTCACCGGGCTTAAGCTGATCAACGGCGGCGGCCGGGCCGAGGTGGAAGCCGCGCACATCCGGCCGGTTGAGGCGGGCGGGCCGGATATCGTGAGCAATGGCCTCGCTCTTTCCGGCACGGCGCATTGGATGTTCGACCGCGGCCTCATCAGCATGGCCGACGATGCGAGCATTCTGGTCTCGCGCCAGGCCAACGATCCGGACAGCATCCGCTCGGTCATCAACCCGAGCGGGCGAGCGATCCTGCCAGGCCGCCCCGGCGACCGGCCGCATCCGCACTTCCTGCGCTGGCACCGCGAGCACTGCTTCAAGCTGTAACGCCTCGGAGATCGCGGAGGCGCAAGGTAGGTCGTTCGAGCGGCCGTCGATCTGCGTTGACATGACCGCGGAGGAGGAAATTGTCAGGCGCAACAGCGCAATTCGGCGGGAGCGGCCGAATGGCGGTGCGCCGCCGTCGCTGGAGGGGCGTCGGCGGGATCCTCCAACCTGACGGTTTCCGGAAGGCTGAGGTGCTTGTGGGGGGGGGGCCGGCGGCCCGTCGAGGGGACAATTTGTGCCATGTCCACGGCCTGGCCTGTCGGTGAAGAGCCCGAAGTGTTCACCCATCAGGTGCGCGCGCTTCGTGCGCGTCAGCGCCGCGAGGATGACGAGGCGATCGGCGGGTTACTCAAACGGGCGGGTTTTCGCGCGCAGATCGTAGACGGCGAGAGCCGAGGTCCGCAGCGGTCGAGCAACGCCGGCGGAAGCGGATCGTCGACTTTTATGCCGCCAGCCCGCTGACTCGCAGCGACCGGCAGACGGGCGGCGTCCGAGTGCAGCATTTCGACGTGAAGGCGGTGGTGGCGGTCCACCCGCCGTCCCGGAACGGGGTCGCTCACCCGCGCTGCGGCGGCGGGGGCATGGGTGCCGCGGCGCACTTCGACTATGTCACCGATGGCGCGAGGATAGGGCTCGCAACCCACATCGACTATATCCGGCGCGAGACCGGCGTCGACGATCCGGCCGGCGAGCTGCTACTCGACATGCTGGACGAGCAGGAGATGCGGGCGAGCTGAACCAGCTTGCCTGCTATACCAACATCCCGGGTGGCTAGGGCCGAGCACGCAGCCTGTTCGAGGCGGCCGAGCGTGCGGCGCCGGCGCCGAAGTCGCACCTGCTTCAGGCATCCACCACGCAGCTTGCCGACTTCGAAGCACAACTTAGGTTTGGCGTCCCGGCATGGTTTCGCGTGATGACCCGGCGCCTCCGGGCCGAAGCCGACAAGGTCGAGCAGGAAGCCGACAAGCGGGGCCATCCGGCACGTCACCGCACGGTCACCATCGCCGAGGTGTCGAGCGACGAGGCCTATGATCGTCTCGACTGGTTCGAGCACAGGCTGTTCGCTCGCGACCTCGTCTCGTGGAAGCAGGGCCGGACCCAGCGGTCGCAGCACCGGTTCGTCGGCGAACTGCCCGGCGGTCTTTCAGCGGTCGACCGCCATGAAATTCTGTCGCGCTTCTGCGGCACCCTGGCGGAGGACTCCGCCATCGGTTCGCTATGCCTTTTACATCGGTGCGGCGGCGATCCTGCTGGCGGTGCTGTGGGCCGTGATCAGCACGCGCGAATATTCGCCGGACCAGATGGCGGCCTTTTCGGGACCACAGGCGGTCGCCGCGCATGACGCGCCGGTCGTCGCGCCAGCTTTCAGCAGAAGACATTTCCCCGAGCGTCGTCAAGCCGTCAGCCGGCCGCCCCGAAAAGGTGTTCTCTGCAAGCTCAGCCATCCGCACCGGGTATGCTCCGGAGCTTCCGCTACTAGGCTGTAGACTCATAAGCGCGCAGCCACAGCCGCATTGAGGTGAGCTGGACCATGGCGAGGAAGTTTCCGGCGAGCTTGTCGTAGCGGGTGGCGACGCGACTGAAGTGCTTCAGCTTGGAGAAGAACCGCTCGATCAGGTTGCGTTCGCGGTAAAGACGCTTGCTGAAGCACGGTTCCCATCTCCGGTTGCTCTTGGGCGGGATGTTCGGCGTGGGGCCTTGGTCTTGGATCAGTTCGCGGATGCGATCGGCATCGTAAGCCTTGTCCGCGAGCACGATGGTGCGCGGGTCGAGGTGGTTGAGCAGCGCGTCGGCGATCTGCCCGTCGTGCGCTTGCCCCGCGGTCAGGCCGAGCCGGATCGGGAGGCCTTGCGCGTCGACAACGACGTGGATCTTGGTCGTGAGCCCGCCTCGGCTGCGACCGAGACAATGATCTGAACCCCCTTTTTTGCCGTCGTAGCCTGCTGGCGCGCCCGGATGGAAGTGCTGTCGATCATCTGGATGGCGCCGTCATGGGCGGTGTTGATGGCGTCGATCAGCCGGTCCCATACGCCCGCCTGCCGCCATCGATTGAAGCGGTTGTAGCAGGTGGTGCGCGGGCCGTAACGCTCCGGCAGGTCACGCCATGGCGCACCCGACCGCAACACCCAGAAGATGCCGTTCAGCACGCGCCGGTCATCGACGCGCGGTACGCCTCGCGGTTTGTTGGGCAGCAGTGGCTCGATCACGCGCCACTCGAAGTCGGTCAGATCGTATCGGCTTATGCCGACGCTGAATCAGAACGGGGCCAAGAAGAAAAGCTCGCACCAGTGTTGCCGCTGTATGCGCACCGCCCTTATCGTATCGAAATGATGGAAGACCCCGAGCAAGCTGCGAACGACGCAGGGCAGACAACCTTCCATGAATCGGCTTACCGCTTCTCGGTAGCGCTGAACGAACTCCACCAAACAAATCCGTGGCCGGAAACTCCAGTTCTTGCTCCGGCGATCAATCTACTCGCAACCGAGCTATGGGACCGGTGCTTCGGCCTGACCGAGATCACCCCCGCCTTCAAGGATGCAGCCGCTGATCTACCACGTTATGCGGCTGGCGAAGAGGTTCGACCCTGACGCCCGTTTATGGGTTCACCCTAGGACAGCGTGCTGCCAGCTTGCGCCTCAGCGGGGTCGTTGACCGCCAGCGCGCATCGGTCGTCACTTCTTAAGGATGAGGCGCTCACGATGGCAACGCCGTTCACGAGCGCCCCAACTTGTTCACAGTCATCAGAAGCGAAAACGACTTCGATTTGTCCAGCGATATGAAGCGCTGCCCTCAGCAGTTCGCGCCCGAAGCCGCCAGCATTGTAAATGACGATCCGCATGGGCGTAAACTGCGCCTCGCCTGACTTGCTGTCCAGTCTCTCGGCGCAGTGACTGAGGCACGGAAAAAAATCGCTGTCCTACAAGCCCCGTCCTGTGTTTGTTCTCAGGTCCATTCAAGAAAGGACGGCTTTGTCTACGCCAGATCAGATCGCAGCGTTGATCGCTGCACACGACGCCGACCCCGACGCACACGGCTTGGCCGACATCCAACAAGCGATCCAAGCTCAATTGGGTGCGCAGATCGCACGCGTCCCGTTGGCCATGGACATGTTCACCCGCAGCGATGGCGCAGTCGCGGGTTCGACTACGGATACCGGCCAGACTTGGCGCGATGCGCAAGGGTCTACCAGCGCCATAATCAAGGACAATCGCTTTGCGTCGTCCGGCGGTAACGGGATCGTCACGACCGACTTGCCCGGCCACCAAATCAAAGGCGTAACCATCATGCAGGTTCGGTCCAACGTCGGACCACACGATGCCTGGATGTACGGGTGGTTTGCCGAGGCGGGGACACCAGCAGCAGTCATTATGCAGCGTGGCTCGGACCGGATCCGGCTTGGCGTCCAAGCCGGCTTTGCACTAAATTTCATGACCGAGGCACGTGTCGGCAGCGTCGCCGACGAATTGCTGACGCTACGGCTGGATGCCAAGGCGCGCACGGCCAGCGTCAGCGTCGACGGACGCCTCGTCATTCCGCCGCTTGCCATGCCGCAGCTCGCCTGGGGTTCCGCGGTCGGTCTGCGGGTCGGACCGGCTGCCTCGTTCGATCACTTCATCGCACTTCGGGAGTTCGCACTGTGACCATCATCTTCGGAGGACGCCGCGCACCGAGTGGCGAGTTCAACCGCTTCTACCCCCTCGATCCGACACTGCCTGAGGTCACACGGCACCGTCCGCTCGCGCTCGCGATCCTAGCCGATTACGGCAACCCTACTGTCGCCAGCGATCGCGTGTCCGCAATCATGGACTGGATCGCTCGTACCGCCATCCACGGCCACAGCGGACTTCGCCTCCCAACGCCGTACACAGCAGGAACCGCAGCGCTGCCAGTTGGCGAGACGTGGGCGACCGTGCAGGCATGGCTTACGGCAGAGAAGCAGCAGGCCGACACCGAATATTGGGCGACATTCAATCACGACGCCGCAGCCATGCTCAACGTTCTGCTCGGCACACTACAAGCAGATGGTAGCCGAGCTCAGGACGGTGCCATGGTGCAGGTCGCCGAGGGTGGTGCTCAAGCGCACTACAAATATCGAGAGTTGTCGAAGGTGCGCAGCGTCTGGTGCTCGTGGCAGCACGACATTGCCACCCTCCTGTTAGCGACACTCGGTTACCCCAGCATGCTGATCCACATCACCGGGCACGATCCGCTACGGGTGCAATATGGTGATCGCGGGGAGTGGGGCTATTGGTGCTCGACATACAATGAGCACTATTCGCTGGCAGGCGATTTTCGGCCGCTCGATATCGCCGAACTGCGCGACCTAACTCAAGGGGGCATGGTGACATCTATCGCACGCCAGCCACACACCGGACCAAGCTGGGATCCCGAACCTTACGTTTCAGCAAGCTACATCGCCGACCACCCAGAAGGCTTCCCTGTATGGTCCGCTTCCCTCGATAGCCGGATCGTACCGAATGGCCGAACCAATCGGTTGACGCTCTGGATCGACGACGCGCTGGTGCCTTTCGAAGTTAGCGCGCGCGTCTCCGAAGCGCGGGCGACACCATACCTCGGCGCCTATGTCGCTGGTGTTCCGCTGACGGGATTGAATGCCGCAACAGTTCATATCGTGAGCAGCTGGCCGGGCACCACCGAGCTGCAGGTCCGACGCGGCGTCGGAAGCTGGTCGCAGCTCACCCTTGGCAATACCGGGACCGTTCGCGTATTCGCAGGGGAAAATGACGTCACGGTAGCTCCCCTTGACGCGACAGGTCAGCGCGGGCCGGCAGTTGTGCTCGGAGGGCCATTGGCATAGCTGTTATGGCGGTCCGCCTAGTGCCGGCGGGCCGCCAAGCAGTGATCAATGCTTGTGCCGCTCTCGCCCGCCAAGGCGACGCCGCTCGCAAGCCGCATAACGGCGCCAGCGCAACAGCAGGTAGCCGGCAGCCGCGACCAACGCTGCGAGCAGCAGATACGCTACGACTAGACGCTCGTTCATCACGTACACTCCGCCGGTATCTCGCTACTAGCGCGGGTAGCCCCGATCACCCGCGGGCGAAATCGGCACTCCTTCCAAGTTTCGCAGCCGAAGCTGACTATCCACATTCGCGTTCAAAAGGCGTGACGATCGGGATCGTAGCCACCGGTCACGCGCAGGATGTGAGGAGGTTGCGTCGGCGGCGCGCCGAACCGCCAATTCAGCAAGATGCTCGGCATCGGTGAAAGCTCCTCTTTCAACCGATCAGACCAGCCCGGCCTAAACGCCTCCTGCTCTGTGGCGAAAATGGCCGGTCCGGAAGCGGTGTAAAGGAAAACGCGATGGGCAACACCAGTCTAGCATTAACCCTATCCAACACCAGCGTCGCGGCCCAGGCGGTCGCGCGACGACGGCCATTGGGCATACTAGTCATCGCCCTGCGCGTGCTCGCGGCCGGGCTGGCGCTCTACAATCTGACCTGGTCTGCATCCGGTGCGACGGCACTGATGCGTGGTCACATGCGCCCTCCCGAAATCTTCCTCTCGTTCGGCTTCTGGATGGCGGTAGCGGTACTGGCGTTCCATGCTTCCTACATTTTCGGTCAGAACGACTGGTGGCGGTTGTTCGCCATGCCGTGCTGGCAGGCGCGATGGGGCTAGCCGCTGTCGGCAAGGCTCAGGGCGCCAAGATGAAGGCGCAGCAGTTCTACCACGCCTACGACCATCTGGGCGTCGCGATGGCGACCGTGGATCTGGCGCGCGTGGATGCAGCGGCCGCAGGGCGCATGGCGGAAGAGTGTCGGCGCATTACCGCGGAGCGGATGCTGGCAGGTGGCTGAGCTGACAGACATCATCGCAGCGGCGGCGGCGAGCGGCGCGCTTGGTCATGCTCTGTCGGCGGGCTACTCGCGTTACGACTGCGGGATCCCGCCAGATCCCCCAAATCGTAATAGGCTCACGCCTCACGAGTGAACCGTTGCAAGCTATCGGTCAGCTTGGCGCGAATACTTGGTCCGACAACAGCAAGCGCCAATCGCGCGAAATCGAGGTTAGATATCCGGCTTTCTGCCGCCTGACGTGCTGGCGCAGCGCCTACAGCGCCGCGCGGGTCAAGGACGCTACTTCGATCGACATCAAGATCGCGCGCAAGATCGCCGGGGAGGTCGGCTTTACCGTCCCCCTGCGCCGCCGGGTTGTGGAGCGGACCTTCGCTCGGCTCGGTCGCAATCGCGACTGGTTAAGGACTTCGAAGCCACCATCGGCTCTGCCACTGCCTTCGTCTACGCTGCCGCCGCAATGGTGCTCGTCAGGCGCATCGCTCGTTCGACGTGAGTTCTGAAACGGACTCTAAGTTAAATTAGCCTTCGAACGACCCTGAACCGCTATTTTCGTTTTCCGCCAAGCTGCGATGCCAGCGCGCGTGCGGCCTCCACATAAGCGGGGCCGCCGCACACGGTCCAGGCTTGGGGCAGGCGCAGGCGGGGGATCGGCGCCAGTACCGGGTGGTGGAGCATTTCAGTCCCTTGGTCCTGCACTTGATCGGTGGCGGTCTCGACGATCAGATAGTCGGGCCGCGCCATGGCCATTTCCTCAAGGCCCACTCGCGCCAGCGCAGGCTTGCCCAGTTTCGCCGCCAGGTTGCGAAGGCCGACGCGTTGCATCAGGTCGTCGATCAGGGTGCCAGTCCCCGTCAGAAACCCCCGCCGCTGGTAATAGGCCGCAACCGCGCCGCGCCCGGCGGTGGCGGGGATGGAAGCGAGCTGCCGGTCCATATGCACGATCAGCGCCTCCCCCCGCGCCGGGTGGCCGACGGCGGCGGCGACGCTTCGGATCTGAGCGACGATGTCGGCGTAGTTATTGGCGAAACTGACATCGAGGGTCGCAATGTCGCGCCCCTGCAGGCGCGCCATCGTTTCCCGACGGCGGCCCGGCGTGGCGAGGATCAGGTCGGGCCGCAGCGCGAGCACCTCCTCCGCCGAACCGCGCGTCGAGTGAAAGGCGCGCGCCTTTCCCGCCGCTGCCGACATTTCGGGATCGCGCGCGAACTGCGTCAGCGCAACGATCTGCCCCGGATCGGCCAGCGCCAGCAGATATTGGTCGGCACACAGATTGAGCGACACGATCCGTCTCGGCCGCTGTGGCGGAACGGGTCCTGCGCCTCCTAACAGGGCAGCGATCAGCGGCAGGGCAAACAGGCGGCGCATGATCGTCCTTTGCCTTGGCGCCGCCATCCGCGCTAGGCGCGAATCAACAGACGCGACCATTGAGGTTGATTGCACGTGACCCGCCGCTGGCTCTGGCCCGCTCTCATCCTTGCCATGCTGGTTGCGGCCGTGCTGGGCGTGGGCGTTGGCACCACGTCAATCGCGCCTGCCCGTGTGCTGGCGGCGCTTGGCGGCCTTGGCGACCCGGTCGAACGCGCGATCCTGATCGAACTGCGCCTGCCGCGGGCGATGCTGGGCCTGCTCGTCGGTGCGATGCTGGGCCTGAGCGGCGCGGCATTGCAGGGTTATCTTCGCAACCCGCTGGCCGAACCGGCGGTGTTGGGTGCGTCCAACGGCGCCGCGCTGGGCGCGGTTGTCGCGCTCTATTTCGGGCTCGCGGCGTGGCACCCGGCGGCGCTGCCGGTGTTGGCGATCCTCGGCGCATTGGCCACGCTGACCATCCTGTTTCTGCTGGCCGGTCGCTCCGAAAGCCCGTTGACGCTAATTCTGGCCGGCATCGCGGTAGCGACGTTGGCGGGGGCGGGCATCAGCCTGGCGCTGAACCTGTCACCCAATCCGTTCGCCGCGATGGAGATCATGACGTGGCTGCTAGGCAGTCTTGAGGATCGCTCGTTCGAACATGTGCTGCTGGCCGCGCCGTGCATTGCGCTGGGCATGGTGTTGCTGGCGGGACAGGGCCGCGCCCTCGACGCGCTGACGCTGGGCGAGGACGGCGCGGCGGCGTTGGGCGTCGACCTGCGGCGGACGCGGGTGCGATTGCTGGTCGGGATCGCTGTCGGCGTGGGTGGCGCGGTGGCGGTGTCGGGCGCGATCGGTTTTGTCGGGCTGATCGTGCCGCATCTGATCCGCCCGCTGACCGACCGCAGCCCCTCGGCCGTGCTGTGGCCCAGTGCGCTGGCGGGCGCCGCGCTACTGACGCTGGCCGATGTCGCGGTGCGGCTGATCCCGTCGACCAACGAACTGAAACTGGGCGTGGTGACGGCGTTTCTGGGCGTGCCGGTCTTCCTGGTCCATCTGATGCGGGAGCGCCGCTTGTGGTGAGCATCGTTGCTCAGGGAGTGAGTGTGACGCTGGGCGGCCGCGCGGTCGTTCGCGACGTGTCGGCCCGGCTGGACGGCGGCACGCTGATCGGCGTGCTGGGACCGAACGGCGCGGGCAAGTCGACATGGGTGCGCGCGTTGCTGGGTCTGATCCCGCATGCAGGTGCGGTGACGATCGACGGCACCCCGCGCCCCGCCCTGTCGCGCGCCACCATCGCGCGACAGATCGCCTATCTGCCACAGGGGCAGACCTTGCACTGGCCGATCTCGGCCGAGCGGCTGGTCGCGCTGGGCCGCCTGCCCCACCTCGCCCCGCTGTCCCGCCCCGATGAGGCTGACCGCTTGGCGATCGAGCGGGCGATGGAGCGCGCCGACGTTGCTCATCTCGCCCACCGCACCGCGACCGAATTGTCGGGCGGTGAGCGCGCGCGCGTGTTGCTCGCCCGCGCGCTGGCGGTGGAGGCACCGGCGCTGGTGGCCGACGAGCCGCTGGCCAGCCTTGACCCCGCGCATCAGATCCACGGCATGGAATTGCTGCGGGCAGAGGCGCAAGGCGGTGGGCTTGTCCTCGCGGTGCTGCACGACCTGACGCTCGCGGCGCGTTTTTGCGACCGGGTGCTGGTAATGGCCGATGCTGCGCTGGTCGCCGATGGCGAACCGAACGCCGTGCTGACGCCCGAATTGCTGGCGGAGGTTTATGGGATCACCGCCTATCGCGGCGACGGCGCTTCGCCGCTGCTCGTCCCGCTCGACAGGCTGCGTTGACGCAAGCGCCCGTCCGGGATTAAGGGCGCAGCCGCGACAGGTTCCCCTTAGTCGGGGATTCAAAGGGAACGGGGTTCAAGACCCCGGCTGCCCCTGCAACTGTGAACGGCGAGCCACCACGCCACATGCCATTGGGACTCCGGTCCTGAGAAGGCGGCGCGGAGGGTTCCCGGCAGAGCGATGCTCGGCCGGGTTCCGAATCGGCATTGACCCGTGAGCCAGGAGACCTGCCCGTCGCAGTCGTTCTTCGACCGGACAGGGTGTGCCGGACGGACGGGGGTCAACCCGCGAAACGACAAGCAAATCGACCTCGGGTGGCGTTGCCGCCTGGGGGCGACGTCACGTGGGGTTAGAATGAAGAAGATCCATTTGCTTGCCGGTGTTGCCCTGTTTGCACCGGCGCCCTTGCTCGCCCAGTCCCAGGCCGATCAGGCCCCGTCGCCCGACGCGGCGGCCACACCCGGCGACGGCAGCGACACGACGCGCACGGGCGCCATCGTCGTCGCCGCCAACCGGAGCCCGACCGACATCGACCGCGTGCCCGCATCGGTAACGGTTCTCGACAAGGAACGCATCGACCGCGCAGGGGACCTGGCGGTTGCCGACCTTCTGGTCCGCACGCCCGGCATCAGCCTGACGCGCAACGGTGGCTATGGTACCGCGACCCAGCTTCGCATCCGCGGCGCTGAGAGCGACCAGACCGTCGTCGTCATCGACGGGGTCAAGATCAACGATCCGTCGTCGCCCGGCGGCGGCTATAACTTCGCCAACCTGCTGACCGGCGATGCGAGCCGGATCGAGGTGCTGCGCGGACCCCAGTCGATCCTGTGGGGCAGCCAGGCGATCGGCGGCGTCGTCAACGTCGTGACGCCGCTTCCGACGGCAGACCTAGAAGGCAGCTTCGATATCGAAGCAGGCAGCCGCGAAACCGTCAGCGGTCGTGCCGCCATCGGCGGGCGCACCGGCCCGCTTGGCTGGCGCATCGGGGCGCAGACCTTCACCACCCAAGGCATTTCCGCCATCGCGCCCGAATTCGGCGGCGGCGAAGCGGACGGCTATCGCAACCAGTCGGTCACCGGTCGCGCGGTGCTGGATATCGTGAACGGCGTAAGTGCAGACCTGCGTGGCTATTATTCAAATGGCCGGGTGGAGATTGACGGGTTCAGCGGCGACACCCCCGAATATTCGCGGAACGAGGAATTTGTCGGCTATGCCGGGCTGAACGTCGCGCTGTTCGACGGACGTTTCCGCAACCGTTTCGCCTATGGCTATACCGACACCGACCGCGAAAACCTGAACCCGACCCGCCAAAGGGCGCAGACCTTCGACGCGGCGGGCACCAACCACCGTGCCGAATATCAGGGCAGCGTTGCGATTGTGTCGGGCGTCGACGCCGTGTTCGGCGCGGAAAACGAAGTCAGCCGGTTCAGCAGCGTTTCGCCATCCGCCAGCCTGAGCGTTCCCATCCCCGCCCCCGCAACCGGACGGGCCGAGATCACCAGCTTTTATGGGCAGCTGAACGTCTCCCCCGTTGCCGGGCTGACGCTGACGGGTGGCGTTCGCAACGACGATCACAACCGCTATGGCAGCAAGACGCTGTTCGCCGCAGGGGGTGTGTGGGCACTGCCGACGGGAACGGTGCTTCGCGCCAGCTATTCGGAGGGGTTCAAGGCGCCGACCCTGTACCAACTCTTTTCCGAATATGGGAATGACGCGCTGCGCCCCGAACAGGCCAATGGCTGGGAAGCGGGTGCGGAACAGCGGTTCCTGGAAGGCGCGGTCGCGCTGGGCGCCACTTATTTCGAACGGCGCTCGACCGACCTGATCATCTATGCCGGCTGCACCAGCACGACGACCGATCCGCGCTGCTTTGTGCCGGGCAGCACGACGGAGCGGCGATTTGGCTATTACGACAATGTCTCGCGCGCTTTCGCAAACGGCATTGAGGCTTCTGGCCGCGTCGCCATTGGCGACAGGCTGACGGTCGACGGCAATTACAGCTGGGTCACGTCGGAGGACCGCTCCACCGGGTCGGCCAATTTCGGCAAGCAGCTGGCGCGCCGCCCACGCCATAGCTGGAACGCAGCCGCCAATTACAGCTTCCCGGGTGGACCGTCCTTCGGCGCCGCCGTCCGCTGGTCGGGCGAGGCGTTCGACAATGCCAGCCACTCGGTTCGCTTCGCACCCTATACACTGGTCGACCTGCGGGCCGAAGCGCCCGTCTCTGACGAAGTAAGCGTGTTCGTGCGGGGTGAGAACATTTTCGACGAACGCTATGAGACGGTGTATCGCTACGGCACGTTGGGGCGCAGCATCTATGCCGGGCTGCGGGGGCGCTTCTGATGGCGGCGCATTCTTTCGGCAAAGCGGAGGACAAGACGATGAGGGCAGGTTCACCCGGCGGCTCGTCGATGCCGGCATCGACCCTTTGGATCATGCTGCTGACGCTGGCTAGCACCGCGACAACGCTGCTGCTGGCATGTGCAACGCCCTTCACCGCGCTGGCCGCACTGGCGGCCACGCAGATGCGGGCGCGCGACGGCATAATGCTGATGATCGCCGCATGGGCCGCCAGCCAGATCGTGGGTTTTTGCGTGCTGGACTATCCGCGTGATGCCAGCACCTTTGCCTGGGCCGTCGCGCTGGGTAGCGCGGCTATCGCATGCGTGATTTCGGCGCGGGCAGCCGGGGAGCGGCTTGGCGGCCACTCCCCCGCGCTGCGAATCGCCGGCGCCTATCTTGCGGCAACGATAGCGTTCAAGCTGGCGATCCTGCTCTGGTCGCTCGGCCTTGGCGGCGTCGAAACCGCCCTGTCGCCGTCGATCAACCTGCGTCAAATGGTGCGTAACGGGGCGATACTGATCGGCCTATATGCACTGTATCGGAGCCTGCGGGCAGCGGGGCTTCCCGCTGCCCCGCGCGGGGCGGCAACGGCATGAACGCCGGGGCGCTTCGATGCTGAAGCCGGTCGATCACGGCGCGGCGGTGGTGGCGTGCAACACGTGCCGCCTCTCCGCCGACGCGCGAGAGGATGGCGAAGGGCGTCGTGGCGGCGCACTGCTGGTCGAAGCGTTGCGGCGCGTAAAGGCCTCGGACCCAGCGTTCGAGGCCGTCGCGGTGCAGGAAATGCCCTGCCTGTTCGCGTGTCAGGATTTCTGCACCGTCCACCTGCGCGCGCCCGAAAAGGTCGGCTATGTCCTCGGCCGCTTCGAGCCCGGCGACGATGCCGCCCGTGCGATCCTGGATTATGCCCGCGCCTATGCCGCCAGCGACTGGGGGCAGGTGCCCTTCCGCGACTGGCCCGACGGGGTGAAGGGCCATTTCATCACCCGTACCCCACCCTCCGGGTACGTCGTCGAATGATCCGCTTTAACGACATCGCCGCATTCGAAACCGCGCTGGCCACCCTGCCCGCCGCAGACACCGCCGCGCGCGACGCCGCGACTGCGCGACAGAGCCAGTTGACAAAGCCACCCGGCTCGCTCGGCCGTTTGGAGGCGATCGCCATCTTCATGGCCGGGTGGCACGGTGTGGAGCGTCCCCGGGTCGAACGCGGTCGGGCTGTGGTATTCGCGGGCAATCACGGTGTCGCAGCGCGCGGCGTCAGCGCTTTTCCCGCCGCCGTCACTGCACAGATGGTCGCCAATTTCACTGCCGGGGGCGCGGCGATCAACGCGTTGGCAGCATCGGCCGGGCTGACGCTTTCGGTCGTACCGCTCGACCTCGACCGGCCGACCGCCGACTTCACTCTCGCCCCTGCGATGAACGCGGCGGAGTGCCTCGACGCATTAAACGCGGGTGCAGAAGCGGTCGGCGATGCCGACCTTCTGGTGCTGGGTGAGATGGGCATCGCCAATTCGACCGCCGCCGCCGCGCTTGCCGCTGCCAGTTTCGGCGGCACCGGCGCGGACTGGGTGGGCCCCGGCACCGGCGTCGATGCCGGTGGCGTTGCGCGAAAGGTTCAGGCCGTCGACGCTGCCCTTGCCCATCACGCCGGTCATCTGGACAGCGCCTTCGAAATCCTGCGCCGTGTCGGCGGTCGTGAAATCGCGGCGATCGCCGGAGCGATCCTGAGCGCCCGCCATGCACGGGTCCCGGTGATGCTGGACGGCTTCATCGCCACCTCGGCCATCGCGCCCTTGGCCCTAGCCACGCCTGCCATCACCGACCATTGCCTGGCCGGGCATTGTTCCGCCGAACCGGGCCACCGCCGCTTGCTGGACCGGCTTGGTCTCAGCCCGCTGCTCGCTCTCGATATGCGGCTGGGCGAAGGGAGCGGCGCGGCGCTTGCGACGCATATCGTGCGTGCGGCATTGGCAGCGCATGACCAAATGGCCACCTTTGCCGAAGCGGGTGTGAGCGGCGGGTGAGCGGCTTTACCCTGCACCTGATGCGCCACGGCGCGCCCGAAATGGCCGGCCGGATGCTGGGCCGCACCGATTGCGACGTGACCGATGCAGGAATCGCCGCCTGCCGGGGCAAAGCCACCACGATCGGCGCAACGCAACTGACCACGTCGGATCTGCGGCGGGCACGCCGTTGCGCCGCCGCGATCGGCAAAGCGCAAGTCGACACCCGTTGGCGCGAACTGGACTTTGGCGAATGGGATGGCTTGGCCGCGGGAGAGATCGACAGGACCGCAATCGCCGCTTTCTGGAACGACCCCGACGCTTGCCCGCCGCCCGGTGGAGAGCGTTGGTCCGCGCTGGTGGACCGCGTCGGCGCCGCGATCGAGGCGCTGAGCCCGCAACCGACGCTGGTCGTCACCCATGCGGGCGCGATGCGAGCGGCAATCGCCTATCTTTGCGGCCTGCCCCATGCGGCGACATGGGCGCTGGACCTGCCCTGTTCATCAGTCCTGACCTTCAACATTTGGCAGGACCGGCCCCGTCGCGGGCAGATCGCAGGCTTGCAGGCATGAAGCAGCTGTTCATCGCGCTGTCCTTCCTCACCCGATTGCCCGTGCCACGGGTGGAAGGGAGCACGGCCGACTTTGCGGCGGCGGTACGGCTATATCCGATTGTAGGCGTGCTTGTTGGCGCGGTGGTCGCGAGTGCGGGCGTGATCGGCGCGCGCGTCGACCCTTGGCTTGGCGCATTGGCTGCGCTCATCGCGTGGACATGGGTGACGGGCGCGCTGCATCTGGATGGCTTGGGCGACGTCACCGACGGGCTGGGTGCAGCGCATGGTGACCGTGATCGGATGCTCGCGGTAATGGCCGATCCGCATATCGGCAGCTTCGGCGTGATCGCCATCGTCCTGCAACTCGCGGCCAAGCTGGTCCTGCTGCACCTTTTGCTGCCACAACAATGGGCGGCGATCGTCGCGGTTTCGGCGGCGGCGCGAATGGGACCGTTGGTCTGGGCGCGCTGGCTGCGGCCGCTGCGGCCCGGCGGCCTGGGCGCCACCATTGCAAAGTCGGTGCGCCCGCGTGATCTGCTCGGCTGGGCAGCCGTTCTGCTCGCGGGGTGCTTGGTGCTACCGGCGCTGGCGGTCGCGCCCCTGATCGTCGCGGCCCTCGCAGTCTGGTTTCGGTCACGCATCGGCGGGGTAACGGGCGACGTACACGGCGCCGGGATCGAGCTCGCCGAAACGGCGCTGCTGCTCGCTTTCGTCCTTTACGCCTGAGCGATCGCCAGCATCGCATCCAAATCGAGCGCGTCGCTCAGGCCTGCTGCAACCTCGTCCAGCGCGGCGTCGACATCGGCCGCGTGATCCGGCCCGGTTGCATTCGATCCCAGCCGTTGGAGCCAAGCGGCACGCTGCGCCGCAAGCCCCAGCAGCCCGTGAACATAGCTCCCGGCAACCAGTCCGTCCGCGCTCGTCGCACCTTCGTTGCGACCATCAGCCAGCCGACCCACGGGCCGCGCCGTATCCGGGCCCGACGTGCGGCCAAGATGGATTTCATAACCCTCGAACGGACTGCCCAGCGCCTCGCCGGTGACATGCGACAGCGTCTTGTCTCCGGTCAGCACCGTTTCCACGTCGAGCAGGCCCAGACCGGCCACGCTTCCCGGCGGCCCCTCAATCCCCTTCGAATCGGCAATGCTGCGCCCCAGCATCTGGTAACCGCCGCACAGGCCAAGCACCGGGCGCCCCTTTCGATGGTGTGCGATAATATCGATGTCCCATCCCTGCGCCCGCAGGAATGCCAAGTCTGCACAGGTCGCCTTTGACCCGGCCAGCACGATCATCGCCGCATCGGGAATGGGCCGCCCCGGCGGCACCATGACCAGTTCGACCCCCGGCTCCAGCTTCAGCGGGTCAAGATCGTCGAAATTGGCGATGCGCGGCGTGATGGGACAGGCGATGACGACACGTCCCTCGACGCTGACGGCGCGACGCTCCAGCACCACCGCATCCTCGCTGGGCAGGCGGCGGGCGGCGGGCAGCCATGGCACGATGCCCAGCGGGTGCCAGCCGGTGCGACGTTCGATGGTCGCCATTCCCTCATCGAACAACGCAGGATCGCCGCGGAACTTGTTGATCAGAAAGCCCTTGATCATCGCGGCATCGTCGCGGTCGACAACCGCATGCGTCCCGACCAGGGAGGCGATGACGCCGCCGCGATCGATATCCCCGGCCAGCACTACCGGTACCCCAGCAGCGCGGGCAAAGCCCATATTGGCGATGTCGCCGTCGCGCAGATTGGTCTCGGCGGGCGAACCGGCTCCCTCGACCACCACCAGATCGCAATCGGAGGCCAGCCGTTGATAGCTCTCCAGCACCTCGCTCAATAGCCCCGCCCGCCCGTCCCGCCAGTTCGACGCCGTCAGCGTACCGCGAACCTGCCCGCGAACCACCAGTTGCGATGTGCGGTCGCCCTGCGGCTTTAGCAGCACGGGGTTCATGTCGACGCTGGCGGACACGCGACAGGCAAGCGCCTGCGTCGCCTGCGCGCGACCAATCTCGCCCCCGTCGGCAGTTACGGCAGCATTGTTGCTCATATTCTGGGGCTTGAAGGGGCGAACGCGCAGCCCGCGATTTGCAAAGGCGCGGCACAGCCCTGCGACCAGAACGGACTTGCCCACGTCCGATCCCGTGCCCTGTATCATGATCGCAGCCATGCAAAGCCCCCCGCCAAACCGACCAGCAACACGCATGCCCGGATATAGATTGCCAGCGCGCGCTGAATATCCTGCGCGGTTGCCGTCCGCCCCTCACTACCGATCCACGGCTTGTCATGGACGACGCCATCATAGGTGACCGGTCCGGCCAGCGCGATGCCCAGCGCCCCCGCCATCGCGGCTTCGGGCCATCCGGCGTTGGGCGATGCATGGCGTCGGCAATCGCGCACCATAACGCGCCACCCCCGACCGGCGGCAAAGCAGATCAGGAAACCTGCCAGCCGTGCAGGCACGAAATTGGCCACATCGTCGATGCGTGCCGCCGCCCAGCCAAAGGCGCGCCACCGCACTTCCCGATGGCCGATCAGGCTGTCGGCCGTATTGATCGCCTTGTAAGCCCAGACCCCCGGCAGTCCGAACACCGCCAGCCAGAACAGCGGCGCGACCACGCCGTCGCACAGGCTCTCCGACAGGCTCTCGACCGCTGCGCGCGCAACGCCCGCTTCGTCCAGATGATCGGTATCGCGCCCGACGATCATCGCCACTGCCCGCCGCGCACCACTCAGATCGCCGTCCAGCAGCGCCTGTCCCACCGGGCGGACATGATCATACAGGCTGCGCGCCGCAATGCCCGGCCACGCCAAGAGCACAATCGGCACCCAGCCCCACGCCCCGAACAGCCGATATGCCGCCCACTCCAGCGCAAGACACAGCACGACGGTGCCGCCGGTCAGAACGGCCATCGTCACCAGCCCTAACAAGCGCTTGGCCGCCTCACCCGCATGCGGATCGTTCCACCGACGCTCCGCCCAGTTTATAAAGCGCGCAAAGCCGCCGACCGGATGTCCAGCAACCCGGTAAAGCGCGCCGGGCCAACCAACCGCCGCATCAATCGCCAGCGCCAGCAGCGCGACCGGCTCAGCCACGGGCCAACGCCCGGTCGAGCCGGCCGAACGCCCCGTCATCCGCTGGCAGCCCGAACCGCAGCCAATCGGCGCGATCCACAAAGGGCCGCGTCAGGATACCCGCGCGCCCCAGCCGCTCGAAAATGGCACGCGCGTCGGGATGCTCGACCAGCCGGAACAGCGGACTTGCCCCGCGCGCGCTCAACCCGTGTCGGGCCAGCATCGCGTCCAGCCGCCGTGCCCGCTCCACAAGAGCAATGCGGGTCGCCTCGATCCACTCACGATCCGCATAGGCAGCCCGGCCCCAGCCAATCGCCTGCGCACTCACCGGCCAGTCACCCAGCAAGCCCCGCAATGCCGCGATCACCATCGGCGGCGCGATGATGAAGCCCAGCCGTATCCCGGCCAAACCGAAAAACTTGCCGAACGACCGCATGGCGATGACCGGTGCGTCCTCGCCGACAGCAGGGATACTTGGCGCAGGATCGGTGTCGGCAAAAGCCTCATCGACGACCAGCCAGCCGCCCCGCTCCGCCTGGCGCATCGCAAGCTTGTGGAGGGCCGCCCGGTCCAGCAGGCGTCCGTCGGGATTATTGGGGTTGGCAATCAACAGGGTACCGCCGCGCACCCGATCCACTTCGGCAAGGGCCACCGCCTCACTCGCCACTTCGCGATGCGTGCCATAGCTGGGCACGGCCGCAACAATGGGCAGCGGCACGCCCAGCATTGGTAACAGGCGCAGTGCAATCTCGCTGCCGGGCACCGCCGCCACATGCCGCGCCTCCACCCCGAAATGGCACGCCGCGATCTGCTCCAGATCGGCCAAAGCGGCGGTCGAGGGCAGCGGCGCCGGATCCACCAACAGCCCCTTTGGCACCGGCCACGGCACCGGGTTGATGCCCGTCGAAAGGTCAATCCACGGGCGCGGCGCATCCGGATAAGCGGCCAGCGCATCGTCGATCCGCCCGCCATGGCGCGCAAAGTCCGGCTCCGACATGGATTTCGCTTGCATCATCGCGCCCGCCATCGCCATTCACGCCGCGAACGGCAAGCCGGATGAACGATGGCGGATAACCCACAGACGATATTGGTGCTGGGCGGCGCCCGCTCTGGCAAGAGCCGCCACGCCCAATCGCTGGCGGAGCGGATGGGGCAGCGTCGCCTGTTCATCGCGACGGCGCAGGCGTTCGACGACGAAATGCGCGACCGCATCGCCCGCCACCGCGCGGATCGCGACGACAGCTGGCAGACGGTGGAGGCGCCTCATGATCTGCCCGGCGTCATCCGCCAGCATGGGCACGGCGACCATGTGCTGCTGGTCGATTGCCTGACGCTGTGGCTGTCGAACCTGTTGCTGGCCGACGCAGATCTTGACGCGGCGGGCCGCGCCCTGATCGACGTCTTGGCGGATGCGTCGGCACCGGTCATTCTGGTCGGGAACGAGGTCGGGTTCGGCATCGTGCCCGACAATGCGCTCGCCCGCCGGTTTCGCGATGCCGCCGGGCGGCTGCACCAGCATCTGGCCGCCGCATGTGATGCGGTCGACCTGGTCGTCGCCGGCATCCCCCTCAGGATAAAGCCCGCCGCCTGACCTTTTCCCTGGAGACTCCAATGCGAACCGATGCCGAACATGCCGCCCAGATGGCCCGGAAAAAGGCTGCTCACGACCGCATCGTGGCGGCCCGCGACAATGAAAAGGGGCTGGTGATCCTCCATACGGGGAAGGGAAAGGGAAAGACCACCGCCGCGCTCGGCATGGTCGTGCGCGCGATCGGGCACGGGATGAAGGTCGGCGTGATCCAGTTCGTAAAGGGGGCAATGGAAACGGGAGAGGCGGCTGTCTTCGCCCGTTTCCCCAACGTCGAATTCAAGCCCATGGGCGAAGGCTTCACCTGGGATACGCAGGACCGGACGCGCGACATCGCCGTCGCCCGAACCGCTTGGGAAGAAGTGAAGCGCATGGTGACCGACGAAAGCTATGACATGGTCGTTGCCGACGAACTCAACATCGTCCTGCGCTATGATTATCTACCGGTCGATGAGGTGCTGGCCCTTATCGCGCAAAAGCCGAGCATGACGCATTTGGTCATCACCGGCCGCAATGCCCCCGATCAGTTGATCGAGGCGGCCGACTTGGTCACCGAAATGGAACTGGTGAAGCATCCGTTCCGCGAACAGGGGGTCAAGGCACAGCGCGGGGTCGAATTCTAGATGGAACCATGCGGCGGCTGGTGAACTCAACGGGTTGTCCATGATGGAAGGATAGCCTGTGCCCCCCGCGCGACTGCATCGCTCGTTAATCGCCCTCGCGCTGCTGCTGTCCGCACCTGCCGCGGCGCAGGAACTGCCTGCTACCCCATCGGAACGATATGGCCCGCTGTTCCGTGCCGTGAAGGAAGGGCGCGTGTTCGACGACGGCAAGACCTTTGCCGACGCCGTCCCGCGCGCTGACGACGCCGCGATCCTGGGCGCCTATGCCGCTGAACGTCCGGTGGGGAAGCCGGCGCTCAGGGCATTTGTCGCGCGCTGGTTCACCCTGCCGCCGAGCACCACCGTCAACGAACGGCCGGGACTGCGCGAGCATATCCGCGCGCTGTGGCCGCAACTGGCGCGCGTGACACTGGATGTCCCGCCGGGCGGGTCGGCACTGGCACTGCCCGGCCCCTATGTCGTGCCGGGCGGGCGGTTTCGCGAAATCTACTATTGGGACAGCTATTTCACGATGCTGGGGCTGAAGGCGGACGGTCAGAACGGGCTGGTCCGGGCCATGGTCGACGATTTCGCCAGCCTGATCGAACGCTATGGCCATATCCCGAACGGCACGCGCAGCTATTATCTCAGCCGGTCGCAACCGCCCTTCTTCGCGCTGATGACGGACCTCGCCGGGCCGCAGGACGCCGCGACCGAAGCACGGTGGCTGAGAGCCATGCGCGCCGAGCATGATTTCTGGATGGCGGGCGCCAATTGTCTTGGCGCGGATGACGCGTGCAAGCGGGTGGTGCGGATGCCAGACGGCGCGCTTCTCAACCGCTACCGCGATGACCGTGACACGCCACGCGACGAAAGCTGGGCCGAGGATGTGGCGACCGCCCGCGAAACCAACCGGCCGCAGGCTGAGGTCTGGCGCCATTTGCGATCCGGCGCGGAAAGCGGCTGGGACTTTTCTTCACGCTGGCTGGACGATCCCAGGCGGCTGGCCACAATCCGCACTTCCGACTTCGTGCCCGTCGATCTGAACAGCCTGCTGCATGCAGGCGAGCTCGTCATTGCGCGGCGCTGCAAGGCCGCCGGGGACGGACATTGCGCCAATCGGTTCCAGCGCGCCGCCGATGCACGCCGGGCAGCCATCGGACGCTGGCTGTGGGATACCGGCCGGGGGCGCTTCGCCGACTGGGACCGTGCGAACGCCGCCCCCTCCCCTCGGCTGAGCGCTGCCATTGCATTCCCCCTGTTCACCGGCACCGCCACCCCGCAGCACGCCGCCGCCACCGCCCGCACGCTCGAGCACGAATTGCTGGCGTCCGGCGGATTGAGAACGACTGATGTGACCAGCGGCCAGCAATGGGATGCGCCGAACGGATGGGCGCCGCTGCAATGGGCCGCCATTGCCGGGCTTGAACGCTATGGCAGGCCAGACCTGGCCCGCACCATCGCCGCGCGTTGGGTGGCGACCGCGAACCGCACCTATCGGCAGACGGGCAAGCTGCTGGAGAAATATGATGTGGAGCGCGCCACGGCGGGCGGCGGCGGCGAATATCCGACGCAGGACGGCTTCGGCTGGACCAACGGCGTGCTTGCGGCGATGATCGAGCGCTGGCCCCAACTCGACCCCGATCGCGACACAGGGGCCGATGGGCGGCTTCCCAACACCGCCCGCACACGATAACGACATTGCCACGATGGCCAGTGACGCCGCTGATACCGAAACCGAATCGACCCTGACCACCGCCCCCACCCCGGTGCGCGGAGTCGTGACCTCGTTCGACGTCGCCGCAGCAGCCGGTGTTTCGCAGTCCACCGTCTCCCGCGCGCTGCGCAATCTGGACAGCGTCAGCCGCGAAACGCGGGAGCGCGTGATGGATGCCGCGACGCAACTGGGCTACCTGCCCGACCTACGCGCCGCGCGACTGCGACAGGCGACGACGGGCTGCATCGCGCTGGTCATTCTGGTTCCGGCGGGCGCGTCGCGCGGATCGCTCAACCCCTTTTACTACGACCTGGTCGCTTCGGTCGAAGCCGCCGCCGTGCGAGAGGGCCGCCGCATCCTGTTATCGTTTCAGGAGCCCGAGGCGGGGTTCGACAGCGAATTCGAACAGCGCCGTGAAGCCGACGGCATGATCGTCATCGGCAGCGCAACCAACGCCGAAGGCTGGCGACACTTTACCGACGCCGCCGTTCAGGGGCGGCAGATCGTGGCATGGGGATCGCCGCACGACGACCTGCCAACCGTCCGCGCCGACAATCAGGACGGCGCGCGGCAGGCGGTCGAGCATCTGGTAAGCATCGGGCGGCGGCGCATCGCCTTTGCCGGACCGGGCTGGCAGCATCACGCCGCCTATGCCGAACGGCGTGCAGGCTATCTGGCGGCGCTAAAGGCACACGGCCTGTCCCCCATCGACATCTCGGTCGATGTTGAGGGCGATCGCGAACAGCAGGGCGCCGGTGCGATCGAGTGGCTGGCGCGGGAAGCAGCCGACGCCGATGCCGTGTTCGCCGCCAGCGATCTGGTCGCGCTGGGCGCGCTCAGGGCATTGCGCAGCGCGGGGCGACAAGTGCCCCGCGACGTGGCGGTCATCGGCTTCGACGGCATTCAGGGCGTTCGCCACTGCGACCCGGCATTGACGACCATCGCGCAGGACGTGGGCGCTGCGGGACAGGCGCTCGTCGACGCGCTGCTTCGCCGCCTTGCAGGTGAAGGCCATGCCAAGTCCCGCGTTCCGGTCCACCTGACGGTGCGCGCCAGCACCTAAAGGTCGGGCTTGCACCCGCTGCCGGCGCGATACATGCTGCCCCCGCAGACGGGGGTTGGGCAACATGGAAGGCACGCTTCGGTACAACAGGGTCGCGCGGTCGCTTCACTGGGCGATGGCCGCGCTGATCATCTTCAATTTGCTGGCGGGTTTGTTTCACGACGCGCTGGAAGGCATCGTCCGGCTGATGCCCGTGCACAAGGCGACCGGCATTTTGATCCTGACGCTGACGCTGGTCCGCATCGGCTGGCGCCTGACGCACCGGCCGCCGCCGCTGCCAGCAGAAACCGCCATCTGGGAACGCGGGGCCGCCCATGCGGTGCATCTCACGCTCTATTCGCTGATGCTGGCGATGCCGATCAGCGGCTGGATCATGAGTTCCGCGAGTCCGAACCCGATCAGCTTTTACGGCCTGTTCGACGTGCCGAAATTCGCCGTCACCCGCGGCGACTCGCTGTGGAGCACCGCGCATGAGGGGCATGAGGTGCTGGGCCTGATCATGCTTGCGCTGGTCGTCCTGCACATCGCTGCGGCGCTTCGCCATCACTTCATCTTGAAGGACCATGTGCTGCGCCGCATGGCGTGACCGGACGCGGCATTGCCGCGCCCGGCCATCCGCCTTCATTTCAGCCCCGGTGCGTCCAGGTTCAACGCCGTGGCCGGAATGACCTCTACCTGCGGATAGGCTTTGCGCAGCGGTTCGACAAAGGCCTTGGCATCACCGACCACGACAATGCTGGCGCCCTTAGTATCAAACAGCCGCGCCGCCGCCGCCTGCACCGCCGCCGGATCGACACCCTCAACGGCCGGGATATAGCGGGACAGTTCGTCCACACCGACCTGTTCGATGACATAATCGCCGATCAGGTCCGCGACCCCGCTATTGGTTTCGATGGCGCGGCCGAACCCGCCGATCAGCACCGCCTTGCGCGTTGCCAGTTCGGACTCAGGCGCCGCTTCGGCGCCCAGCCGCTGCATCTCCGCCGCGATGATCGACACGACTTCGGGCGCGGAGGGGTTCTTGGTCTGGGTCGAGGCGGTGAACGGCCCCACGCCCCGCCGCGCATCGATCGAGGAGCGCGCGCCATAAGCCAGCCCGCGCTTGATCCGGATTTCCTGGTTCAGCCTTGACGTGAACCCGACGCCAAGCGTCGCATTGGCAACCTGGCCCGCATAGAATTGGCGATCGCCCCGCGACAGCCCGGCGCGCGCGACAACCACGCCCGCCTGCCCCGCATCCGGCAGATCGACGACGATGACGCGCGGCGCCGGCAACGCGCCGTCCAGTTTCGCCGTCAGCGCCGCCTCTCCGCTCGCACGCCAGTCGCCGAATAGCTTTTCGGCCAGCGCCCGCCCCTGATCGGCGCGGACATCACCCACCAGCACCAGCGCCGCTCGGTCGGGTCGCCATGTCGCGCGATAGGCAGCGGGCAGGTCGGCGGGCGTAATCGCGTTCAGGCTGGCGGGCGTGCCACCCTCGACCGCGCCATAGGGATGCGCTCCGAACACCGCGCGCGCCGCGACCAGTTGCGACAGCGCCGCCGGGTCCTTCAACTGGACGGTCAGCCCGTCAATCGCCTGCGCCCGCGCACGGTCCAGTTCCTCGGCGGCAAAGGCCGGATTACGCGCGACGTCCGCCAGGATTGCCATCGCCGGATCCAGCTGGTCCGACTTTACCGACAGCGACACCCCCGCGCCGTCCCAATCGGCATCGCTGGCAATCGCGCCGCCCAGCGATTCGACGGCCTGCGCGATTTCCGTCGCGCTGCGTGTCGTCGTGCCCTTGGTCAGCAGCGATGCCGTCATTTCAGCCAGCCCCGACTTGCCCGCCGCGTCCAGCGCCGCGCCGCCATCGACGACCAGCTGCGCGCTGACGAGGGGCAGGTCCGGGCGATCGACCACAATCACGCGCAGCCCGTTCGCCAGCCGCGTCTCGACCGGCTTGGGCAGGCTGGGCTGTACTGCGGGGCCGGGTTCGGGCGGCAGGATGCGCGCATCCGCCGGTGCCTGAGCATGAACGACGATGCCCGGCGGCGGGGTGAGCGGCGCCGCGCGCACCGTTGGGGCGATCGCGATCAAATCGCCCTTCTGACCCGCCGGCGCACTCCCCGCCGCGTTGTACAGCACAGTCGAAGCGCGCGCGGGCGTCAGATACTGCCGGGCGACGCGCTGAACATCGGCGGCGGTCACGGCTGCGATGCCTGCCAACCGCTTGTCGGCGGCGGCGGGGTCGCGCTCGACAATCACGCCCTGCGCGACCTGAAACGCCTTGCCCTCCGCCGTTTCGCGGCTTTGCAGGGCTTCGGTCAGCAGTTCGTTCTTGGCCTCGGCCAGTTCGGCTTCGGTGACCGGCTCGTCGCGCAAGCGAGCGATTTCGCGCGAAATTGCCGCCTCCCCCGCGGCAGAGGTCTTACCGCCCGCCAGAATGGCATAGACGCTGAACAGGCCCGTTCCCTGCTTTGCCTCGTAAAAGCTCGCCGCCTGCGCCGCCAGCTGATCGCGATAGACCAGGCCTTGATACAGGCGCGAATTATCGCCGCCCGCCAGTACCGCGTTCAGTACCGTCAGCGCCGGGCCATCCGCGGTGCCGGCCGGTGGCAGGGGATAGCTGACCAGCACGGCGGGCAGCGGCGTGTTCGGCTCGTAAACAGTATAGCGCCGCGCGCCGCTCGGCTCCGGCTCCTTCACCGTGACGCGCGGAATGGCGCGTTCGGGCCGTGCGATGGGCGCGAAATACTGGTCGACCCATTTGTTGAGCTGCGCGGGGTCGAAATTGCCCGCCACCACCAGCACGGCATTGTCGGGCCGGTAATAGGTTGCATGGAATGCGCGGATATCCTCGACCGTGGCGGCGTCCAGATCGGCGATGCTGCCGATGCCGGGCCGCGCATAGGGATGCACGCGATAAGCGGCCATCGGACGATACAGGTAGAACAGCTTGCCATAGGGTTGCGCCAGCACGCGGCTGCGCAATTCTTCCTTCACGACATCGCGTTCGGATGCGAAAACTTTTGGATCGACCACCAGCGACGACATCCGATCCGCCTCTGCGAACAACAGCCGCTGGAGGTGGTTGGCAGGCACCAGCTCGAAATAATTCGTGTAATCGTCGTCGGTTGAGGCGTTGTTGTAACCGCCGACATCTTCGGTCAGCCGGTCGAGCTGTTCGTCGACCAGATTGCGCGTCGCCTTGAACATCAGATGTTCGAACATGTGGGCGAAGCCGGAACGCCCCGCGGGATCATCCTTTGACCCGACATCGTACCACACCTGGACCGATACGTTCGCCGTCCTGGTATCGCGAATGGCATAGACGCGAAGGCCATTGGCCAGCGTGCGCTCGGTAAAGGCGATCGGCTCCACTTTTGCAGCGGTAGCAGCGGGGCGCGACTGGGCCAGCACTGGCACCGGCGACAGCAAGGTGGCGGCAAGCAGGGCGGCGGCGAAACGGGGCATCGACAACTCCGGTCAAGGGAGCGACGGGTTGTGCCCGACGTGCGACCGCTGTCAATCGCCTCGCACGCCTTTCCGCATCGCAAGCGTTTCGGGGCGGCGCAAACCGCCGCCCCGCCGCTCGCTCACCAGCGTTGCTGGCGGTCGTTCTTCTGCACCTTCACCCGCGCCGACAGGCGATCAAAGCGGCGGTCCAGATCGCGGCGTTCGCCAACGCTCAAACCGCCGCCCGTCCGGCGATAACGCGCCTCCAGCGTCGCCAGCTCACGAAACTGGGTGCGCAGGCGCACTGCCTCCTTCCGGTTGAGCGCGCCGGAGCGGATGCCCTGATTGATCCGCGCCTCGATCCGCGCCTGACGGCCGTTGATCGACTGCCATTGCTGTGCGCTGGCCGCAGCCGGCAGCGAGGTGGCGGCAACAGCAAGACCGGCGAACATCAGCGAGAGCTTTTTCATGATCTGTCTCCTCCGAACACGACCGCATCGGTCGATGAAGGGAGGATTGCACCGCGCCTGTCGCAATCATTTCGCGCGCAACGCGGAAAACTGTCGCAAAGAATTGCAGCGCCGCCGCGCCGGTTCAGCCTCGCGCCGTCAGTCCATGCCCGGATAGCGTTCGAAGCGCGGCAGCCCGCCGACCTCATCCATCCACACCAGCCGTTCGCACACCATGATTTCCGCCTGCGGTGGCGACGCTGCCGGATCGTCAAGCGTGGCCGACTGGACGTCGACAATGCCCGGCAGCATGGCCGGATTGCGATAGAAAAGCCCCGTCCCACAGGTGCCGCAAAATTCGCGCGTGACGCCTGGCGAGGATTCGCACCGCGTCGGTCGCCCTTCGACGCTCAGCGCATCTTCGGGAAAGGCGATCCAGCCGACCATCGGCGCGCCCGCCGATTTCCGGCAGTCCGCGCAATGACACAGCGCATGATGTTCGGGGCTGCCCACCGCCGAATATCGAACCGCACCACACTGACACCCACCCGTCAACGTCATGGCTTCCTCCTGCCGCCTGTTCGTTCTATGTTCCCATGCAACGGGTCCTGTGGCAAGCGTAACCTTGCCCGCCCACCCCCATCCCCTTACCTGCGAGCCGATGACCGATTTCCGACCCGCCGTGAACGAACCGCCCTATCTCAACGGCCTGAACGAGCCGCAGCGGGAGGCGGTGCTGACCACCGATGGTCCGGTGCTGGTGCTGGCGGGTGCCGGCACGGGCAAGACGGCTGCACTGACCGCGCGGCTGGCGCACCTGATCTATATGCGAAAGGCTTGGCCGTCGGAGATTTTGGCGGTCACCTTCACGAACCGCGCCGCACGCGAAATGCGCGAACGGGTCGGGCGGCTTGTCGGCGACGCGGTTGAGGGGATGCCGTGGCTGGGTACTTTCCACTCGATCGGTGCAAAGCTGCTGCGGCGCCATGCCGAACTGGTGGGGCTTCAGTCCAATTTTACGATCCTCGATACCGACGACCAGCTTCGCCTGCTGAAGCAGCAGATCGTCGCCGCCGATCTCGACGAAAAGCGTTGGCCCGCCCGCTCGCTCGCCGGGCTGATCGACGAATGGAAGAACAAGGGCCTGACCCCCGCCGATATCGACGCGGGCGAAAGCGAACGCTTTGCCAATGGTCGCGGCCAGGAAATGTATCGCCAATATCAGGCGCGCCTGTTGGCAGTGAATGCCTGTGACTTTGGCGACCTGCTCCTCCATTCGCTGACGCTGCTCAAGACCAATCGCGAAGTGCTGGAGCAATATCAGCAGCGCTTCCGCTATATCATGGTGGACGAGTATCAGGACACCAACAGCGTCCAGTATCTGTGGCTGCGTCTGCTGGCACAGGCGCGGCGCAACCTGTGCTGCGTGGGCGACGACGATCAGTCGATCTATTCGTGGCGCGGCGCGCAGGTCGAGAATATCCTACGTTTCGAGCGCGATTTCCCCGGCGCCAAGGTCATTCGCCTCGAGCAGAATTACCGTTCCACCCCGCATATTCTGGGCGCTGCTGCCGGCGTGATCGCCAATAATGGCGGACGACTGGGCAAGACGTTGTGGACCGAGCTGGACGCAGGCGAAAAGGTCCGCGTGCTGGGCGTGTGGGATGGCCCGGAAGAGGCCCGCCGCGTGGGTGAGGAGATTGAAAGTCTGCAACGGCGCGGCACCAGCCTTGACGATGTCGCCATACTCGTCCGCGCACAGCATCAGACGCGGGAATTCGAAGACCGCTTCATTTCAATCGGCCTGCCCTATCGCATCATCGGCGGATTCCGCTTTTACGAGCGCGCCGAAATTCGCGACGCCCTCGCCTATCTGCGCGTCGTCGCGCAACCGGCGGACGATCTGGCGTTCGAACGGATCGTCAACACTCCCAAGCGCGGCCTGGGCGACAAGGCGGTGCAGAAAATTCATCAGCTTGCCCGTGCGGAAGGGCTGCCGCTGACCACGGCGGCCGCCCGCATTCTCGATACCGATGAACTGACGCCGCAGGCCCGCCGCTCGCTGGGCAATTTCATCGGCGATCTCGCACGCTGGCGACAGATGGGACAGGAACTGCCCCATCCCGAACTCGCGCGGCAATTGCTGGACGAAAGCGGCTATACCGCGATGCTCCAGAACGAAAAATCGGCGGAAGCGGCTGGACGGTTGGAGAACCTGTCCGAACTCGTCCGCGCCATGGAGGAATATGAAACGCTGGGCGCGTTCCTCGAGCATGTAAGCCTGGTGATGGAGCGGGAGGGCGGCCCCCGCACGCCCGAAGTGACGATCATGACGATCCACGCCGCAAAAGGGTTGGAATTCGAAAACATATTCCTCGCCGGATGGGAAGAAGGCCTGTTCCCCTCACAGCGCGCGCTGGACGAGGGGGGCACCGCCAGCCTGGAGGAGGAACGCCGCCTCGCCTATGTCGCGATCACCCGCGCCCGGCGGCGCGCGACGATCCTGCACGCCGCCAATCGCCGTATCTATGGCCAGTGGACCAGCTCGCTCCCCAGCCGGTTCGTCGGTGAACTGCCGCCTGAACATATTGAGGCCGAAACCACCATGTCGGGCGGCGAAAGCCTGTGGCGCGCCAACTGGTCCGAACGCGCCGACCCGTTTGCCGATGTCGGCCGCGGTACCGGGCGCGGACCAGGCTGGCAGCGTGCGGCCAGCGGCGGCTTTTCGCGTGAAGCGCCGCGCGTCATCGAATCGCGCGCGTCCGCCATCAGCCTTGGCAACAAGGGACGCAGCGACCTGAGCGTCGGGATGCGCGTCTTCCACCAGAAGTTCGGCTACGGGTTGATCGACCGGATTGAAGGCAACAAGCTGGAGGTCGAATTCGAACAGGCCGGGCGCAAGCGGGTGATGGACAGCTTCGTCACCATCGGCTGACGCGGCGCTTCGCGGCGGCCGGTTCGCTCCGGTCGCCCGCCTCAGCGTTCGATCGCGAAAACGACCTCACCGCCATATTTCTCGTCGGCCGGGTCGAACAGCTCACTCGGCGCAAAGGCCGTGTCGGTGCGCGCCAGATCATTCAGCCCGATCAGCTTGAACGTGCCCAGCTTGGTCTCACGCGGGGGCTTACCGTTCAGGCTGACGGTGATCGCGTCGATGAACATGTCGCCGTGCCGCGTCCAGATCGCGTGCGGGGCCAGCAAAACATCGGTGCGGTTATAGGTCGCCGTGACGCAGGTCCTGCGCACGATCGCTTCAAAGATGGTTGGGGCGGGGCCGCTGGGGGCGGCGGAATCGGTCACGCGCTCTTCGTCCTCAAGGGTCCTGATGGTCGGGCCGCACGCCTATCGTCTCGCTTGCGTTGCGGCAACAGACTGGTTCGCCTCCGACGTGCTTTTCCCGCGCCGGGCGACAGGAACGGCAGCCGGCTCGGCTCGTTCGGCATCGGTCATTCTGACGAGGAGAACAGCCATGCCATATGTGAAGGGCCGTGACGGCACCGATTTGTATGTCAAGGATTGGGGCAGTGGCCGCCCGGTTGTGCTGATCCATGGCTGGCCATTGAACGCCGACAGTTGGGAACCACAGGCTATTGCGCTTGCCGAAGCGGGCTATCGCGCAATCGCTTATGACCGGCGCGGTTTCGGCCGGTCGGGCCAGCCGTGGGCCGGCCACGATTACGACACCTATGCCGATGACCTGGCTGCCATCCTTGATGCCGCAGGCGCAACGGATGGCGTGGCATTGGTCGGCTTCTCGATGGGCGGTGGTGAGGTCGCGCGCTACATGAGCCGGCATGGCGGACGCGGCATCACTCACGCTGCGCTGATCGGATCGGTTGTCCCTGGCATCGTTCAGTCCGATGCCAATCCGAACGGCGTACCCGAAGCGAAATTGACCGAAATCGCCGAACAACTAATGACCGACCGCGCCGCATTTATGCGTGGCTTCTTCCGCGATTTCTACGGCGTGGGCATGATCACTCACCCGGTCAGCGAAGACTATCTCGACTGGTCCTGGAATGTCGCGATGCAAGCGAGCCAGCACGCCACGATCGAGGCGGCAAAGGCGTGGGGCTATACCGATTTCACGCCTGATCTTCCCGCCTTTGGCGTGCCGACGCTTATCGTTCACGGCACGGGAGATGCGACCGTCCCGATCAAGGCGACTGCGCACCGTGCCGTTGATGGCATCGCGCGCAATCAGCTGGTCGAGTATTCCGGCGCGCCCCACGGTCTGTTCGCGACTGAAGGCGATCGTCTGACGCGCGATCTGCTGACGTTTCTCAGCAACTAAGGCTCAGTCCTCGCGAACGTGCCGCCGCCGCCATTTGGCGGCGGTACGGATGCGCCAGAACAATACGGCAATGCCGTAACCGACGACAGCGCACCCGATCGATATGACGGCAAGCCCGAACAGCATGGCTGGGGCCGCTTCCGACAACAGCCAGCCGATCCACTGCGACACGCTTGCATGGGATTCGACCAGCGCCATGAAGCCAGAGGCATCGGCAGTGCGCCCCAAAAGGAAATTACCCAGCCAGACCGATGCATAAAGGATGAAGGGCGTCGTGGCCGGATTGCTGAGGAAGGTCATCCCGGCAGCGATGGGGATGTTCGCCCGGACCGGCAGCGCCAGCAATGCGGCGCCCGCAATCTGCAGGCCCGGTATCATCAGAAAGATGCCAACCAGTAAGCCCAGGGCCGTACCGCGCGGCACAGAGCGTCGCGTGAAACGCCACAGCTCAGGCGCCAGCACCCGATGGGCGACCGGACGCAGGATCTTCACATCCTCCAACTGCTCGCGCGTGGGCACATTGGCGATGATCCAGCGTGCAAGCCAGTCCTTGGGCGGGCGTTTCATGTCAGCCGCGATCGCGCAGCAATCGCTGCTGTTCGCGCTTCCAGTCGCGCTCCTTTATCGTTTCGCGCTTGTCGTGCGCCTTCTTGCCCTTGGCCAGCGCCAGCTCGACCTTGGCCCGCCCGCGTCCGTTGAAATAGATGCTGAGCGGGACCAGCGTCATCCCCTCACGCGCGACAGCGCCGTGCAGCTTGCCGATCTCCCGCTCGTGCAGCAGCAGCTTGCGCGGGCGCTTGGGCACGTGATTGTGGCGGTTGCCGTGGCTGAATTCGGGAATGTTGGCGTTGACCAGCCAGACTTCCTCGCCCTTCACCTCGGCATAGCTTTCGGCGATGGAGCCCTCGCCGAAACGAAGCGACTTCACCTCGGTGCCGGTGAGGGCCAGCCCCGCCTCATACACATCCTCGATGAAATACTCGAAACGCGCGCGCCGGTTCTCGGCGACGACCTTTTTCTTGTCGAATGTGGTGGGGCGTGGTCGGGACATTGGACGCGCGAGATAGGCGTGCGCGAGGCGAAAGGGAAGCGGCCACTAACGGCTTTGGGCCGACACGCCCCCCGATCCACGACAAAACGTCATGAACCCGCCCGCGCGAAGCGTTCAGACAAGCCCGGCATGGGCAAGCGCGGCGTCGACCAGCTTCTTCGATGCCTCACACGGTTCGGTCATCGGCAGCCGCAGTTCAGGGCTGAACCCCGCCCGCACGCGTGACAGCGCATATTTCACCGGGCCCGGCGACGCGTCGCTGAACAGCGCCGAATGCAGCGGGAACAAGCGGTCCTGCAGCTGCAGCGCCGCGGGATAATCGCCGGTTTCACACGCGGCCTGGAAATCGGCACACAGGCGCGGCGCAACATTGGCGGTGACCGATACGCACCCCCTGCCCCCCATCGCCATGAAGCCCAGCGCCGTGTCGTCATTGCCCGACAGCTGACAGAAATCGGGGCCACAGGCGGCACGCTGCATCGACACGCGCGTCAGCACGCCGGTCGCGTCCTTCACGCCAACAAATTTGCCGGGAAACGCCGCCACCAGTCGCCCCATCGTCTCGACCGCAATATCGGTGACGGTGCGCGCGGGCACGTTATACAGCACGATCGGCAAACCACCCTCGTTCGCCAGCTTCTCAAAATGGCGGAAAACGCCCTCCTGATTCGGGCGGTTGTAATAGGGCGGCACCAGCAATGCTGCCGCAGCACCCGCATCGCGTGCGGCATGCATATGCTCCAGCGCAACCGAGGTGTCATTGGACCCGCACCCCGCGATCACGGGCACCCGGCCTGCGGTCTGGTCGATGCATACGGCGAGCACGTGATTATGCTCACTGATCGACATCGTCGCCGCTTCCCCCGTGGTCCCGCAGGGCACCAACGCCGATGAGCCTTGCTCGATCTGCCAATCGATAAGTGCGCGGTAAGTCGGCTCGTCGAAGCGGCCATCACGGAACGGCGTGGCGAGCGCCGGAATCGAACCCGAAAACATGCGATGAAAACTGCCCGTCAAGAGGATTTTCGGGGGCGACAGATAGGGCCGCTGGGCATATCCTGTCCAGCATGCCGGGTATGTTTTCCAAGTTCGTTCTGATCGGCGCCAGTGTATCGGGCGCCGCGCTTGCCACGCAGACCATGGTGCAGCCGCTGCCCCAGACGCAGCCGCAGCGTCAGACATGGCCACCGCGCGGGCTCGATCAGGTCGTGCCGACCCAGCGCCAGGCGCAGGCCGAAACGGTGCAGCCGCTGCCATCCTATTATGGCAATCCACTGGTCGCGACGATCGACCAGTGGAAACGGCTTCAGCAATCCGATAGCTGGCCCTTTGCCGATTACGCCAATTTCCTGCTTGCCCATCCCGGTTGGCCGGGGGAGGCCGGACGCCGACAGGCGGCGGAAGCGTCGCTGGACAGCGGCACCCGCGACCCGGCGCTCGTCATGCGCTTTTTCCAGCGATTCCCGCCCGTCTCGTCGGCCGGTCATGTCCGCTTTGCCGAGGCGCTGGAGGTCAGCGGGCGGCGGGCCGAGGCGCAGGAGCAGGTGCGCCAGGCATGGCGTCGCGGCGTACTGCGCCCGGCGGACGAAGCGCGGCTGATGACCGGCTTTGCCAGCGCCATCGGCCCCGCCGACCATGATGCGCGCATGGATGCGCTGCTCTGGGCAGGCGCCACCAGCGCGGCGACGCGGCAGCTGGCGCTTGTGTCTCCAGCGCGGCGGGCGGTCTATGCCGCGCGGCTGGCGTTCCGCACACGCGCGGCGGACGCGGCAACACTGGATGGCAGCGTGCCCCCCGCCGACCGCACGGATGCGGGCTATATCGCCGACCGGGCACAGTGGCTTCGCAATGGCGGGCAAAGCCCGGCGGCTCGCGCCTATCTGGCGCAGGCACGCGCTTCGCTAACGCGCCCCGCTGATGTCGAGGAATGGTACGAAGTCCTTTTGACCAATGCTCGCGCGGCAGAGGCGGACCGGCAATATCAACTCGCCTATGACATCGCGCGCCAGATCGACGACGCCTATCCCGCCGGCACCGATGTTTCGACACGCCCCTATGGGGAGCGCGACGACTATACCTCGCTTGCGTGGCTTGCGGGTCAGGTGGCGCGCCGCGACCTGAACCGGCCGCAGGACGCGGTCGGCATGTATGCGCGCTATGCCGGCGGCTCGCGCACGCCGCAGACTCAGTCCAAGGGCTATTACTGGGCTGGCCGCGCGGCCGAAGCGGCTGGCGATCAGGCAACCGCACAGACGCACTATGCCCGCGCCGCGGTCTGGCCCGACCTTTATTACGGGCAGCTCGCCGCCGAACGCATGGGCCGCGCGATCCCCCGCGTCGCTCAGGCATCGCCCGGCGCGATCGACGCTGCCGTGCGCGACTCTTTCTTCAAGCGTGAAGTCGTCCGCGCCGCGCGGCTGCTCGGCGAAATGGGGCGCACGGCCGATCAGAACCTGTTTGTGCGTCAGATCGCGAATGACGCAAAAAGCGCTCCCGATCACGCGCTTGCCGCCGAACTGGCGGGGCAGATCGAGCGCCCCGACCTGCGCGTGATGATCGGGCGCAGCGCGTCGCTAAATGGCCATGCCGCGCTGGTGGCAACGGGCTATCCCACGCTGCCGGCCACAGGGGCCGCATCGGCCAATTTCACGATGATCCACGCGATCGCGCGCCAAGAAAGCCAGTTCGACCGCAACGCCGTCAGCCGTGCGGGCGCGCGCGGGCTGATGCAGCTAATGCCCGGCACCGCGCGCGAACAATCGGGCAAGCTGGGGCTGGGCTATAACTTGGCCTCGCTGACCGGCGATCCGGGCTACAACGTCCAGCTGGGATCAGCCTATTTCCAGCGGATGCTCGACTATTATGGCGGCAGCTATCCGCTGGCCGTCGCGGCCTATAATGCCGGGCCGGGCAATGTGAACAAATGGCTCCGCGCCAACGGCGACCCACGACAGGGCGTGGACGTTCTCGACTGGGTCGAGGATATTCCGATTTTCGAGACCAAGAACTATGTTCAGCGCGTGCTGGAGAATGCGGTCGTCTATGACCTGCTCTACCCTGATCGCGCCCGGTCGAAGGGGCCGACCAACCTGTCCTGGTATCTCGGCAAGTCGCGACCCGGCTGACCCGGATCATGGACCGTCCAAATCACATCACACCCGCGGGTTACGCGGCGCTGAAGGCCGAATATGATCGGCTGCTCGGCACCGAGCGACCGGCGATTGTGGAAATCGTGTCCTGGGCCGCGGGCAATGGCGACCGTTCGGAAAATGGCGATTACCTCTATGGGCGAAAGCGCATGCGGGAGATCGACCGGCGGCTGAACTTTCTCGCCCGGCGGATGAAGGCCGCCCGCGTCATCGACCCCGCCCGCGCGGAAGACCGCAGCCGCGTCTTTTTCGGCGCCACAGTGACCATCGTCGATGAGGACGATCAGGAACGCGTGGTCACGCTGGTGGGCGATGACGAAACCGAAGCCGCGGCCGGCAAGATCGGCTGGCACGCCCCCCTGTCGCGCGCTTTGAAGGGCGCGGCGGTGGGCGATCTTCGCACCGTTCAGCTGCCATCCGGCGCGCGTGAATATGAAGTGCTGGCCATCACCTATCCCGATCCTTGATGGAACCCATGGGGTCTCCGGGCGCTTGATTCGGCGTGAAGGAGAGCGAAATGGAACATCCCCGCACCACCAGCGCCCGCGACCACGACGATCATGAGATCATCGACGCTGCGACCGAAGCCCCCGATGACGTCGGACGCTCGGGCGGCAACCTGGCCCGCGACGTCGCCACGCGTGACGAAGCGTCGAAGATTGCCGATCCCGACGGCAGCACCAATGTCGAAAAAGCCGATTCGACCCGCCACGGCGAACGCTATGAAGTGGACAGGGCGCGCGGCGCCTGAGCGTCTTGCGACCAGCGCGTTCCTGATTGCGGCGGGCGGCGGTTGCGGTGCAATGTACAAAGGCGCACCACTGCTACCCTAGCATCGCCGCTATCGCGGCAGGGTCTACGCGTAGGAAAGATTGAATGACGGTTATGACAACGCAACGCCTGTTTGTATCGGGTCGGGTCCAGGGCGTTGGATACCGCGATTATGCCACCCGGCAGGCGCGCGCACTCGGCGTTACGGGCTGGGTTCGCAATACGCGCGACGGGCGCGTCGAAATGCTCGTATCGGGGGATGATGAAGCGTTGCAGCGCTTTGTCGAGGCTTGCCGTTCCGGCCCGCCCCTGGCCCGCGTCGATACGATCGAGGCCCAACCGGATAATGAGGAGCGCAGCGCGCGCGGTTTCACAAAGCGCTTTACAGCCTGAGATACCGGCGCTCGTCGGTTATAAAAGGGGGCGGGCCGTGCAGATGCGCGGCCTGCCCCTTTCAATTACGCCTTGTAAGTGACCTTCTTCACCGCTTCGATCACGCGCGCCACATCGACCAGCGCCAGCTTTTCGAGGTTGGCGGCATAGGGCAGCGGCACGTCCTCGTTCGTCACGCGCAGTACCGGCGCGTCGAGGTCGTCGAAGCCCTTTTCCATCGCCACGGCGGCGAGTTCGCTGGCGATCGAGCAGGTGGGCCAGCCTTCTTCCACCACGATCATGCGGTTGGTCTTCTTCAGGCTCTTCAGCACGGTCGCCGTGTCCAGCGGACGCAGCGTGCGCAGATCGATGACCTCGGCATCCACGCCCTCGTCCGCCAGCTTTTCAGCCGCTTCCAGTGCGACGCCGACGCCGATCGAATAGGACACGATCGTTACGTCCTTACCCGGACGCATGATACGCGCCTTGCCGATCGGCAGCACGAAATCGTCGAGCTTGGGCACGTCGAAGCTGCGGCCGTACATCAGCTCGTTTTCGAGGAAAACGACCGGATCTTCGCTGCGGATCGCAGCCTTCATCAGACCCTTCGCATCGGCGGCGTCATAGGGTGCGATGACGATCAGGCCGGGGACGCTTGCATACCACGGGCCGTAGTTCTGGCTGTGCTGCGCGCCGACGCGGCTGGCCGCGCCGTTCGGGCCGCGGAACACGATCGGGCACCGCATCTGGCCGCCCGACATGTAATTGGTCTTGGCTGCCGAATTGATGATGTGATCGATTGCCTGCATGGCGAAGTTGAACGTCATGAACTCGACGATCGGACGCAGACCGCCCATCGCCGCGCCCGTGCCGACGCCGGCAAAGCCATATTCGGTGATCGGGGTGTCGATCACGCGCTTGGCGCCGAATTCGTCCAGCAGGCCCTGCGTGACCTTGTACGCGCCCTGATATTCGGCGACTTCCTCGCCCATCACGAACACGCGATCGTCGGCGCGCATTTCCTCGGCCATCGCGTCGCGCAGCGCTTCGCGGACGGTCTGCTTGACCATCTCGGTGCCTTCGGGAATTTCGGGCGCCAGATCGCCTGCCTTTTCGGCGTGGTCGGTCAGTTGGCTGGTGCCGGTTTCCTTCGGCTCCGGCTTGCCATCGGCCTGAACCGGGGCGGGCGCTTCTTCAGCCTTGGCCGCTTCGGTCGCCTTCGGGTCGCTCTTCGCCGGCGCCTCGACGGACGAAGCGTCTTCGCCCTCTTCGGCCAGCACGGCGATAACTTCGCCGACCTTCACGCTGTCGGTGCCCTCGGCCACGACGATCTTGGCAATCGTGCCCTCGTCAACGGCTTCGAATTCCATCGTCGCCTTGTCGGTTTCGATTTCGGCCAGGATATCGCCCGACTTGACGGTGTCGCCTTCCTTCACCAGCCACTTGGCCAGCGTGCCCTCTTCCATGGTGGGCGACAGTGCCGGCATCTTCAGTTCAATTGCCATCTCAATAGCTCTCCACCAGCACTTCGGTGTACAGTTCGGCGGGTTCGGGTTCGGGCGCGCTTTCGGCAAAGTCCGCGGCTTCGTTCACGACCTTGCGGATTTCCTGCTCCAGCGGCTTCAGATCGGCCTCGCTCAGGCCGAGCTTTTCCAGCTCGCGCTTCACGGCTTCGATCGGGTCCGACTTGTCGCGGACGGCCTGAACCTCGTCACGGCTGCGATATTTGGCCGGGTCGGACATCGAATGGCCGCGATAGCGATAGGTCTTCATCTCGAGGATGATCGGCCCCTTGCCCGCGCGGACCCAAGCAATCGCTTCCTCGGCCGCCCCGCGGCAGGCGAGCACGTCCATGCCGTCGACCTGGATGCCGGGGATGCGGAAGCTTTCACCGCGCTTGTACAGCTGGTCTTCCGACGACGCGCGATTGACGCTGGTGCCCATCGCATACTGGTTGTTTTCGATCACGAAGATGACCGGCAGCTTCCACAGCTCGGCCATGTTGAACGCTTCGTAGACCTGACCCTGGTTTGCGGCGCCGTCACCGAAATAGGTCATGCACAGGCCGCCGTCCTCGGCATATTTGTGCTTGAACGCCAGACCGGCGCCCAGCGAGACCTGCGCGCCGACGATGCCGTGACCGCCGTAAAAGCGGTGCTCGGTCGAGAACATGTGCATCGACCCGCCCTTGCCCTTGCTGATGCCGGCCGCGCGGCCGGTCAGCTCGGCCATGATGACCTTGGGGTCGATGCCATAAGCCAGCATGTGGCCATGGTCGCGATAGCCGGTGATGACCGAATCCTTGCCGACTTCCAGCGCCGACTGAAGGCCGACCGCGACCGCTTCCTGACCAATATAAAGGTGGCAGAAGCCGCCGATCAGACCCAGCCCGTAAAGCTGGCCGGCCTTTTCCTCGAAACGGCGGATCAGCAGCATCTGCTTATAGAAGTCGAGCAGTTCCTCCTTCGAGGCCTCGTACCGCTTCGGCTCGGCTGGCCGTTCGCGGTTGGGAATTGCAGGGTCGCTTTGTGCGGTGCGCGCCGGTGCCTTGGCCACGATGATGAAACCTCGTTCCTGGGGGAGCATGAAGCCTTGACCGCGGCCTATAATCGCGAAAGTCAGCCGGGCGCAACGCCGTAGCCGCATCGGGTAGCACAATAGCGGTGCGAATACGATTGCCTGCCCCATGGAAATGCCGCGAAACGCGCGCTACTGCGTGGCCATGAACCGCTCCCCGCTCGCTCCCGCTGCCTTCCCCGTCCTGCCGCCTGTCGCTGGTGTTGCGCTGCGCGTTGCGCGCGCGGGCTATAAGGCATGGGACCGTGCCGACCTGACGCTGGCGCTGTTGGACGAAGGGAGTGTCGTTGCGGGCGTGACCACGCGCAGCAAATGCCCCTCGCCCGAGGTTGAGTGGTGCCGCCGCGCACTGGTGCTGGGCCGTGCGCGCGCACTGGTCGTCAATGCGGGCAATGCCAACGCATTTACCGGCAACCGTGGCCGTGCGGCGGTTGAAGCGATCGCCGCCCGCGTGGCGGGTCAGCTTGGTTGCCAGCCCTCCGACGTGTTCGTCGCCTCGACCGGCGTGATCGGCGTCCCGCTTCCGATCGACCGCGCCGAAGCGGGCCTGGACGCCGCCGTCACCGCCCCCGTGGCAAGCTGGGAAGACGCTGCAAACGCCATTGCGACCACCGACACCTTTGCCAAGGGCGCGTCGGCGACCGCCGTGGTGGACGGGCGCAACGTCACCATCTCAGGCATCGTCAAGGGATCGGGCATGATCGCGCCCGATATGGCGACGATGCTCGGCTTCATCTTCACCGACGCAGCCGTCGAACCCGCCTTTCTGCAAAAGGCGCTGGAGGACTCGAACGACACGACATTCTCGTGCATCACGGTCGATGGCGACACGTCAACCAGCGACACGGTGCTGGCCTTTGCGACCGGCAAGGCGGACAATCGCGTTCTGGCGAATGACGACGACGCAGGCGCCGATGCCTTTCGCGCGGCGCTGGCCGATGTCTGCCGCCAATTGGCGCATCTGGTCGTGCGCGATGGTGAGGGCGCGTCCAAGTTCATCCGAATCGATGTCGAGGGCGCCGACAGCGACCGCAGCGCACATCGGGTGGCGATGAGCATCGCCAACTCACCCCTCGTCAAAACCGCCATTGCGGGTGAGGACGCCAATTGGGGTCGCGTCGTCATGGCGGTGGGTAAGGCGGGCGAGCCGGCCGAACGCGACCGGCTATCGATCGCGTTCGGCGGGATCGAGGTCGCGCGCGACGGCCTGGTGGTCGAGGGCTATGACGAAGCGCCTGTCGCCGCTCACCTGAAGGGCGACGAGGTGGAAATTGCCGTGAACCTGAACATTGGCGAAGGGCGCGCGACCGTGTGGACGTGCGACCTGACGCACGGCTACATCGCCATCAACGCCGATTATCGCAGCTGAGGCGACCGCGCCTCAGGCGGCGCGGTCGAACAGGCTGAAACTTTGCGGCAATCGCTTGGGCGCGCCGCCGCCCAGCATCGTCTCGATCGCGTCGATGGCGGCCACCAGGTCGCGCTGCGGATAGGGCTTGGCCAGGCAACCCGCCGCCAGCGATCGCGCATCGCCGGGACAATTACCGGTTACGAACAATACGATCGACTGGCGTGCATGAGCCACGCGCGCGACATCGACGCCGCTTCCATCGGCCAGCTCCACATCGACCAGCACCAGATCGATTTCAACCTCACCCGACAGGCACGCGACCGCGTCCTCGACCCTGTCCAGCGTTGCCACCACCTCGAACCCGGCTTCCGTCAGGAAGTGTTCGGTGTCGAACGCGACCAGCGGCTCGTCCTCCACGATGAGGATGCGGGTGATTCGCCGCTTTTTCCGTACGAACAACATGGTGACGCTCGACTTCCCTGTTCGACCCGCGGAACATTGCGCCCGCAGTCGCAAAACCCTCTACGCCTCCCGGTCGATCCCATGGCGAGATTTTTTTGCGGGAACGCGATGGTTGCACTATCAGCCCGTGCTGTGTCCAAGCCCCCTGAAACGCAGCGCATCGCAAAGCTGCTCGCCCGTGCCGGAATCGCGTCGCGGCGAGAGATTGAGCGCATGATCGCCGAACGCCGCATCGCCCTCGACGGTGTTCCCCTCGAAACGCCTGCGACCCTGCTGGCCAGCCTGCGCGGCGTGACCGTGGATGGTAAGCCCGTGGCCGCCCCTGCGCCCGCGCGCCTGTTTCGCTTTCACAAGCCCGCCGGCGTGCTGACGGCGGAGCGCGATCCCCAGGGGCGGCGCACCATTTACGACGTGCTGCCCGACGGTCTGCCGCGTGTGATCCCGGTCGGCCGACTCGACCTGAATACCGAAGGGCTGTTGCTGCTGACCACCGATGGCGAGCTGAAACGCCAGCTCGAGCTGCCCGCGACTCAGGTAAAGCGCACCTATCGCGCCCGCGCCTTTGGCGAGGTCAGCCAGGCACAGCTTGAGGATCTGATCGAAGGGATCGAGATCGACGGCGTGCGTTACGGCTCGATCGACGCGAACATGGAGCGGCGCACCGGCGCAAATGTGTGGATCGAAATGACACTGACGGAGGGCAAGAATCGAGAGGTTCGCCGCGTGCTGGAACATCTGGGGCTGACGGTCAGCCGCCTGATCCGCACCAGCTATGGTCCGATCCCGCTGTCCGACATGCCCGTCGGCGGCGTCGATGAAGTTCGCCAGCACGACCTGATCCAGTTCCGCCGCGAGCTGCGCCTGCCCGCCGACCGCCGCAGCGACACGCCGCTGGTGACCCGCGCCAGCGTCAGCCGCCCCGCGCCCGCCCCCGCCCCGGCAGAAGCGCCCAAGCCAGCACGGCCGGGTCGCCCGGCACCTGCGGGCAAGCGCATGGCGGCCCGGCCCGACGACCGCGCCCGCCCGGCAGCGAAGGCAGAGGCGCGAAAGCCCGTGCGTAAGCGTGAGACGAAGGAAGCGCTGGAGACCGATCGCAAGCGGCTGACACCGCGCACCGACCGGCCCGGCACGGACCGTCCCGGCGCTTTTGCCCATGCGGGTCGCCCCGCAAAAGCTGGTGACGGCGCTCCTGCGCGTGCGGGACGCCCCGCGACGAACCGCGACGGCCCGCGCGGCCCCGGCAAGCCAAAGCGCCCCGGCCCCGGCGGGCGCCCCGGACCGCGAAAGGGATCGCGCTGATGCGGATCATCGCCGGAACCGATCGTGGCCGCCCGCTGGTCGCGCCCAAGGGTGAGGCCACCCGCCCCACTGCCGACCGTGCGCGCGAGGCACTGTTTTCCATGCTGGCCAGCCGCGTCGGCAGTTTCGAGGGGCTGGCCGTCGCCGACCTGTTCGCCGGATCGGGGGCGCTGGGGTTCGAGGCGCTGTCGCGCGGCGCCGCAAGCTGTGTCTTCGTGGAGCAGGACCGCGCCGCGCTGGACGCGCTGCGCGCCAACGCCGCCAAGCTGGGGCGCAAGATCGACGTGCGCGCGCAGTCGGTGCTGGCGCTTGGCCCGACCTCTGCCGCGCTCGACGTGATTATGATGGACCCGCCCTATGCGACGGGTGCAGGGTCCGTCGCGCTCGACCGGTTGGCGCGGCTTGGCTGGGTCAACGACGCCACTTGGGTCAGCATCGAAACCGCGCGGGACGAGATGGTGGACGTCAAGGGATTCGCGATCGACGTGTCGCGTGTCCATGGCAAGGCGCGGCTCACCCTGTTGCGGCGCGATTCGGGCGACACGTTCATCTGACGCTCAGCTTTTTCTTCCTAGCCCGGCACGCAAGCACAGCGTTTTCGGGAGAGAGAAGATGCGCGATCGCCGCACCCAACATCGCCTCGCGCTGGCCGTCGCCGCCGCGACGCTGGCCGGGTTCCTCACCGCATGGGCCGCGCCCGACCAGCGCTCGCATCAGGTGATGCAGCGGGAAATTGCAGAGGTGGCCCGCGACGCGCGCGGGTTCCTGTCACCGCGCAGCGCCGCCGGTCTGGATCAGGCGTTGCCCGTGGCGCGCACGATCGTCAGCAAAAGCCAGTAAAGCCCGCCTGACAACGTCATTGCGACGGGCAGCGTCAGCAGCCACGCCAGCGCCATGTTGCGCAGCGTGCGGGCCTGCAGTCCCTGCCCGTTCGCCACCGCCGCACCCGCGACGCCGGAAGACAGGATGTGCGTGGTCGACACCGGCAGGCCGAAGCGATCCGCCGCCAGGATGGTCGCCGCAGCCACCAGTTCCGCCGACGCACCCATGCCATAGGTCAGGTGCTGCTTGCCGATCTTCTCGCCAACGGTCACCACGATACGGCGCCAGCCGACCATCGTGCCCAGCCCCAGCGCCAGCGCCACCGCGATCTTCACCCAAAGCGGGATGTAACGCGTGCCTGATTCGAGCTGCTTCTGATAATCGCTCAGCGCGGTCAGCTCGTTCGCCGTGAAGCGGCGCGCGGCATCGTCGGCCTTCAGCACCAGCTTGGTCGAATCGAGCACCAGGTACATGTCGGCGCGCAGGTTGGGCGTCGCCGCGGCGGGCACCTTGGCCAGCGCGCCATACTCACTCACGCGCGTGCTGATGTCGCGCGACAGCGCCGCCATCGCGGCATAGCTGTCTGGCGTATTCACGCGCCGCGTCTGCAAGGCGCTCGTCAGGATGGTCCGCGCATTGTCGATCGGCAGCGGGGCGGAACCGCCCCGCGCGCCCAGTACCGTGCCCGCCCGGTCCGCGGACTGGACAAATGCCGGGGTCGTGCTTTCGGGCATGGTGCGGTTCAGCGCATAGGCGGTGGGCGCGCAGCCGATCAGGATCAGCATGATCAGGCCCATGCCCTTCTGACCGTCGTTGGACCCATGGCTGAACGACACCGCCGTGCAGGTGAAGATCAGCAGTGCGCGGATGCCCTTGGGCGGCGGCGCATCGCGTTCGGGCGCCGAATAAAGGCGCGGGTTCTTCAGCACGCGGCGCATCACCAGCAGCAGCACCAGCGCGGCGAAAAAACCGATTGCCGGCGCCATGGCCAGCCCGGTCAGCACCTTCTGCGCCTGGCTCCAGTCGACGCCGGCAGTGCCCGCCGTCGACCCGGCTGCCATCAGCTGGTTGGCAACGCCGACACCCAGCACCGATCCGATCAGCGTGTGGCTCGACGAATTGGGCAGCCCGACATACCAGGTCGCGAGATTCCACAGCACTGCTGCCAGCAACAGCGCAAAAATCATCGCATATCCGGCGCTGGACCCCACGTTCAGGATCAGCTCGACCGGCAACAGGGTTATGATGGCATAGGCGACGGCGCCCGATGACAGCATCACGCCCAGAAAATTGAAAAATCCCGACCAGACGACCGCAAAATGAGCCGGCATCGAATTGGTATAGATGACCGTCGCCACCGCGTTGGCGGTATCGTGAAAGCCGTTCACGAATTCGAAGCCGAGCGCGATCACCAGCGCCAGCGCCAGGAACGCGAAGACACCCATCGCCAGTTCTTCGCCGACCTGCTGCGTGTCGATCAGCACGCTGGCACAGGCATAGACGAAGCCGCCTGCCAACAGCAGCAGGAAGATCAGCCTGGCAAGCGGATGATGGCGATTGGACAGGTCGGGGCCGGCTCCGCTCGAACTGAGGGGATCGGCGGAATCAAGTGCGGCGGTGGCCATATCGGCGCCCTGTCGCAAGGATGTGACCGATTTATGACAATCGCGACGAGCTTTCGCGCATGTCCCGTTCGGGGACCGTCCGCAAATTGGTCCATTCCCGTTTGATCCCATTCCCTTAGCGGCGATGAAGGATCATGCCTTTCACCATGCGCGATGACGAACCGTTGGCCCTGCGCCCCGACGCCTGCGTCACTGCGTCGGACCTGGTCCGCCAGTTCGGCCTTTGGCAGGAACGGGCGATCCAGCAGCCGGTGTTCGTCATGCGGCGGGGGCGCCCCAGCCTCGTTCTGACCTCGATCGAACTCATGCGACGCCTTTGTTCGCCAAACCCACAAACCGGCAACGACACGCTTGATGCGCTGTTGCTTGATACCATGGCCGAGCCGGTTTTCGTGATCGACGGCGACGCGAGGGTTCAGCGGATGAACCGGGCCGCCCGCATGGCGTTTGGCAGGCCGACCGGTGCCGAGATGTTGTCCGCAATCCTGCCCGATGCCGCCGCTCGGTTCCTGGCCGACCTGGCGGCGCGTGCGCGCCGGACCGGTGCGACCCGCAACACCGAGCTTGCCGTAGGTGATCGTCGCTACCGCTTTGCCGTGATCCCGATGGACGGCGGCGCCGCGCTGATAGCGGACGACTGTACCAGCGAAGATGACGCGGTCAGCGCGACTGCGCGCTTTGCAGCAATCGTCCAGGCCGCCGATATGCTCGACGACCTTGCCTGGGCGCGGGTCACCGCACGCGGTTATGTCGAGGCGGCGAGCGCCGCGTTGGGACGGATGGCGGGCATTGAGCAAGCGGTCCTGCAATCGGTTAGGTTCGTCACATTACTGGTTTCGGAAAACCGGCGGTCCGTGGCCGATGCCATCGACTCGGTCGTCGCCGATGGCACGCCCAGGCGCATGATCGTTGCGCTGAACTGTCGCAGCGGCGGGGAACGGTCGATGCGGCTCGCACTGGCGCCGGAGCGCGCGGGCGCCGGGGTGTCGTGCGTCACGGCGTTGCTGGCCCCCGCGCCGCCTTCAGCGAAATGACGTAAATTACCGATAAACCATCTCTTTACGTCTGCTGGCCTACAATCAGGGTTATGGCCGCGCACTGCTCGGTGCCGGGGACAAGGGAAAGTTGATGGCGACGACGTTCGTGGGGGTAAACGGCAGCGGCGGCGCGGCAGCGACGCTTGCTGTGCTGTTGCACGACGACGGCACCTTGTCGCACCGCCATGCACAACTGCTCGCGCGCCCTGACGCGCTGATCCGCGACGTGGCGGATGCGCTGCACGTCCTTGGCATGCTGCACGGTCATCATCCGGACCTGTTCGCGCGGGCACTGGCCCATGGCCAGCCGCAAACCGTCGCACCCTGGCTCACCACCGCCAGCGAGGGGTTCACAATCGAACGCCAATGGCTGACGGCACTCGTCGCGGCTGTCGGCCCGCTGCCCAGCACACCCGGTCAAGCGGAGAGCGAGGCTGCGGTCTTGAGCCAGCGGCACGCGCTCAACACGCTGATGCAGTCCGATCGCGCTGGGTGTGCGGTCGGCGCGGCTGCGGCGCTGGCACTGGACTGGACCGGGATCCGCGCCCTGCTGAGTCGCGCCGCTTCGCGCCTGGGCGTGGCGATCCCGCCGGATGCCTTGCCCTCCCCCGACGACGTGTATGCCGTGCTGGACGCCTTCGCCGCTCAGCCGCCGTTCGAACGGGCGATCCGCTTTGGCGCGCAGCAACTATTGGCCCAGCATCGCGGAATGTGGAATTTGCTGGAAGCACGCGCCAGCGCCCGCAACGAAATCTGACCCGACCTTGCGGCACGGACCGTCGGGCCATATCCCCGTTCCAACCGTGAAGGGGCAGCAAGCGATGCGTTTCGAAGGCACCAGTGATTATGTCGCGACCGACGATCTGAAGGTCGCCGTCAACGCCGCGGTCCGCCTGCGCCGCCCCTTGCTCGTCAAGGGGGAGCCGGGCACCGGCAAAACCGTCCTCGCCCATGAGATTGCCCGCGCCGCCGATGCGCCCCTGATCGAATGGCACATCAAATCGACGACCAAGGCGCAGCAGGGACTTTATGAATATGACGCGGTTGCGCGGTTGCGCGACGGTCAGCTGGGCGATCCCCGCGTGCACGACATCGCCAATTATATCCGGCGCGGCAAATTATGGGACGCGTTTACCAGCCCGGCTCTGCCTGTCCTGCTGATCGACGAGATCGACAAGGCCGATATCGAGTTTCCGAACGACCTGCTTCAGGAACTCGACCGGATGAGCTTCGACGTCTACGAAACCGGGGAGCGGGTCGCCGCGCGCGAACGCCCGATTGTCGTCATCACGTCGAACAATGAAAAGGAACTGCCCGACGCATTCCTGCGCCGCTGTTTCTTCCACTATATCCGCTTCCCGGACCGGGAGACGATGCAGGCGATCCTCGACGTCCATTTCCCCGGCATCCAGCGCATCCTGGTCAATCGCGCGCTCGACATATTCTACGAGGTGCGCGACGTGCCGGGTCTGAAGAAAAAGCCCTCCACCAGCGAGCTGATCGACTGGCTCAAGCTGCTGCTGGCAGAAGATATGCCGCTGGACGTGCTTCAATCGCGCGACACGCGCGCGGCGATCCCGCCGCTTCACGGCGCGCTGATCAAGAACGAAGCCGACCTGATGCTGTTCGAACGCCTCGCCTTCATGGCGCGGCGCGAGCGTTAAGGGGCGAGATCCCAACCGGTTGACGACGATTCGCAACCGTGCGACGTTTCACGCGGCTATGCTGATCCGGCGAGATATAGGGGCTGTCGGGTAATGCGTCTCCACTTGTCGACCCTGTTTTCCGTTACGTGCGCCATCAGCCTGACGGCACCGGCGCGGGCGGACATCATCCAGCAATATAATGGTCAGTGCGTACCCTTTGCGCGCGCGGTATCGGGCATCCAGATCTGGGGTGACGCCTGGACATGGTGGGAACAGGCGCGCCAGCGTTACGAACGCGGGCGCACACCACGCGTCGGATCGGTGTTGGTCTTTGAAAAGACCGACCAGCTCCGGCTCGGTCATGTCGCGGTGGTCAGCCACATTGTCGAGGACCGGGTGGTGATGCTCACCCACGCCAACTGGTCGCGTTTCGACGGCAAGCGGGGCCGCGCGGAACAGGATGTGACGCTGTTCGACGTTTCGCCGCGTGGCGACTGGAGCCAGGTGCGCGTCTGGTATCGCGACAATCAGGGCTTGGGTGGCAGCACCTACCCCACCTATGGCTTCATCTACCCCCCGGCCGGCAAGGCGCCGGCCATGCCCGAACTCAGCAGCCGCGCGCCCGATTATGTTGGGTCGCTGATCGACGCCTATGCCCGCTGATCGCGCGCGGCGCTTGCACCCGCGCCGCCTGTCGGTCAGACCATCGCCATGTTTCACGGCTTTGTCGAAGCACTGCGTGCCGCCGGCATCCCGGCCAGCCTGAAGGAGCACCTGCTCCTGCTCGAAGCGCTCGACGCCGAAGTAATCGAACGCACGCCCGAACAATTCTACTATCTCGCCCGCGCGATTTTCGTGAAGGACGAGACGCTGATCGACCGGTTCGACCGGGTGTTCGCCCATGTCTTTCGCGGCCTGGATGCGCCCATCGACGAGCGCGCCGCCATCCCGGAAGAATGGCTGCGCGCCGTCGCCCAAAAATATCTGTCGCCAGAGGAAATGGCCCGGATCGAGTCGCTCGGTTCCTGGGACGAGATCATGGAGACGCTGAAGAAGCGGCTTGAGGAGCAACAGGGCCGGCATCAGGGCGGCAACAAATGGATCGGCACCGGCGGCACCAGCCCCTATGGCAATTCGGGCTATAATCCCGAGGGCGTGCGGATCGGCGACGACAGCCAGCACAAGCGGGCGATCAAGGTGTGGGACAAGCGCGAATTCGCCAATCTGGACAGCAATCGTGAGCTCGGCACCCGCAACATCAAGGTCGCCCTGCGGCGGCTCAGGCGCTTTGCGCGAGAGGGCGCGGCGGACGAACTCGATCTCGACGCAACGATCGCCGGCACCGCGCGACAGGGCTGGCTGGACGTGCGGATGCGGCCCGAACGGCACAATGCGGTCAAGCTGCTGCTGTTCCTCGACGTTGGTGGTTCGATGGACCCGTTCATCCGCCTGGTCGAAAACCTGTTTTCCGCCGCCACCGCCGAGTTCAAGCACCTGGAATTCTTTTACTTCCACAACTGCGTTTATGAGGGCGTGTGGAAGGACAATCATCGCCGTTTCACCGAGCGCACGCCCACGGCGGAGGTGATTCACCGATTCGGCCCCGACTATAAGCTGATCCTGGTCGGCGACGCCGCGATGAGCCCCTATGAACTGACGCACCCCGGCGGCTCGGTCGAACATTATAACGAGGAAGCGGGCCTGACCTGGCTGAGCCGGCTGACCGACACCTACCCCGCCGCCGCATGGCTGAATCCCGTGGCGGAGGCGCATTGGGGTTATACCCATTCGGTCGGCTTGGTGCGTCAGGCGATGCGCGAACGCATGTATTCGTTGACGCTTTCCGGCCTCGATGATGCCATGCGTGAGCTGTCGCGAAAACGCTGAGTGTTGACAGAGGGCGCGCGGCGCTTCATCAGCCCTCACCTCACCGCGTCGAGGCCCGATGGCGGAGTGGTTACGCAGAGGACTGCAAATCCTTGCACGCCGGTTCGATTCCGGCTCGGGCCTCCAAATCCTGCGCTCCAGTGCGCGGTTCTTGCGATTGGCGGTGTGATCTCTCGTCAACCCCGAAATCCGCGATGCATCGGGCGGGGGCAAAGCGAGCGTTCATTGCCTCGTCAGGCGGCAATCGCTAACCCGACCGGATGATCCGGAGCCAAGTTCGAACCGCCCTCTTTGTCGTTCTTGTCGGGACGTCCGTAGCAACTGCGGCAGGTCAACCCGTTCCGGCTCAAATCAAAACGATCGACATTCCGCCATCACAGTCAGAGCCGCCGCCTGCCCTGACCCCGGCGCCTGCGCCGCCCGAACCGGCAGTCGAGACCTCCGGCGGGCTTGATCTCGTGCTGCCCACAGTCGACGAGGCCCGTGCCATCGATGAGGACGCGATCGGCCCCGATACCTCAGGCGAGACCACGACCGGAGTCGACACCGATGCTGCTGGCAGCGCGATGGCCGCGATCGAAGCCTCCAGGCTTCGTCGCGCCAATGCCGAGCAGCTTGCGGCGGCGCGGCGTCAACTCGATCAGATTTCGGCCGACAAGCAAGCGGCACGCGACCGTCTTGCCCGGTATCGGGAAGCGGAGGCAGCGCACGCCGCGGCTGTTGCCGATTATGAAGCCCAGCTTGAAGCGTCGCGCGCGGCGCGCCGCCGTTGGGAACTTGACGTTGCCGCCTGTCAGGCTGGTCGGAGGGAACGCTGCCAACCGCCGGCAACCCTAAATTGAACGGGTACGACGACTCACTGCTAAGACTTGATTGACAATAGCCCGCAACTCGAACTCACCGCTCTTTCATCGGCAGTCCTGACCGACAGGCGAATCGGCCCTACCGCGTGATGCGTGGCACCTCCGAGCGGCGCCCAGGCGGGAGGAGAGCGAGCAGCATCGTGCCGGATCTTCCGGCAGCATGTAAGCTGCCGAAAGATCCGACCTCCGTTGTCGTACGACCGCCAGTCTTTACATACCGGCGGCGGTCGGGCGGACGACGATTTCGTTGATATCGACGCCCTCCGGTTGTTCGAGCGCGAAGCGGATCGCGCGGGCAATCGCATCGGGCGTCAGCGACTTTTTTCGCCACTCCTGGAGCGCCGCTGCGACAGCCTGATCGGTGATGTCGTTGCCAAGCTCAGTCTCGACCACGCCGGGCGAGACGATGGTCGCGCGGATATCGTCATGCTCCTGCCGCAGGCCGTCGGTGATTGCCCAAACCGCAAACTTGCTGGCGCAATAGACCGCAGCTGTCGGCATCACCATGTGCGCCGCGATCGAAGCGACGTTCACCACATGCCCGGACCGCTGCGCGACGAAACGCGGCAGCACCGCCGCAATGCCGTTCAGCACGCCGTGGACATTCACGTCGAACATCTTCTTCCATTCATCGCGCTTCAGCGCAGCCAGCGGCGAAAGCGGCATGACTCCGGCGTTGTTGACCAGTGCGTCGATGCGACCGAAACGCGCTTCGGCGGCTTTGGCAAAGGCATCGAAGCTGTCGCCGCTGGTCACGTCCAGTTCCTGCCATGCGACCGCCCCGCCCATTTCGGCCGCCAGCGCCCGCAGTCGCTCGCCGCGCCGGGCGCCGATGAACAGCGTTGCACCGCCCGCCACCAGTTCGCGCACCGTTGCTTCGCCAATGCCACTCGACGCGCCGGTTACGAGTACGACCTTTTCGCTCAGTACAGTCATGGTCACTTCCTCCTCTTTTGATGAAGCGGAGATGCCGCGCCTGACCGAAAGGGCGGTAGAACGATGATCCGCGGACTTTGCACGATCCTGCAAAAGGCGCATGGCCGGGCTTGCTTCATCTTTGTCAGGATGAAAGGCATGACGCATGGCTACCATGGATCAGCTCGCCAGTATCATCACCCGCCATGCGGACGGACCCGGCATGTACAGCACGGCGCTGCCCTGCCTTTCGCTTTTCCGGGTGGAACGCCCGACCATGCCGATCCCGTCGGTTTACGAAGCCTCGCTTTGCCTGATCGCCCAGGGTGCCAAGCGGGTGACGCTTGGCGAGCAGAGGTTTGTCTATGACGCGTCCAGCTACCTGATCGTCTCGGTCGACCTGCCGCTTACCGGCCACATCATCGAAGCGGCACCTGAGGCGCCCTATCTGTGCTGCAAGATCGACCTGGATCTCTCCGCGCTAGCCGACCTGATCGTGGCTGAGGGAAAGGCGCATCGTGCGGGCGATCATCCCGCGCTTGCCGTCTATCCAAGCGACCCCGACCTGATCGACGCCGCGTTCCGACTGGTGAAGCTGCTGGATCAGCCTCAGGCCATTCCTGCGCTCGCACCGCTAATCGAGCGCGAGATCGTGTATCGATTGCTGACCGGCCCGCACGGCCCTACCCTTCGGAGCCTCGCCGCCGCAGACAGTCACCTGAACCAGGTTAGCCGCGCCATTGCCATGATCCGCAGCCGCTTTCGTCAGCAACTGCGCATCCGCGACGTCGCTGCAGCGGCGGGGATGAGTGAATCCTCGTTGTACGAGCACTTCAAAGCGGTGACGCGGATGACGCCGCTTGAGTATCAAAAGCAGCTACGCCTGCAGGAGGCGCGGCGGCTGATGTTACTGGAAGGCGCAAGCGCGGGGGCGGCGGCCTTTGCGGTCGGCTATGAGAGCCCGTCTCAGTTCAGCCGCGAATATCGCCGAATGTTCGGCGCACCCCCGCGGCAGGACGTCGAACGCCTGCAAGTCGGTCAGGACTATCTGAGCGCGGCGTGAAGGCTTAGAGCCTCGCCGACGGACGGTCAGCCAGCATGTCGCAAGGGGAGACGACCGCCGATCATCGATTGAATCCAGCGGCTTTGCTCAAGCACCAGCCGCCAACTGCGGACCCGGCCGTGTGGGGCTCACCTCGAACCGGGCGAGCGTGGATACAGCGCCGTCACGCCTGTCGACCTGATCCAGAACGCGCACATCGGCCGTCATGCTGGCCGAAGTCATCTCGAACAGGTGATAGCCGCGCTGGTTGTTGATCAACTGCATATGCGGATTATGGTCCAGCGCGCGCAGTTCGTCCGGGTGGCGGGCGCCGCCGGTCCCGCCCGATGAAATCGAGGTCGCGAGAAACTCACTGGCAATCGCGGGGCCGTCCAGCGCGTTCGAATCCGCCGGAACCGACCCGATATAATTCTGGTGCGCGTCGCCGCTGGCGATCACGACGTTGGACAGGCGGTGGCGACGGATGCTGTCGATCAACCGCTGGCGCGACAGGGCATAGCCGTTCCAATTGTCCGAACTCACCACCGGAGCGTTGCCCCCATCCTTTCGCACGTCATGCGGCATGACCATCACCTGCTGTGCGATGAAGTTCCATTGCCGGTCGTTCGCCAGTCCCTGGTCCAGCCACCCCTCCTGCGCGGCGCCCAGCATGGTCCGACCCGGCCTGTCGGCGGGAAGGCATTTGATCGTTTCCGACCGTGGTCGTCCGGGCCCTTCACACAGCTGGTCGCTGCGATAGGACCGCGTGTCCAGCACGTGCATTCGGACCAGTCGGCCATAGTCGATCCGGCGATAGGCGCGTCCGCCGAATATCGGCACCTGATCGCGGCGTACCGGCATATGCTCATACCATGCCTGCATCGCCGCCGCCTTGCGCCGGGCAAACACGGTCGCGGGATTGCCGTCCTTGTCGACCCCGGCAGCCCAGTTGTCGTCAATCTCATGGTCGTCGAACGACAGGATGAACGCGGCGGCGGCATGGGCGGCCTGGAGGTCGGGATCGGCCTTATACTGACCGTAACGGCGCCGATAATCGTCAAGCGTGTAAAGCTCTTCCCCCAGATGCAGGCGCGGACCCGCACCGGGGCGAGCGGCGAATTCATACAGATAATCGCCATAGTGAAACACGGCGTCGAGGTCCGGCTCGCGCGCAATATGAGCAAAGGCGGTGAAGTATCCCGCCTCGAAATTCTGGCACCCCGCGACGGCCAGTCGCAGCCGGTCGATAGGCGCGTCCGCTGCGGGCGCTGTGCGGGCAGTGCCGACGGTGCTGGTCCCCCCGCCTGCCACCATGAAGCGGTACCAATGCGGCCGATGGGGACGCAGGCCGCCAACCTCGACATGTACCGAATGGGCGAAGCGCGCTTCGGCACGGGCAGATCCGGCGCGGACGATGCGGCGAAATGCGGAGTCCTCCGCCACCTCCCAGCGCACCGGCACGTCGATCGGCGGCATCCCGCCGTCCGGCGATTGCGGATCGGGAGCCAGACGCGTCCACAGGACGAAACCGTCCGGCGATGGATCGCCCGCGGCAACGCCCAGCGTAAAGGGGTCGGTGGCAAAGCGTGGCGCCGCCAGCAATCGGGCGGGTACTGCACCGGCGGTCAGCGCCAGCCCCATACCCCTGATGATGTCGCGGCGATCGAATCCGGTCATGCCCATTCCCCTGTCAGCCCGTGACGAAAGGACGCCTCAGCGGATCGAAACCCGACAATGCCGTGCGATCAAATCCGGTTTTCGCCCGGGATCGACAGGATGATCGCATCGTCCGCCCGCCGCGCTTCCAGCCCGTATGCCGCCTCGATCGCGCGAAGGGCCCGGTCGGGTTCGGCGATGCGGAACCGGCCGCTGACCGGCAGGTCGGCCACTTCCGCGCTTTCGATCCGAATGGTCTGACGGGCATGGCGCTGGACCTTGGCGATCAGCACGCTCAGCGGCACGTCGTTCGCCTCGAACCAGCCGGTGGTCCAGTCGGGCGTCTGCGCGGCGCCCGATCGCGGTTGCGCCGGGGCGACCACATCCTTGCCCAGGATGCGGGTCTGCTGTCCCTTTTTGAGCACGAGCGGCGATGCGGCCGCCGCTTCGACCGCCACGGCGCCGCGATATACCTCGACCACGGTGCGGCTATCGCTCTGGCGGTCGACGTTGAACGCCGTGCCCAGCACCCGAACCGACGCATTGCCGCTGCGCACTTCGAACGGGCGGTGGGGATCATGCGTGACGTCGAAAAATGCCTCGCCCTGCGCCAGCGTCACGTCGCGGCGCCACGGCCACATGCGGACGCGCAACTCGGCTTCCCCGCTCAGCGCGACCTGTGTGCCGTCGGACAGGGCAATGTGCTCCCCCGCCCCGCGCCCGGTGCGGTAAGTGGTGGTAAGCAAGCTCGGCAGCAGCAGAAACAGCGCCAGCACCGCACACGCCGCAATGCCAAGCCACGGCGCAACACGGCGCAGACCCTGCCCCGCCCCACGGTCAGCACCAGCCCGATCCGCCTCAGCGGTGGCGCGCAATGCGTCAGCCAGCGTGTCGGAGTGCCACAGCGCCTGCACATCGGCAAAATCGTCGCGATTGCGCGCATCTTCGCGCATCCATTCGTCAAATGCGGCGCTGGCGGCGGTGTCGACCGTCGGCTGGTCCAGCCGGGTCACCCATTGCGCGGCCTGCTGTGCTGCGCGGTCCTGTGCGTTCGGATCGCGCGTCATCGGCGGCGTCCCGGCGTTGACGACGAAAGCGCCTGATGCAGATCCGCCAAGCCCCGCGTGATGTGCTTTTCGACGGCTTTCAGGCTCAATTGCAGATCCCGTGCGATCGCCGCGCAGCTTTGTCCCTGCAAACGGCGACGAATGATGACCTCGCGACGCAGCGGCGGCATCACGGCCAGCGCCTCTTTCAGAACGGACAGTTCCTGTCGTGCGGCAACCACGCGATCGGGGAGCGGTGCGTCGTCGCAAATCAGTTCCTGCTCATCCTCGTTCGAATAACGGCGTTCCCGGCGATGATGATCGACCAACAGATTGGACGCAATGCGAAAACCCAGTGCATAGACACTAACCACCGTCTGTTCGTGGCATTGCTGAACCAGTCGCGCCAACGTCTCCTGAACCACGTCCTCCGCCAGATCGGGTCGATTTGTTCGCGCGCGGACATAACGGCCAAGGGCGGCGGCCACGGCTTCCCAATCCTCTTCGGGATGGGGCGGGCAATCCGCGATCCTGGGCAGCGAAAGGGGCATTGGGCATCCGATGGTGGAACGCCCGGCCCCTTATGGACGAAATGTTACAGTTCGGAATAACATCGTGGCGATGGTTTCGGCAGTAACGATATTGCAACAATACAATAATCGTAATGTAATAAAAGTTTTTGTGTAGGGTATAACCACCCGCCGCCGTCTTGCCCTCCGAACTGCAAATTCGTTTCGGGGGAAATCATGGTTCGAATGGGTCGTCTGCCTTATCTACTTCTCTGCACAGCCGCGCTGTCGGGCATTGTCGCGCCTGCCGCCGCCCAAGAATCGACTGCCCGCCCACGCCTGTTCAACTTTGACCAGCCGGCCCAGCCGATGGCCGATGCGCTGCTGGCCTATTCGCGCGTTACCGGTCTTCAGGTCGCGACTTCTCCCCAGATGACCCGCGATCTTCGCAGCGATGCGCTGGCGGGACGCATGACCGCGGAGGACGCGCTTCGTCGCCTGACCGCAGGCAGCCCGGTGCGGGCCCGGATTGTCGGGGATACGGTGACGATCGAGCGTCAGGCCGCCCTTGCCGACGCGTCGTTCGGGGAAGAACAGGACAGCGAGATCGTCGTCACCGGCTATCGCGAAAGCCTGGCCCGCGCCGAACAGATCAAGAAGGCCGCGACCGGATCGCAGGACGTGATCCTGGCACAGGACATCGCCGCCTTTCCCGACCAGAATCTGGCCGAGGCGCTGCAGCGCATTCCCGGCGTCACGATCAGCCGCGACAGCGGCGAAGGGCGGCAGATCTCGTTGCGCGGACTGGGTCCGGATTTCACTCGCACCCAGTTGAACGGCATGGAAGTGCTGACCAACACATCGTCGGGACTGGACAGCCGCAGCGCGATCAGCCGCACCCGCGCGTTCGATTACAGCATCTTCGCCTCCGAACTGTTCAATCAGGTAACGGTGGAAAAATCCTATGCCGCCGAACAGGATGAGGGCGGCATCGGCGGCACCATCGGCCTGCGGACGGCCAAGCCGTTCGATTACGCCGGTGCAACGGGCGTTGTCTCGGCAAAGGGGCAGATGAACCAGCATACCAAGACGCTGACCCCGCGCGTCGTCGGCCTGTTGTCCAATCGCTGGGGCGATGTCGGCGCGCTGGTCTCTGTCGCCTACAGCACCGCCGACACGATTGAGTTCGGCTATCGCAACTGGAACTGGTCGCAGATCAATTTTCGCGCCGCTAACGTCGGGCCGGATATCGCGCCTGACGTCCGCGACATGCTGGTCAACGCCAAGGGCGCTGACCGGGTGTGGAACAGCCGTGCCCAGACCTATGCCTCATGGTTCAACCGGCGCGAACGACTGGGCGTCACCGGCGCCTTTCAATATCATCCCGACGACCGCACCGACCTGACGCTGGACGTTCTGTATGGCCGGCTGAGCAACGACCGCGTGACCGACGTGCTTGGCGCGGCGGGGACCAATAACGTGTCGGCCAATGACATTACCGGTACCCAGCGCCTGACCGCCGTGACCATCGACCGTTTCAACAGCATCACCAGCGCTTCCTTCACCGGTGTCGACATGCGGACCGAGGTGCGCGACACGCGCGACACCACCGACTTCTGGCAAGTGGCACTGAACGCCCGCCGCGACCTGACCGACAATCTGCGCGCGGAATTGCTGTTCGGCTGGTCGAAATCGACCTTTAACTCGGCCTATGATCAGGTGTTTCTGGAATCGGTCGGGCAAAGCTACAGCTTTTCCGGGCTGGATACCGATACGCCGCGCAACACCTATGGCTTCGACGTGACCGATCCGTCGAACTGGGACCTGTTCTCGGCACAATCGAACGCCGACCGCATCGTCAGCGAATTCTATAACGCAAAGGCCCAGCTTGCGTGGGAACTGGGTGAGGGTTCGACGCTGAAAGCCGGCGGCACGTACAAGGAATTTTCGAACGAAGCGTGGCAGCGCCGGCTTCAGACCAATTATGACGGCAAGCCCGGCCTGCCCGACGTGCCCAGCCGCGTGCTGCCCTATGCCAGCATCGCGCCGTACATCGTCGCCGACATCGCGGGCAGCCTGGACGTGCTGGGTCTGGGCGCACCCCTGACCGCTGCCAACACGATCGTCGGATCGGATTTCGCGCTGGTTGAGGAAAGCCTGGGCGCCTTTGTCCAATATGACCTGAACACGACGCTGGGCGCGATCGGGGTGCGGGCCAATCTGGGCGTGCGCTACTATAACACCACACTGGACTCGTCCGGTTCGGCGCTGGTCGGCACCGCGCTGACGCCGGTGCGGATCATCAACAACTATGACGGGTTCCTGCCTGCAGCCAATCTGGCGCTGGACCTGACGCCGTCGCTGGTGCTGCGCGTCAGCGGCAACCGCAATCTCAGCCGCCCGGCCTTGAGCGACATGCGCGCGGCGGCGACGATCAACGTCGCAAATTTCGGCGGTACGATCAGCGCGGGTAATCCCAACCTGGCGCCGTTCGTTGCGGATTCGGTGGAAGGGTCGCTGGAATATTATGACGGCAAGCGCGGTTCGGTGGCGATCGGCGTGTTCTACAAGAACATGAAGTCGTTCATCACCACCGAAACGACTCCGGTGCCGTACAGCAGCACGGGGTTTCCCACTTCGCTGCTGCTGCCGGGGCAGGACCCGTCGATCATCTATAACTATACCCGCCCGGTGAACGGCGAAGGCGCCCAGATCAAGGGGATCGAAATCGCAGCCAAGCGCGACTTCGACTTCCTGCCCGCGCCGTTCGACCGGCTGGGCGCGGTCGGCAATGTGACGCTGGCGGATGGCGATACGGACGTGGTCTATTCGGGGCAGTCGATCACGCTGCCGCTGATCGACCTCTCCAAGTTTTCGTCCAACGCCACACTGTATTACGAAACGCCCATTTGGGGCATTCGCGGCTCCGTCGCGACGCGCCACCATTATCGGCGGGGCAGCGGCGGCAACGGCAATGTGGGCGAATATTTCAAGGCGACGACCAATTTCGACGCATCCGCCTATGTCAATGTGACACCTGCCCTCAAGCTGACGGTGGAAGCCATCAACATCAGCGACCAGCCGATCGTGCAATATGCCGACCGGGATGCAAAGCGGATGATGACCAACACCGTCAGCGGTCGCACCATATTGTTCGGCGCCACCTTCCGCTTCTGATCAAATGATCGCGCCGGGGCCATGGCACGCCATGCCATGATCCCGGCCGCGGCGGAGGGGATGTCCCAGGAGAGCGACTCTGGCCCCACAGCATCGCTCGATCCGCCCCGCCCAAAGCCCGTAGGCAACGGGGCGGGTCGTTCGTGCATTGACCTGTCATGACTGATGACCGTCAAAAGGGACGCGCCATTCCGCGCGGTCGGCTTTCGCGACTGGGCGCTTTCGGGCGGCTGGCGGGCGGGGTTGCTGGAAACGTCGTGGGTGAAGGCGCGCGCCGCCTTGCTGCCGGGCAGCGTCCGCGCCTCAGCGACCTGATGCTGACGCCCGCCAATGCTGGCCGCGTGGCGGACGAACTGGCGGGGCTGCGCGGCGCCGCGATGAAGCTGGGCCAGATGGTGTCGATGGATGCGGGCGACGTGCTGCCCCCCGAATTGACGGCAATCCTGGCCCGGCTGCGCGATCAGGCGCACCATATGCCGCCGCGTCAGCTGGATCAGGTGCTGGTGCGCGAATGGGGCAAGGACTGGCGCGGTCGCTTCACCCATTTTCAGGCGCATCCGATCGCCGCCGCCTCGATCGGACAGGTTCACCGCGCCGAGCTGCCCGACGGTCGCGTGCTGGCAATCAAGGTTCAATATCCCGGCGTCGCGGACAGCATCGGCTCCGATGTCGATAACGTCGCTACCCTGTTGCGTCTGTCGGGACTGTTGCCGCGGGACCTCCCCATCGCCGACCTGCTGGCAGAGGCAAAGGCGCAGTTGCACGAAGAAGCTGACTACCACCGGGAAGCGGCGATGCTCGCCCGTTTTCGCGCACTGGTCGGCCATGATCCGGGCTTTGTCGTGCCCGCCCCCGAGCCCGATCTCAGCACCGGTCACATCCTCGCGATGGAATATGTCGACGGTCGCCCGATCGACGCGCTGGAGGCAGAGCCGCAGGATGTCCGGGACGCCGTCATCGAACGACTGATCGCGTTGGTCCTGCGCGAACTGTTCGACTGGCGCCTGATGCAGACCGACCCCAACTTCGCCAATTATCGCTGGCGGGCGAATGACGGGCGGCTGGTGTTGCTCGACTTCGGCGCCGCGCGGCCCGTCGCTGAGGATACCGCGCGTGGCTATCACCGGCTGCTGATGGCGGGGCTGGACGGCGACGCGGCGCGGGTGCGACAGGCTGCGATCGATGTCGGCTTTATCGGCCGCACCGCCGCCGACCGGCATGGCAGCGCCATCGACGCGATGATTGCGATCATCCTCGACAATCTGGGTCGCGAAGGGCCGTTCGACTTTGGCGACCGATCCTTTGTCGGCACCGTTCGCGAACAGGGCATGGCGATTGCCGCCGACCGTGCATCCTGGCACCTGCCGCCCGCCGACACGCTGTTCGCCCAGCGCAAGATCAGCGGCACCGCCCTGCTCGCCGCCCGGATGAAGGCGCGCGTCAACGTCCGCGCACTGGTGGAGCGCTATCGCGACTGGTCCGGCTCGTAATCCGTCGGGCTGCCCCGGCCACACGACGGTGCGCTCCCGGAACAAAAACGCTCGGCCGTTTGTTGCACTTTCAGGACACAGGTCGGAGTAGCGGAGATGCAGAGCGATACATTGCCCTTCACAGCCGGTACCCCCGGCTATCGTCTGGCTTATCATTTGGGTGAGGATAATCATTGCCCCGGCTGCGACCGTTCGCACTGGCTGGTCGGGCGTATGACGGCTGAATGTGCCTATTGCGGCACGGCATTACCGATCGGCGTGGGGCGCACCGCTGGCGGCGGGCTTTTTCGGTCACAGGGAAAGCCGGGCGTACCGCTTGCGGCCTGAACGGGCTTGTTGACGCGCCCGCCCCCGCGCTAGGGGCGCGGGCATGACCGGCGCACCCCTCAGGCTGTACAATTCGCTTTCCCGCGCGATCGAGGATTTCCACCCGATCGACCCCGATCAGGTCCGCATCTACACCTGCGGTCCGACGGTCTATAATTACCAGCATATCGGCAATATGCGCGCCTTCCTGTTCGCGGACACGCTGGGCCGGGTCATGCGGTGGAAGGGTTACGGCCTGCGCCACATCATCAACATCACCGATGTCGGTCATTTGACCAGCGACGCCGATGCGGGTGACGACAAGATGGAAAAGGCCGCACGCGCGCAGCAGAAATCGATCTGGGACATCGCGGCCCATTATACCGACGCTTTCAAGCTCGACGTGCAGCGGCTGAACATCACGCCCCCCGCCAAATGGACCGTCGCCACCGATTATGTCGGCGCGATGATCGAGTTTGCCGAAGGGATCGCGGACAAGCATTGCTACCGGCTCGACAGCGGCCTGTATTTCGATGTGTCGACTGTGCCCGACTACGGCCGCCTCGCCCGCGCCACGACCGAAGCGGGTGAAAGCCGCCTCGACCCCGTGGACGGCAAGCGCAATCAACAGGATTTCGCCATCTGGCGCACCTCCCCACCGGGTGAGCAGCGCCAGATGGAATGGGATTCGCCCTGGGGTCGCGGGGCGCCCGGCTGGCACCTGGAATGCTCTGTGATGAGTCTGGCGGAGCTTGGCCATCCGTTCGACATTCACACCGGTGGCATCGACCACCGTGAAATCCACCATCCGAACGAGATCGCGCAGAATCAGGCGAAGTGCGGTTGCGACGCCGCCGATCCGGGCTTCACCGGCGCGCGCATCTGGATGCACAATAACTTCCTGGTCGATCGCGGCGGCAAGATGTCGAAATCGACGGGCGAGTTCCTGCGCCTGCAAACGCTGATCGATCGCGGCATCCACCCGCTGTCCTATCGCCTGATGTGCCTGTCGGCGCATTATCGCAGCGAGCTTGAGTTCACCTGGGACAATGTGATCGCCGCCCAGACCCGGCTTAAGCGGCTGGTGCAGACGGTCGAGAAACTGCGCGCGTCTCCCGACAAGCCCTCACGCGGCACCGTCGAGGGTTATCGGGAGCGGTTCGACGCGGCAGTGTCGGACGATCTGAATACGCCCCGCGCGCTGCCGGTGTTGGACGAATTGCTGGCCGACAAGAGCCTGTCGCCTGCCGACCGGCTGGCGGCAGCAGCGGATTTTGATGCGGTGCTGGGCCTCAACCTTGCCAGCGTCACCCGCGCCGATCTACGCACCCGGCCCGCCGATGCGACCATCGACGCCGATACGATCGAAGCGCGGCTTGCGGAGCGGCGACAGGCGCGCGCCGACAAGGATTTCGCCCGTTCCGACGCGCTGCGTGACGAACTCGCCGCGCAGGGCGTCGAGGTGATGGACGGCGACCCGCTGGGCTGGGACTGGAAGCTTTAGCTCTCCGGATATTTGACGGAGCAGCCATAGGGGCGGCTTTCGGCCACCGACACCGGCTTGCCCGCCTTCATCTCCGCCAGCGCTGCCGTCACATGATTGCGCGCACCGGCAATGTCGGCGACGCTGGCGGTCGGCTTGTCGTCGATCCCGCCCTGATAAACCAGCGCGCCCTTGGCATCGACGATGAACAGGTGCGGCGTGGTCTTTGCGCCATAACCCTTGCCGACGACGCCACGCGGGTCGAGCAGGTAATCGGTCGCCTTTGACGCATCCCTGGCGAATTGCGCCTTCGCCTCAGCCGGGGACATATGCCCCTGCTTGCCCGGTGCGCCGGAATTGATCGTTAGCCACACCGCGCCGTCGCGCACCGCCGCCGCTTGGGTGCGCTGCATATTGCCGCTGTTGTAATGCTTTTGCACGAACGGGCAGCCGGGGTTGTGCCATTCCAGCACCACCGTCTTGCCGCGATAGTCGGACAGCTGGACATTGCGGCCGTTCATGTCGGTCAGGCGGAAATCGCCTGCCGGGGCGCCGGTCGTCTGCTGCGCGGCGGCGGGCAGCGCCAGCGCCGCGACCGCCAGTCCCAGGATCATCGCCTTCATCGTCGCTCTCCCATTCAAGCGCCGGTCTGGCTCACCGGCAATTCGGTCAGCATCGAAGGGGTCAGTATCTGCGGCAACACGCGCGGCGCCGCCGCACCCGGAGCATACCACAAATACAGCGGCACACCCGCGCGATTATGTTGTTCGATGAACCGGCCCAGTGCCGGGTCGCCATCGGTCCAGTCGCCGACCAGCACCTGCACGCCACCCTTTTCGAACGCATCGGACACGGCCTGCGTGTCGAGCACTGCCTTTTCATTGACCTTGCACGTCACGCACCAGTCGGCGGTGAAATAGGCGAGGACCGGGCGGTTTTCCTGTCGCAAGCGCGCCAGCGTCGCCTCGCTGAACGGCTGCGCGCCCAGCACCGCCCCGCTTTGTGACGGCGCAGCAGCATCGCCGCGACCGACCAGCGCCAGCGACCCCAGCGCCAGCACCGCGCCCAGCAGGCCCGGCACGAACGCGCCCGCCCGGCCCCGGCCCTGCCGCCGACCCGTCCACCACAGCGCCAGCGCGAAGATCAACGCCGCGCCCAGCCCCAGAGTCATGCCGTCAACACCCGCCTGCCGCCCCAACACCCAAGCCAGCGCCAGCGCGGTCAGGAACATCGGCACCGACAGGATATGGCGCAGCGTCGCCATCCACGGCCCCGGCTTCGGCAACCGCTGCCGGATTGCGGGCACGAACCCGATCAGCAGGAAGGGCAAGGCCAGCCCCAGCCCCAATCCGACAAACACCAGCATCGCCGCCGCCGCTGGCAGCACCAGCGCCGCGCCCAGCGCCGCGCCCATGAACGGTCCGGTGCACGGCGTCGCGACGAACGCCGCCAGCGCACCGGTCAGAAATGCGCCGCCCTTGCCCTCAGCCGCCATCCGGTTGACCGCGCCCGGCGCCGACAATTCGAACAGCCCCGCCAGATTGAGCGCGATGCCCGTCACCAGCAACAGCAGCACCAGGATGACGCGCGGGTCCTGCAACTGAAACGCCCAGCCAACAGTCGCCCCGCCCGCCCTCAGCGCCAGCAGCACCGCGCCCAGCAAAACGCAGACCAGCACAACCCCCGCGGTATAGGCCAACGCCTCTCCCCGCGCGCCCTTCGCCTCGCCCCCGGCCCGCGCCAGGCTCAGCGCCTTCAGGCTCAGGATCGGAAACACGCACGGCATCACGTTCAACAGCAATCCGCCCAGCACCGCGCCCGCGAACGCCACCAGCGCCGTCGCCCAGTCGAACGACGCATCGCCACCGCTTGCCGCCGGAACCGCGCCCGGCACCGCCCGCACCGAAAAGCCGCGCCCATCGGCAAAGGCCAGCACGCCCTCCACCTCGCCCGGCACCGTGCCGCCTGTCTGCGCCTCGATCACCAGCCGGTCGCCCGCGCGCGCAACCGACTGTTCGGCGGAATAGGCAATGGCGCCGTCGGTCAGCGGATAGAAATAGGCGCCCTCGATCCCCTGATCGGCGGGCCACGGCACCCCGATCCGCATCCGCTCACCCGCTGCCGCAAAGCTCGCCGTGCTGCCCAACGGACGCGGCATCGCGCGGCGCCATTCGTCGAACTGCGCGCGCCGCGCCGCCGTGATGCTGCCGTCACCGACCATAAGCACCGTCGACATTTCGGCGCTTTCCGGCACGCAGATCTCGTCGGTGCAGACCAGATAATCGGCCTTTACCGATATCGGCAGACGCGTTCCCGGCGCCAGACCGCCGGGCACGGTAAGCCGCACGAACTGGGCATAGGGTCCTTCATAAACATAATTCATCAGGCCGCCGATCAGCAGCCGGTGCGGCACCGGATATTGCAGCGGCCCCGCCTGCACCCCGTCCGGCAACGTCCAGTCCAGCGTCGTCTCGATCCCCGCATCGCCCGGGTTTTTCCAATATCCGTGCCACCCCGGCTCAGGCCGGGAAACCAGCGCCAGCGTCACCTTGCCGCCAGCGGCGGGCGTGTCGCTTTCGGCGACCAGCGACATGGTGATGTGGCGGGGTTGCGGGGCCAGCTGCGCGAAAACCGGGCCAGCAAAGCCAAGCAGGATGAGCGAAAGGATCAAGCGGACCATGCCGCGTTCCTAACCCAGCGGACAACCGTGCGCCATGCCGGCCCAAGGCATATACAATGGCCGCCCCGCGTGATGCGAAGGGCGGCCCAGGGTGACACCGCGCAAAAGGGGGCGGGCGCGATGTCTGCCGACGCGACCAGTTACGCGGCCGCGCTGGTCCGGATGTTTCCGTTCAGACCCGCAGGAAAGAAGCCGCCCTGCGAAGTTGCCTGTGCGTTCAGGTAGACGATGTTCAGCACCTGACCCGGCGTCCGGCTATAGGCGATGCCGCTCGAATCGGTCGGCACGATGTTCGACACCGCCGTCGCGCCGCTCCCGGTCGGGCGGATACCCTGGTCCAGGTCGCTCGACCCGTCCAGCGAATCGCGCGCATTGGAAATGGCCTCGGTGGCGTCGATCAGCGCCGGGGTCTCCAGCCCCTTTCGATACAGGACGGTGCGGATCAGACCGGCGTGATAGGCCTCCGCCGCATGGATGCCGGCTGCCGCTTCGAGGAAGGTCTTGTTGTTGATAAACGAAACCGCACCCTTGTACGCGGTGACGCCGACATCCTCGAAAATGAACGCTGCCAGCAGGAAATTCTCATCGGTGGCATAGGGGTCGAACGTCGCCCCGGCCCCGATCAGCCCGGCTGCCCGCGCGGCGCTTGAAAAGGCGCCGGTTGCCGTGGTCCCGATGTCGATCGACGGCATCGCCACCCGCGCCGTGCCCAATGCGTTGCGCAGGAACAGCACATGCTGCCGCTCATCCTCGGCAATCTCGCGGGCATAGGCGGCGACCAGCGGGCCGGTGAAGTTCACGCGCCGTCCGCCCGTCACGGTTCCTTGAGTGCCGGTTCCCGTCATCTGATCGGCCGCCAGCCCGCTGCCGGTCGCGGCGAACAGGTAAAATTGCGCTTCCAGATATTCGAGCTGAAGCGCGAAGTTCAGCACATCCGCCTCGGTCGGCGCGCCGGGCGTGGGCGTCGGCGTTGGCGTCGGGCTGGGCGTCGGCACCGGACGAACCGTGATGTCGCCGCCGTCGTCACCGTCGCACGCTGCCAGCAGGCTGGCGCCCGCGACCGCGACGGTCGTGGTGCCCGCCATCTTCAGCATCGCGCGGCGCGTTTCCCGGCGGGCGTCACCGCGCGCCAGAATGTCGAGGATCAGGTCCTGATTACGCATGATAGCCTCCCCTTCCTCAATTTGCCGCGCTGGTGCGGATGTTGCCGTTGACGCCGTTGGGGAAGAACCCACCCCGGTCGGTCGACATGCGGTTGAGATAAGCGATGTTCAGCGTCTGACCGGCCGATCGGCTGAACGCGATGCCGTTGGCGTCCAGCGGCGCGATGTTCGACACGGTGCCGTCGCCGGTGCCCGATGCGCGCACGCCCTGATCCAGGTCATCCGTCCCATCAAGGCTGTCGCGCGCGTCCGAAATCGCCTCTGTCGCATCGATCAGCGCGGGCGTTTCCAGCCCCTTGGCATACAGCGTCGTGCGAACGATGGCTGCGTGATAGGCCTCAACCGCCAGAATGCCCGCCGCTGCTTCCAGAAAGGTCTTGGACGTGATCAGCGGCGCGGCGCCCTTATAGGCGGTCACACCCAGATCCTCGAAGATGAAGGCCGCCAGCAGGAAACTTTCATCATTGGCATAGGGATCGAACGTCTCCCCAGCGCCAATCAGCCCCGCCGCACGCGCCGCCGCCGAAAAGGCGCTGTTGGGGCCGACACCGATGTCGATGGCCGGCTGTGCGACGAACGTGGTGCCCAACGCCGTCCGCAGAAACTCGACATGCGCGCGCTCATCGGCTGCGATTTCGCGGGCATAGGCCGCCACCGCCGGATCGGTAAAGGCGACCTGTCGCCCGCCCGAAACCGCGCCCGCCGTCCCGCTGCCACCCGTCAGGCTGGCAGGCAGGCCCTCGCCCGTCGCGGCATACAGATAGAATTGCGCCTCAAGATATTCGAGGTTCAGGGCGAAGTTCAGAATGTCGCCATCGCTTGGCGCCGTCTGGGCAATGACAGGCGCGGTCCGGGTGACTGCCACTGCGCCGCCGGCCACGACCGCCGCAGCGCCCATTGCGCGGAAAAAGCCCCGCCGTCCGTCACGACGATGCGCGCGTTCGTCCAGCGCCTCGACCATATCGAGTCTCGCCTCCATGCCGACCTCCCATCCTGAATTATTGGTGTCGCAGCTACTCGCCGCTTCGTCGGTTGGTTGCGGGGTCGATCCGGATGGTACGCCAACGCACAGATTATTGGCGCGCGGCCCGGCACATCGCATCCTTTTGCGAATGGCCAGCGAAGCTTCACTGGGATCAACTTGCGCGCGAGAGCCTATGCTTCGCAGAAACGACATGCCCTTCGATGGAAGGGTTCAGACCGCCAACATGCTGCTCGCGGCGCTGCCGCGCGACGAGGTGGAGGCGCTGCTCGGCCATGCCGAGCGGTTTACCCTGACCAGCGGCGAATGGGCCAGCGACAGCGGCCGGGTGCCGATGTTGTGGATACCCGAAACCGCCGTGCTCTCCTTTGGAGAGACGCTTGGCGGTCGCTTCGTCGAATGCGGCATTGTCGGTCGAGAGGGCGTGGTCGGCTGGGAGCCGCTAACCGGCCTGACCCCGACGCGCCATCCGGTCGGTGTGCTGATCGGCGGCACCGCATTGGCCGTGCCCGCCGAACGGGTCGCTCCAATATGCGACGGGCGACCGCGCATCGCGGCGACGCTGCTACGCTATCGCGAAACGCTGGTGGCGCAGCTGCGCTCGACCGTCGCGTCCCGGCTTCAGTCGCGGCCCGACGCCCGCCTAGCACGCTGGCTGTGCATGTTGCACGACCGTGTGGAGGGCGACACGCTGGACATCACGCATTTGCGTCTGGCCGCATTCCTGAACGCGCGGCGCGCTAGCGTGACCGACTGTCTGCATTTGCTTGAGGGCGAGCGCGTGGTGCGATGCACGCGCGGCAAGATTTTCGTGCGCGACCGCGCCGCGCTGGAGCTTGCCGCCGGACCAGCCTATGGCCAGACCGAAGAGGTACACCGCACGCTGATCGGCAGCTTCGGCAAGGGCCGCAACTGAAGCCGTTACAGCCGCGTGATGCGCGCCGTGCCCAGGATGTCGCCGCTCGGCGCCTGATGCGGTGCGCCCTCGCGCGGCTCCAGCGTCAGCGCCAGCGTCGCGCCGTCGGTCAGCAACCCGTCACGCGGCCCGGTCAGCGCCACACGGCTCTCCCCTTCGCGCGCGATCAGGCCCAGTGAGACCGGCGCGCCGCCCGCTGGGATGACCCACAATTCCGGCTCGCCCTCGCCCGCCGGGATCGCCGTTGCGCGAACCCGCAATTCGCCGCCTGCGTCCAGCCGGATCGCCAGCATCGACGCGCCTTCGCCGTCGTTCAGCTGCGCCACCAATGTTTCGGCCGGGGCCTGGATGACCTCAGGCGCCGGTGCCTCGACGATGCGCGGCTCCGGAGCCGGTTGCGGTTCGGGCCGGGTGATCAGCACCAGCGCCAATGCAGCGGCGACCGTCCCGAACAGGCCCGTCGCCACCTTCCACGGCAACGCGCTGGCTGGCACGTCGTCATTGGCCGCGACCGCCGGCAGACGCGCCTCGATCCGCGACCACAACGCGGGATCGGGCGCGACTTCGGCGATCTCGTCGTAAAGCGGGGCCAGCCGCCCCTCCCACGCAATCACCGCCGCGTCGAACGCGGGGTCACGCTCACGCAACGCCTCTGCCTGCGCGCGTTCGTCGGCGGGCAGCAGGCCCAGCACCAGTTCGGCGGCCAGCAGGTCGGGGCCCTCGGCCACGGGGGGTTCACTCGCCATCGAGGCACCGCCGCAACCGTTCCAGCCCGCGCCGGATCCAGCTTTTCATCGTGCCCAGCGGCACCGTCGCCCGCTCAGCCAGTTCGGCATAGGTGAAGCCGTCGAAAAATGCCGAACGGATGAACTGGCGTTGATGCTCTTCCAGTTCACCCATGCACGTCGCAAGCTGCATCCGTTCGTCGTGATCGCGTATCATTTCATCGGCAGCTACGTCGTCGGCGGTCATCTGGATCAAGCTGTCCGGCTCTTCCTGCCGCCGTTCGCGCGACCGGCGCATGTCGATGGCGCTGTTGCGCGCAATGGTCGCCATCCAGGTGATCGGGCTGGCACGGTCGCGGTCGAAACTGGCCGCGCGCTTCCAGATCTTCAGATAGACTTCCTGAAGCACGTCCTCTGCCGCCTCACGGTCGTGCAGCACCCGCAGCACGACGCCGAACAGCTTGGCCGACGTTCGATCATAAACGCGGGCAAGCGCCGCGCGGTCGCCACCGCCGACCAGCGCCAGATCGTCGCTCAACCGCCCGCGTGCCGCATCTGCCCCCGTCATGCCATCTCCCGCGCCGTTGCGACGGTGTTAACCCGCCGCAACGACGAAGGAAAGAGCATCGCGCCGGATCAGGCGACCAGTGCGCCGTGGCAATGCTTGTACTTGCGCCCCGACCCGCACGGGCAGGTGGCATTGCGACTGACGCGCCCTTCCCAGCTGGCCGGATCGTCGCCCAGCGCCTCACCACCGGGTTGCGGAATCTGGAACGGCGGGATCACGCCGGCCGACCCGTCCTGATCATAGCTGTCGTCCTCGCCGGTCAGCGGGTCGAAATGGTGCGTCAGGAAATCGGGCAGTTCGGGCAGCGGCGGCGGGGCCTGCATCTGGAACTGGGCATAGGCAAAGGTGCGGGTCACGTCGTCGCGGATGCTAGCCAGCATCCGTTCGAACAGGCCGAACGCTTCCTGCTTATACTCGTTGATCGGCGTCTTCTGCGCATAGGCGCGCAGGTGGATGACCTGACGCAGCGCGTCGAGCATCGCCAGATGCTCTTTCCAGTGGTGATCCAGATTTTGAAGCAGGATCGACTTTTCGATCCCGACCCAGGTTTCGGGATCCAGATCCTTGGCCTTGTCCGCGATCAGCTGATCGGCGGCCTCGCGGATGCGGGTTTCGATATCCTCCGCTTCCAGCCCGTCCTGCTCGGCGATCCATTGATCGACCGGCGCGTCGACGTTCAGCATCTCGGCAACGCGTGCCTTCAGCCCCTCGACATCCCATTGTTCGGGATAGCTGTTGGGCGGCACGGCCTCGCCGACCAGCGCGTTGACCGTTTCCGCGCGCATATCGGCCACGACATCGCCCACCGCTTCTGCATCCATGATGTCGGCGCGCTGTTCATAGATGACCTTGCGCTGATCGTTCATGACGTTGTCATATTCGACCACCTGCTTGCGGATGTCGTAGTTGCGCGCCTCGACCTTCTTTTGCGCGGTTTCGATCGCCTTGGTCAGCCACTTGCTGCCGATCGCCTCGCCATCCGCGATGTTGGAGCGCATCATCTTGGCGAACATCGTGTCCGGGCCGAAAATACGCAGCAGATCGTCGTCGAGGCTGAGGTAGAAACGGCTGAGGCCCGGATCGCCCTGACGCCCCGAACGGCCGCGCAGCTGGTTGTCGATACGGCGGCTTTCGTGCCGCTCGGTGCCCAGCACGAACAGACCACCGGCGGCCAGCACCTGCTGACGCTCGGCCTCGATCTCCTCACGGATACGGGCAATGCCGGCTTCGCGCTCCGGCCCTTCGGGCACGCCGGCCAGTTCGTCGGCGACGCGGAATTCCAGATTGCCGCCCAGTTTGATGTCGGTACCGCGACCGGCCATGTTGGTGGCGATGGTGACCGCGCCCAGACGGCCCGCCTGCGCCACGATATGCGCTTCCATCTCGTGATAGCGCGCGTTCAGCACCTTGTGCGGCACGCCTTCCTTTTCGAGATATTCGCTCAGCAGTTCCGACTTCTCGATCGAAACCGTGCCGACCAGCACCGGCTGGCCCTTTTCGGCCTTTTCCTTGATGCCTTGCGCGATCGCGATGAACTTGTCCTGCAACGTCTTGTAGAACTGGTCCTCCTCATCCACGCGCTGCACCGGCACGTTGGTGGGGATCGACACGACGTTCATCTTGTAGATGTCGTAGAATTCGGCCGCTTCGGTCGCCGCGGTGCCGGTCATGCCCGACAGCTTGGGATACATGCGGAAATAATTCTGGAAGGTGATCGAGGCGAGCGTCTGATTCTCCGGCTCGATCGTCACGCCTTCCTTGGCTTCCACCGCCTGGTGCAAGCCATCGGACCAGCGGCGCCCGTCCATCATGCGGCCGGTAAACTCGTCGATGATGACGACCTTGCCTTCCTTCACGATGTAATCGATGTCGCGCTTGAACATCGCATTGGCGCGCAGCGACTGGTTCAGGTGGTGGACCACCTGCGTATTTTCGAAATCATACAGGTTTGCACCTTGCAGCAGCCCGGCAGCCTCAAGCAGCCGCTCGGCCTTTTCGGTGCCGTCCTCGGTCAGGACGATCGACTTCTGCTTTTCGTCCTTCTCGTAATCGTCGGGCGACAGCTGCTTCACGATGGCGTCGACGCCCAGATACAGGTCGGACTTGTCGTCGGTCGGACCGGAAATGATCAGCGGCGTCCGCGCTTCGTCGATCAGGATCGAGTCGACCTCGTCGACGATCGCGAACGAAAACGGGCGCTGTACCATCGACGCGCGCTCATATTTCATGTTGTCGCGCAGGTAATCGAAGCCGAACTCGTTGTTCGTGCCATAGGTGATGTCGGCGGCATAAGCGTCGCGGCGCTCATGATCGGCAACATTCGGCACGATTACCCCAGTGGTCAGACCCAGGAAACCGTACAGCCGCCCCATCTCCTCCGCGTCGCGGCGCGCGAGGTAATCGTTGACGGTGATGACATGGACGCCGTCGCCGGTCAGCGCGTTGAGATAGGTGGCCAGCGTCGCCACCAGCGTCTTGCCCTCACCGGTCCGCATTTCGGCGATTTCGCCGCGATGCAGAACGATACCGCCAACCATCTGAACGTCGAAATGGCGCATGCCCAGCACGCGCCGCGACGCTTCACGCACGGTCGCAAATGCTTCGGGCAGCAGATTGTCGAGCTTTTCGCCATTGGCCAGCCGCTCGCGAAAGCGCACCGTCTGCTGCTTCAGCTCGTCGTCGCTCAGCGCCTGGATCGTCGGTTCAAAGCCGTTGATCTTGGCAACGATACCGCCCAGCGATTTGACATAGCGGTCGTTGGAGGAGCCGAAAAAGGTCTTGGCAAGGCCGCCGAACATGGGAAATCCTGTCTATGCAATGGCCCCCGACGGCTGCGATGCGCGCACGGACGGAAGCGTAACGAATGGAGAAATGCGGATCGGATGCGCGGGTTCCCCCGCTGCCAATCCAGCTATTCGCGACGGCGCGCGGGCATCCGGTCCAGCGGCGTCGCCACCAGCGACAGCGCGGTGCCGTTCAGTTCGCGCGGTGCCACCGGCGCGGGCCGGAACGTCGCAACGATCCGCGACGCCTCGATCGTGGATGCGGCAACCTGCCGTGCGACCGCGATTGCCGCCGACACCGCCGGCCGACTGGCACGCGCATCCTCCACACCGCCAAGCGAAAGCCCGGTCAGCGCGGCAAGCAGTGCGTAAAGGATCGGCAACAGGTTCACGCGACCCATCTATGCGGCCCGGCGCCGAACGTCCACCGCATAGCGTGTCAGTTCAGCGGAACGATGATCTCGTCGGGATGCGCGACGTTCAGTTCGCGGCGCACCAGTTCGTCGACCATGTCGGGATTGGCCCCACGCTTGGGGTCCAGCAGCGCAACCTGGTTGCGAAGCGCGGCGCGCTTCTTGTCCAGCCGGGCATATTCCGCCTCCCGGATGGCATGGGTGCGCGTATATTCACGATAACGAAGCACGCCATTCGGCCCCATCACCGCATAATAACCGAAAAAGCCCATGAAAATGATCGCAAGCGCCGGGATGCCGGCGCTTTGCAGCATGGGGGTCAGACGGTTTTTAGGCGGCGTTCGCATCGATTGGCAATATCGACGCGAACACCGCCGCAATCAAGCGCGAAATCAGGCGTTTCGCAGCACATCCCGACCGGCATAGCGCGCCACGTCGCCCAGCTCTTCCTCGATACGGATCAGCTGGTTGTACTTGGCCAACCGGTCCGAACGCGCCAGGCTGCCGGTCTTGATCTGACCACAGTTGGTGGCGACCGCCAGATCGGCGATCGTCGCGTCCTCGGTCTCGCCCGAACGGTGCGACATGACGGCGGTATAGCCTGCGCGCTGGGCCATGCTGACCGCCTCGAGCGTTTCCGAAAGCGTGCCGACCTGGTTGACCTTGACCAGCAGCGAGTTGGCCAGCCCGCGCTTGATCCCGTCGGACAGGCGTGCCGGGTTGGTCACGAACAGGTCGTCGCCGACAATCTGCACCCGCTTGCCCAACAGGTCGGTCAGCGCCTTCCAGCCTTCGAAATCATCCTCGCTCATGCCGTCTTCGATCGACATGATGGGGTAACGGTCGCACAACTCGCCCAGATACGCGGCCATTTCAGTCGGCGACAGAACGCGGCCCTCGCCGTCCAGGTGATAGGCGCCGTCCTTGAAGAATTCGGTCGCGGCACAGTCCAGCGCCAGCATCACGTCTTCGCCCGGCTTGTACCCGGCCTTTTCGATCGACTGCATGATGAAGTCGAGCGCGTCGGGCGCGCTGGCAAGATTGGGGGCAAAGCCGCCCTCATCCCCGACCGAGGTGTTCAGCCCCTTGTCCGACAGCGCCTTCTTCAGCGTGTGAAAAATCTCCGCACCGCAACGCACCGCCTCGCTCAGGCTTTCGGCGCCCACGGGCATGATCATGAATTCCTGGAAATCGATCGGGTTGTCGGCATGGGCGCCGCCGTTCACGATGTTCATCATCGGCACCGGCAGCGTCAGCGCGCCGACCCCGCCGACATAGCGATACAGCGGCAGGCCGCGCGCATCCGCCGCCGCCTTGGCCACGGCCAGGCTGACGCCGAGAATGGCGTTGGCGCCGATGCGACCCTTGTTGGCGGTGCCATCCAGTTCGATCATCGCCTGATCGACATCGACCTGATCCTCGGCGTCCATGCCCAGCACCGCTTCGGCGATTTCGCTGTTCACGGCCTCAACCGCTTCGGTCACGCCCTTGCCCATCCAGCGGGACTTGTCCCCGTCGCGGCGTTCCACGGCTTCATGCGCGCCGGTCGAAGCGCCCGACGGCACTGCCGCCCGGCCAAAGCTGCCATCTTCAAGCAGCACATCGACCTCAACGGTCGGGTTCCCCCGGCTGTCGAGGATCTGGCGGGCGTGAAGGTCGATGATTGCGGTCACGTAACGGTCTCCCTAATCTGGGTGCGCGCGGATCGGCGCCGCCCTTAAAGGCTTCGCTGCGCTCGCGCAAACCGCGGATCGCGAACTATTCTATGGAACCCGCGCCGCGCGCTGCGGTTGTTCGGCAAACCACGGAGGGATTTCAAATGGCTGACCAGAACAACACCGGCACGACCACGCCGATGCCCCAGACCAGTTTCGAACCGGCCGCGCCGCTGGGCGGCGATACGGGCACGGTAAACTTCGAACCCGCGTCCTCGCCCGGGTCGACCTCGACCGACACGTCGCGTTCGACCAAGGACACGATCAAGGCCGAAGCGGGCAAGATCGGCACCCAGGCCGCCGACAAGGCGCGCGCCTTTGCTGGCGACGGCAAGGCCAAGGCAACCGGCGCGATCAACGACCTCGCCCGGATGATGGAAGATGCCGCCGGACAGGTCGACGAGAAGCTCGGCTCGCAATATGGCGATTATGCGCGTTCGGCGGCCCAGTCGCTGGGCGGCTTCGCTTCGCAGATCGACCAGAAGGACATCGACGAACTGCTTGAGGACGTTCGCGGTTTCGTTCGCAAAAGCCCCGCCATCGCCATCGGCACCGCCGCCGCGCTCGGCTTCGTGATTGCACGCGTGGTCAAGGCCGGTGTCGAGCCGACTGACGACACCGCGACGACCGGTGGCTCCACCGTTTCGACCGCCCGCCCCCCTGCGGCAACCGGCGGTGCGACGACCGTTGGTGGCACCACCACGACGATGACGACCTGATCGCCGTGGAACAACAGGGGATGGAGCAGCATCGAGCCGGGCAACCGGGCATTGCCGAACTGGCGATGCAGACGGTCGACGACGCCAAACGCTGGGCCAGGGCGGAAACCGCCTATTACAAGGCGCTGGCCGGCGAGCGCGGCGGCGATGCCGGGATCGGCGTCGGCCTTGCCCTCGCCGCCGCCGGACTGGTTCAGGCGGCGGTCGTCGCCCTGCTGGTCGGACTGGTGCTGACACTGGCACCGGCGGTCGGGCCCGGTTGGGCGACGCTGATCGTGGTCGTCGCCACACTCCTGATCGCTAGCATCATCGGCATGGTCGCCATCGGGCGGCTGCGCCGTGCCGCGCGACCGCTTGGCGAGGAAAGCTGATGCGCTCCACCCAATATCGTCGGGAGGCGGATGCCGCCCGCGCCGCCACGCTGAACAACGCCGCACGGCTGAAGCAGCGCCTTGCCCCCTCCACGCTGATCAACGACGCGGTCGAAACCGCGCAGGCAAAGGCGATGGCCGCGGTGGAGACCGCCCAGGCAAGGGCACTGGTCGCCACCGAACAGACGATCGAAACGGTCCGGGCGCGTCCTGCGCTTGCCGGCTCGATCGCGGGCGGCGTGCTTCTGCTGGTGGCGGGCAAGCCATTGTTCCGACTGTTTCGCGGCAAACGGCACGACGACGCCACCGACCCCAACATTACCGACATCGAATTGGCCGAAGGACACCCATCATGAACGAAGCGCAGAACCCCAGCCTGACCCAGCGCACTCGCGAAGCTGCGACTCATGCAGTGGACAGCACCCGTGGCGCCGCGACCCACGCGATCGACACGACCCGCAACACCGCGTCAAAGGCGGCGCACAAGACCGCGACCGGCATCGAATCCAGCCCGCTGGCCGCGCTGGTCGGCGGTGCGGCGATCGGTGTCGCGATCGGCGCGCTGCTGCCGCGCACGGAAAAGGAGCGCCAGACGCTCGGCCCTATCGGCAAGCGACTGACCGACGGTGCCGCCGCCGCTGCCCGCAGCGCGCGGGATGCCGGCAAGCAGGAAATCGAATCGCTGATGCCCGACAAGCAGGGTGCAAAGGACCGGGCCGCCACCGTGCTCGGTAATGTCGCCAAGGCCGCGCGCGAAGGTGCCAAGACCGGCGTCTGAGAAATGACAGGGCGGCCTTGAGGATTTGGCGCAGTCCGCTATGCGCTGACCCCTCAAGGCCCGCCAGCCGAGCGGGCGTTTCACAGCACCGGGATCTTGGCGAATGAGCAAGCTTCACCTTGTCTTCGGCGGCCGCGTGAGCGACCCGATGACCCTCGACTTCACCGACCTGTCGGCCATCGACATGGTTGGCGTGTTCCCCGATTACGCCAGAGCCGAAAAGGCATGGCGCGCCGCCGCGCAGCGCACGGTGGATGATGCGGAAATGAAATATGTGGTGGTGCACCTGCACCGCCTGCTGGAACCCGATCCCGCCCTGAACCGGGGCGAGTGACACACGAAAAGGGCGGCTTCCGGGCGGCCCTTTTTCGTTTCAGCGGGCACGATCAACCTGTAAAGAAGCAGGCTGCATCCACTCCCCGCAAGCGGAGAAGCATAGATGTTCGCCTTCCTGTTTGTCGCTTTTGCCCAACTCGCAGATCCCACCCCAGCCAACATCGTAGCGGTGCGCAGCGACCTGGAGGGGTTTCTCGGAAAACATCTTACGCTTTGCGGCGAAATATCAGCCGATCGCAGCGTTATCTTTTCCGACATGAGTACGGGCATCCATGGTCGGATCGGTATCCGAATTGACGGGTTCGGGGCATCGGGACCCGACAAATGTATTTCGGGCCAATTGGTTCGACAGGACGGCAAGGGGCCGCCACCTCCCGGCGGGGGCCAGGATATTGTCATAACGGATTCGGGGGTTCACCCCGGATATATGCTTAGGGCCGTTGAGCCGTGAACGGTCCCGCATGAACTGAACAATCCCACTGGCGCGCGCATACCGGCCCGCGCCAGTGTCCTCCCCTCTACCCCCGCAAAACCGCGCCCAGCTTGCGTGCGGCCGCCACCACCTTGTCCGCCACCGCCTTCAGCTCGGCATCGGTGAAGCTCTTTTCGCCCGGTTGCAGAACGACTTCGACCGCCAGGCTTTTCAGCCCCTCACCCACACTTGCGCCAGTGAACTGGTCGAAGATGCGCGCATCGACGATCGCCGCCTTGTCGGCGCCGCGCACCGCGCGCACCAGCTGGTCGGCGGCCAGTGTGGCGGGCACGACAAACGCGAAGTCGCGGCGCACCGGCTGCAATGCGGGCGGCGCAAAGGCCGGGCGCATGAAACCGCTGGACCGCCGCGCGGGGATCGCATCGGGGTAAAGCTCGACCGCTGCGACCGGGCCGCTCAGGTCGAATGCCTGCGCCACCAGCGGATGCACCATGCCGAATGCCGCCAGCACCGTCTTGGGCCCCAGCCGCAGCGTGCCCGACTGGCCGGGATGCCATGCCTCGCCCGCGTCGCCCATCACGCTGACATTGCCGACCGGCGCGCCCGCCGCTTCCAGCAGCGCCAGCGCCTCCGCCTTGGCGTCATAGGCGTCGAAGGGCTGTGCCTTGCCGCCCTGCCATTCGCGCGGCGAACGCTCGCCCGCCAGCAGCACCGCCAGCGTCGCGCGCTCCCCATCGGCCAGGTAACGACGGCCCAGTTCGAACAGGCGCACGCTGGTCGCGCCCCGGCTCAGGTTGCGCTGCGCCGCCGCCAAAAGGCCGGGCAGCAGCGACGGGCGCATGACCTTCATGTCCTCGCTGATCGGGTTGGCCAGCGTCCATGCGCCGCCCCCGAACACCGCGGCCTGCTTCTCGGAGATGAAGCTCCACGTCACCGCCTCGTTCAAACCGCGCGCGGCGGCGGCGCGGCGCAGGCGGCGCTCGGTCCGCTGCTCCGGCGTTGCGGTCGGCAGCGCCACACCCTCGGCACGCGGCAGCGGGGTGGAGGGGACATTGTCCAGCCCCTCGATCCGGATCACTTCCTCGACCAGATCGGCCGGGCCGTCGACATCGCGGCGCCATGTCGGCGGGGTCACCTGCCAGTCGTCGCTGACGGTGAAGCCCAGCGCGATCAGGATCGCCCGCTGCTGGTCCGGCGCAACCGCCAACCCACCCAGCGTCTCGGCAAGCGCGGGGTCATAGGTAAAGCTCCCCATCTCGACCGGCGGCTGTCCCGCGCGCGTCACGCCGCTGGCGCGGCCGCCGCACAGGTCCATCACCATCCGCGTGGCAATGGCCAGCCCGTCCTCAAGGAACGCGGGGTCCACGCCGCGTTCGAACCGCCCGCGCGCATCGCTGGTCAGGTTCAGCCGCTGGCCGGTACGCGCAATCGCCTCCGGCGTGAAATAGGCGCATTCGATCAGCACGTCGGTGGTGGTTTCGGTAACGCCCGAATCCTCGCCGCCCATGATGCCGCCAATGTCGTGGACATGGGCGTCGTCGGCAATCACCGTCATGCCCGCATCCAGCGAATAGGTCTTGCCGTTCAGCGCCAGCACCTGCTCCCCCGCCCGCGCCGCGCGCGCGACCAGCCCGCCCGACAGCTTGGCCCGGTCATAGACGTGCAGCGGGCGGCCCAGGTCGAACATCACGTAATTGGTGATGTCGACCAGCGCCGAAATCGGCTTCTGCCCGATCGCCTTCAACCGGCGCTGCATCCATTCGGGCGCCGCGCCATTGGTCACGCCCGACACATTCTGTGCGAAAAAGGCGGGGCAGCCGCCCTCGTCCTCGATCGAAACCGACGGTCCCTCGCCCTCGCCCGCGACCGGCTCGACCGACAGCGGCTTCAGCGTGCCAAGGCCTGCCGCGGCCAGATCGCGGGCAATGCCGCGCACGCCCATGCAATCCTGGCGGTTCGGGGTGATCGACACGTCGATGACCGGATCGTCCATACCGGCATAATCGGCAAAGCCGGTGCCGACGGGTGCATCGGCGGGCAGTTCGATGATGCCGTCATGATCGTCGCCCAGTTCCAGCTCGCGGCTGGAACACATCATGCCGTTCGATTCGACACCGCGAATGGCCGACACACGCAGCTGCATGCCATTGGACGGCACCACCGCACCCGGCGTGCCCAGCACCCCGACCAGCCCCGCGCGGGCATTGGGCGCACCGCACACCACCTGTAACGGCGCGCCGTCGCCGGTTTCCACCGACAGCACCTGCAACTTGTCGGCCTGCGGATGGCGTTCGGCGGTCAGCACGCGCGCGACGCGAAAGCCCGCCAGCCGCTCGGCCGGGTTCTCGACGCCTTCGACCTCAAGGCCGATGCGCGTCAACGTCGTCAGAATCGTGTCGAGATCGGCTTCGGTATCAAGGTGATCCTTCAGCCAGCTCAGCGTGAACTTCATGGATATGCTTTCCTGGGAATGTCGTTCAGGCCGAAACGCCGACGCCGCCCGACAGGGTCGGCACGTCGAGCGCGGCAAAGCCGTAATGGCGCAGCCAGCGAAGGTCGCCGTCGAAGAAGGGGCGCAGGTCGTCCATGCCGTATTTGAGCATCGCCAGCCGGTCGACGCCGGTGCCGAACGCAAATCCCTGCCATTCGTTCGGGTCCAGCCCGCACGCCTCGATCACCTTGCGATGGACCATGCCGCTGCCCAGCACTTCCATCCAGCCTTCGGACCCGCCGATCACGCGCTTTCCCTTGACGATCGAATAGCCGACATCGACCTCCACCGACGGCTCAGTGAACGGGAAATAGCTGGCGCGCAGCCGCAGCACGATGTCGTCCCGCTCGAAAAACGCCTTCAGAAACGTCTCCAGCGTCCATTTCAGATGGCCAAGGGTGATGCCCCGGTCGATGACCAGCCCCTCGATCTGGTGGAACATCGGCGTGTGCGTGGCGTCGCTGTCGCTGCGATAGACCCGGCCCGGCGCGATGATGCGAATGGGCGGCTTGTCCTTCATCATCGTGCGGATCTGCACGGGGGAGGTATGGGTGCGAAGCAGCATCCGCTTTTCCCCCTCATCGGGGAAATAGAAGGTGTCGTGCATCGCCCGCGCCGGATGTGTCTCAGGAATGTTGAGCGCGGAGAAATTGTGCCAGTCGTCCTCGATCTCCGGTCCGGCCGCCACGGCAAAGCCCAGATCGGCGAAAATCTCGGCCAGCTCGTCCATGACCTGGCTGACCGGATGCACCGTGCCCGCCGGTACGCCCGATGCGGGCAGCGTCATGTCCAGCGTTTCCGCCGCCAGCCGCGCGTCGAGCGCTGCGCGCTCCAGCGCCGCCTTGCGCGCGCCGATGGCGTTCGTCACCGCTTCGCGCAGGCCATGGATCGCCGGCCCTTCGACCTGACGCTCTTCGGGCGTCATCGCGCCCAGCGATTTCAGGAGCGCGGTGATGCGCCCCTGCTTGCCCAGCGCCTCGACGCGGATCGTCTCGACCGCCTCGGCGCTGTCGGCGGCATCGACGCGCGCGAGCAGGTCGGCCTGAAGTGTCTGAAGCTCGCTCATTTCAATTCCTGAATCGGCAAATGGGTGCCCGTTGCTCCCCCGAAACCCGATGCGGCGCGGCAAATCAACCCGTGGTGACACTTTGACGCGCGGATAAGCCGCTGGCAGGGAGCATCATCATGGCCGCTCCCTTCTATCGCCCCGCGCTGTTCGCACTCGATCCCGAACAGGCGCATCGCCTGACCATCCGCGCACTTGCCACCTGGGGCAAGGCGGGCACGCCGCTGGCCATGCGGCCAAAGGGAAAGCCGGTGCGGATCGCGGGTCTGGATTTCCCCAACCCCGTTGGCCTCGCCGCCGGGGTGGACAAGGATGCGGAGGCGATTGACGGTTTCCTCGGCCTCGGCTTCGGCTTTGTCGAGGTCGGCACCCTCACCCCGCGCCCGCAAGCGGGCAATCCCAAGCCGCGTCTGTTCCGGCTGGTGGAGGATGAGGCCGTCGTCAATCGCATGGGCTTCAACAATGGTGGCATCGAAGCCGCTCTGCCCCGCATCGCCGCCGCGCGCCGTCGCCACGGCATCGTCGGCATCAATGTCGGCGCAAACAAGGATTCGGACGATCGCGTCGCCGATTACGCGCACGCCGTCACGCGCGTCGCGCCGCTCGCCGATTATGTGACGATCAATATCAGCTCCCCCAACACGCCCGGCCTGCGCGACCTGCAATCGCAACCTGCGCTGGGCGAGCTGCTCTCCGCCAGCGACGATGCGCGGCGTGCGGGGGGTGAGCGGGTGCCGCTGTTCCTGAAAATCGCCCCCGACCTCGACACCGCCGCGCTGGATGTCGTCGCGCGCGCGGCCATCGACCACGGCGTCGACGCGCTGATCGTGTCGAACACCACCATCGCCCGCCGCGACAGCTTGCGCTCCCCCCATGCGGGCGAAGCGGGCGGCCTGTCGGGCAAGCCGCTGGCGGAGCGCGCGCGCCAGATGCTGGTCGCGGCGCGGGCAGCGACCGGCGGACAGATGCCGCTGATTTCCGCCGGCGGCATCGATTCGGCGGATGAGGCGCAGCGGCGGCTGGATGCGGGGGCCAGTCTGGTTCAGCTTTATTCGGCGCTGGTCTATCACGGCCCCGGTCTGGCCGCGCGGATCGTGCGGGGGCTCAGGCGGTAACGATCTTGCCGTCCTGCACCATGACCGGCCAGGGCGTCAGCCGTGTGCCGGGGCAAGGGCCGCCCAGACACTCGCCGTCCTCCAAGCGAAAAACCGCGCCGTGCCACGCGCACACGATGCGCGCACCGTCGGGCGACAGGTAATCGTCCAGCTGCTGCGCCAGCGGCACGCCCATATGCGGGCACCGGTCGACATAGCCGACGACGCCATCCCCCCGCCGCACGACGAAGCCATGAAAGCGGCCCGCACGCAATTGCAGTACGAAATTGCGCGCTGCTCCGTCGGCGATCGCCTCGACCGGCGCCAGCGTCACACCCGCCGGGGTCGCAAAGACACGGCCATTCGCCGGCGCATCACTCATTCCGGCAGCTTCGCCTTGGGAAAGTCGCGCCACGCCGCGTCATAATCGGGCTGCGCCGTCGCCAGCGCGTGCGCGGTCGGGCGATAGGGCCAGCAGCTTTCCAGCATGAACGCCATCGTCCCGTCGATCCGGTGCGGCTTCAGCTCCGCGGCGCTTGCCTTTTCCCATGTCGCCAGATCGGGGCCATGACCCGCCATCAGATTGTGCAGGCTGATGCCACCGGGGCGGAACCCCTCCGCCTTCGCGTCATAGGCACCGTGGATCAGGCCCATCGCTTCCGACATGACGTTGCGGTGGAACCATGGCGGGCGGAACGTGTCCTCCGCCACCATCCAGCGCGGCGGAAAGATCACGAAATCGGCATTTGCCCGCCCCGGCACATCGCTGGGCGACGTCAGCACGGTAAAGATCGACGGGTCGGGATGGTCGAAACTGACGGTATTCATGGTGTTGAACCGCGACAGGTCGTACCGCCACGGCGCCAGATTGCCGTGCCACGCCACCACGTCCAGCGGGCTGTGATCCAGCGTCGTCGTCCACAGCGAGCCCATGAACTTCTGCACCACCTCGACCGCCTGGTCCCGGTCCTCGAACCACGCGACCGGCGTTTCGAAATCGCGCGGGTTGGCCAGTCCATTGGCGCCGATCGGCCCCAGATCGGGCAGGCGGAACAGGCTGCCGTGATTTTCCGCGACATAACCCCGCGCCGCGCCATCGGGCAGCAGTGCGCGAAACCGCACGCCGCGCGGCACCAGCGCCACCTGTCCCGGCGCCACATCGATCCGCCCCATCTCGGTCAACAGCGTCAGTCGCCCCTGTTCGGGCAGGAACAGCATCTCGCCATCAGCATTCTGGAACACCCGCGCATCCATGTCGCGATTGGCGGCATAGACGTGCAGCGCGACCCCTTCCAGACTGGCGGGATCGCGATTGGCCATCATCGTGACCATCCCGTCGATCAGGTCGACCGGCGCCTCCGGCATCGGCTGCGGGTCCCAGCGCAGGCGATTGGGGGCAAGCGGCGCATCGTCGGTGCCCGGCGCGAACTTCGCCGCGCCTTCGTATCGCACGAACGGCGGATGCTCGGCGGTGGGGCGCAGTCGATACAGCCACGACCGCCGATTCTCATGCCGGGGCGCGGTAAAGGCAGTGCCGGACAGCTGCTCGGCATATAGGCCGAAGGCGGGATGCTGCGGACTGTTGCGCCCGACCGGCAGCGCACCCGCCACCGCCTCGGTCGAGACATGGTTGCCGAAACCGGGAATGTACCGGGCGCTTTCGTCCTGCTGCATTGTCTCTCTCCATCCGCCGGGCGTCGGACCCGGCCCGGCTTGCCGTGCCGGCCGGTCGACGACAGCGCCTCCGCGCTGCATCTTGGCCGAAGCCAGGGCTTCGACCTTCGATCACTCGTCGACCGTGATCACGCCGCGCCGGATTTGATCCAGCTCGATCGATTCGTACAACGCCTGAAAATTGCCGTTGCCGAACCCTTCATTGCCCTTGCGCTGAATGATCTCGAAAAAGATCGGCCCGAACATATTCTCGGTAAAGATCTGGAGCAGGATGCCCTCATCCCCGGTATCGCCATCGATCAGGATACGGTTCTTCTTCAGACGCTCCAGATCCTCGCCGTGCCCCGGTACGCGCTTGTCGACCAGCTCGTAATAGGTCTCGATCGTGTCCTGCAACCGGACGCCACGTGCGCGCAGCTTTTCGACAGTTTCGTAAATATTGTCGGTGGTGAAGGCCAGATGCTGGATACCCTCGCCATTATAATCGCGGATGAATTCCTCGATCTGGCTCTTGTCGTCCTGGCTTTCGTTCAGGGGGATGCGGATCGCCTTGTCGGGCGCGATCATCGCCTGGCTGAACAGGCCGGTCGCCTTGCCCTTGATGTCGAAATACTTCTGTTCTTCGAAATTGAAGATGCGATTGTAGAACTCCGCCCATACCCGCATCTGCCCGCGCCGGACATTGTGGGTCAGGTGGTCGAGCAGGTCGAGACCGACCGAGTTTTCCCGCTCCGCTTCCTCCGCGCCGGGGACAGCGTTCCAGTCGTCATACAGGCTGCCGCGCTCGCCATGCCGGTCGATCAGGTACAGCATCGACCCGCCGATCCCCTCCAGCGCATAACCGGTGCCCAGCGCCCCGCGCGATGCGTCAGCGGGCTTGGCGCCGCGCGCCACCGCATTGTCGAATGCCGCCTTCGCGTCCTGCACGCGGAACGCCATGCCCGCTGCCGACGGCCCGTGCGCCGCGTGAAAATCCGCCGCATGACCATCGGTCATACGGTTGAGCAGCAGGTTGATGCGTCCCTGCTTGTACCGCACCACATCGCGGGTCGGATGCGTCGATGCCGCGACGAAACCCATCTGTTCCAGCTGAGCCGCCATGCGCGCGGGATCGGGCGAGGTGAACTCGCAAAACTCGAACCCGTCCAGGCCCAGGGGGTTCACGTCCATATGCGCCATGACAGCATCCTCCGGCAATGTGGTTTCAGTTGTTACCACTATCGTTCGCACATGGCCCAGCGTCAAGCAGGGGGTTGGAACCCTGACGGTCACGGGGCATTCGTCTTTCGAGAATGCGACAGGAGGATTTGATGCGGATTATGATGGCAGCGACGGCAATGGGCGCGCTGATGCTTGGCGCCTGTGCAATGACCGGCGGCGGTGCCGGCGGCGGCGATCAGACGGCCGTCGCCGACCTGATTACCGCAAATGGCCAGTCGGTCGGTCGCGCAACCGCGACCGCCGTGGGCGGCGACATTCGCCTCGTCGTCGAAGGGCGCAACATGCCCCCCGGCATGCACGGCGCCCATGTCCACACCGTCGGCCGGTGCGAAGCGCCGACCTTTGAAACAGCGGGCGGGCACTGGAACCCGACCACGCGCCAGCACGGCATGGAAAACCCTGCCGGTCCTCATGCCGGTGACGCCCCAAATCTCGACGTACAGAGCGATGGCCGCGGCACGCTGACCTTCACGCTGCCGGGCGGCACGTTTGACGGTCTGTTCGATGGTGATGGCTCCGCGATGATGATCCACGCCGGGCCCGACGACATGAAGACCGATCCATCGGGCAACAGCGGCGGGCGGATCGCCTGCGGCGTGTTCCGCCGCGCGTAACGCGACTGAAATTGCCGCCCCGACAAATGCGGGGCGGCAACATGTGCCTGGAACCGCGCGCGCATGTCATTTTCATACAAGACCGGCCTCGCCGATCCCTTTAACCCGGCGGCTGCGACCCGAGAGGTTCCTTCGCGGGAACTTCTTATTTTGGGGCGGTTACCCTTAAATGGGTGGCCGCCCTATTTTTTCGCGCTCAGCATAGAAGCGCAATAATAAGTTACAAATGACCCTTTCCGGTCACCCACAGATATATCATAAATTAACCAGTGACCGATTCGGTGCTCGGGGGGCAATCGAAACCTGATCGGTCGGGGGGAATTTGTGTCGAATGCATCTTGAGTTCCTGCCGCCACCGCCAGCGGTGGCGTCGCTCGTCACGATCTTCTATCTCTACCGCTCGGATGAGCCGGTAGTTGAGGGGATTGAAAGGGCCGATGTCGGCCAGATCCGGTTCATGCTGCGCGGTTCGGGGGAACTGCGTTTTCCGCAGGGGCATGTCGAACCATCCTGCCCGGTGATGATCAACGGGCCGGGGACCGGGGCCGCGCCCTACCGCGTCGAAGGACCGTTTCATTGTTTCGGCATTGCGCTCAGCCCCGTGGGATGGGGATCGCTGATCGGCATCCCGGCGCATGAACGGGCGGATCATGTCACCGACGGGATCGCATTGTTCGGCCCGCGCGCGGCTGCCCTGCTGGACCAGCTCAGGGGTCTGACAACGCTGCCGGACATGATCGCCGCTAGCGAAAGCTTTCTGATTGAGCGCGCCCGCCCTGTCCCGCCCGAACATGTGCGTTTGTGCGAAGCGGTCCGCGCCTGGCTTGCCGAAAGCGAAGTCCCGCGGGTCCAGGCCCTGTTCGATTCGATCCCGCTTTCCTCGCGACAGGTCGTGCGGCTGGTGAACCATTATTTCGGCGCCCCGCCCAAGCTTTTGGAGCGCAAGTTCCGCGCTCTGCGCGCCGCCTCGGCCCTGGCGGAGGGTGCCGATCCGCGCGGCGTGGCCGAACCCTTTTACGATCAGTCGCACATGATCCGTGAAATCCGCCACTTCACCGGCCATACGCCCGGCACGCTGGCAGCGCGGATGGACCCGGTGCTGGCGATGACGCTGTCGCCTGGCGCTTTCAACGAACTGGCACCGCCCGAACGGGGTTGACCAAAGGGATCACCGCGCCCACATGCCAATCGGAACAAAACCGTCCGATTGGGAGATTATGCGACTTTCCGCCCAGGCCGATTATGCCGTCGTGATGATGCGCGCCGCCGCTCGCCAGTGCGGGTCGGTGCGTCTCAACGCGACGTTGCTGGCCGCGGAAACCGGTCTGCCGCTGCCGACGGTACAGAAACTGGTCAGCCGCCTGTCGGCTGCCGGCCTGATTGAAAGCTCGCGCGGGACCGGCGGCGGCTTTCGCCTCGCCCGCCCGCCTGCGGCCATCACCCTTGCTGACATTGTCGAAGCGATCGAGGGGCCGATCGCCATGACGCAATGCGTCGACAATGGCCGCCACGACTGCGCGATCGAAGGGTCGTGCGAGGTTCGCCCCCACTGGAACGCCGTCAACGGTGCCGTTCGCGGCGCGCTGGCGGGCATTACCCTGTCCAACCTTATCGACGCGCCCGCACCCGAACCCGTGGGCCTTGGAGCCGAAGCATGACCGATACCGCCATGGCCGTGAGAAACGCCGAGGCGCTGGCCGCCGCCAACAAGAAATATGAGTGGGGCTTCAGCTCCGACATCGAGCAGGACTTCGCACCCAAGGGGCTGAGCGAAGACACGGTGCGCTTCATCTCCGCCAAGAAGGGCGAGCCTGAATGGATGCTCGACTGGCGGCTCAAGGCGTTCCGCATGTGGCAGACGATGGAGGCACCCGACTGGGCCAAGCTCAACGTGCCGCCGATCGACTATCAGAACGCCTATTACTACGCCGAACCGCGCGCCAAGCCCAAGCTGGACAGCCTGGACGAGGTCGATCCCGAAATCCTGCGCGTGTACGAAAAGCTGGGCATCCCGATCGAGGAGCAGAAGGTGCTCGCCGGGGTGGAGGGCGCACGCCGGGTCGCGGTGGACGCGGTGTTCGACAGCGTTTCGGTCGCCACCACCTTCCGCAAGGAGCTTGAGGCCGCGGGCGTCATCTTCCGCTCGATCAGCGAAGCGATCAAGGAATATCCCGATCTGGTCCGGCAATGGCTGGGCAAGGTCGTGCCGATGCGCGACAATTATTTCGCGACGCTCAACTGCGCGGTCTTTTCCGACGGCACCTTCGTCTACATTCCGGAGGGCGTTCGCTGCCCCATGGAATTATCGACCTATTTCCGCATCAATGCCGAAAACACCGGCCAGTTCGAACGCACGCTGATCGTCGCCGACAAGGGTAGCTATGTCAGCTATCTTGAGGGCTGCACCGCGCCGATGCGCGACGAAAACCAGCTTCACGCCGCCGTGGTCGAACTGGTCGCGCTCGACGACGCCGAGATCAAATATTCGACCGTTCAGAACTGGTATCCCGGCGACGAAAACGGCGTCGGCGGCATCTATAATTTCGTGACCAAGCGCGCTTTATGTCAGGGCCGCAATTCAAAGGTGTCGTGGACGCAGGTCGAAACCGGCAGCGCGATCACCTGGAAATATCCCAGCTGCGTGCTGAACGGCGAGAACTCGGTCGGCGAATTCTACTCCGTCGCGGTCACCAACGGGCGGCAACAGGCCGATACCGGCACCAAGATGATCCACAACGGCAAGGGGTCGCGCTCGACCATCGTGTCCAAGGGGATTTCGGCCGGCCGCAGCGACAACACCTATCGCGGCCTCGTCCGCGTCGCGCCGGGGGCCGAGGGCGTCCGCAACTTCACCCAGTGCGACAGCCTGCTGCTCGGCGACCAGTGCGGCGCGCACACGGTCCCCTATATCGAGGTCCGCAACCCCTCCGCCCAGATCGAGCATGAAGCCACGACCAGCAAGATCAGCGAAGACCAGATGTTCTACGCCCAGCAACGCGGCCTGGACAGCGAAGCGGCGGTGGCGCTGATCGTCAACGGCTTTGCCAAGGAAGTGCTGCAGCAACTTCCTATGGAGTTCGCGGTCGAGGCGCAAAAGCTGCTCGGAATCAGCCTCGAAGGATCGGTTGGCTAACGCCAGTTACGGAAAGAAATATGCTCAATATCAACAACCTCCACGCCGAAATTGACGGCAAGCCGATCCTCAAGGGCCTTTCGCTCAGCGTCAATGCGGGCGAAGTTCACGCGATCATGGGCCCCAATGGCGCGGGCAAGTCGACGCTCGGCTATGTGCTGGGCGGTCGCGACGCCTATGACGTGACCGACGGTTCGGTCGCGCTGGACGGCGCGGACCTGCTGGAAATGGACCCGCATGAGCGCGCCGCCGCCGGCCTGTTCCTGGGCTTCCAGTACCCGGTCGAAATCCCCGGCATCTCCAACCTGCACTTCCTGCGCGAAGCACTGAACAGCCAGCGCCGCGCGCGCGGTGAGGAACCCCTGTCAGGCGGCGAATTCATCAAGCTCGCCCGCGCACAGGCCGATGCGCTCGGCATGGATGCCGACATGCTCAAGCGCAACGTCAATGTCGGCTTTTCGGGCGGTGAGAAGAAGCGCAACGAAATGGTGCAGATGGGCATCCTCTCGCCGCGCATCGCCATTCTGGACGAAACCGACAGCGGCCTCGACATTGACGCACTTCGCATCGTCGGCGACGGGATCAACCGCATCATGCGCGCCCCCGACAAGGCCGTCGTGCTGATCACGCACTATCAGCGCCTGCTCGACTATGTGCAGCCCGATTTCGTGCATGTGCTGGCCGACGGCCGCATCGTGCGTTCCGGCGGGCCGGAACTCGCCAGGGAGCTGGAACGCGAAGGCTATGGAGCGATCGCGGCGTGAGCGACCTGCCCACCAACAAGATGGAGGCGTGGCGCTGGACCGACCTGTCCGCGCTTGAGGCCGCCCGCGCCACGCCGCGCGCGACCGTCCTGCCGCCGGTCGAGGACTTCTGGATCGAGGGCGAAGGCCCACGGCTGGTGTTCGTCGACGGCGCGTTCGACGCCGCGCGCAGCACCCCCGGCCCCGTGGCGGTCGAGGCGTTGAGCGCCGACAGCACCCACCCCCTCGCCGCCGCGACTACCGGCACCGGCTGGCGCCTGTCGCTGGATGCCGAGCGGGCGGTTACCAACATTCAGATCGTCCATGTCTCAACCGGCGGTGAAAACCACCTGCCCGGCCGGATCGAACTGGGCCGCGATGCGGTGGCGTCGGTGGTTGAAACCTATGTCGGCACCGGCTGGTCGAACCGGCTGACCACGCTGACGCTGGCAGAGGGCGCGCGCCTGATGCGCTCGGTCCGCATCCTTCAGGACAGCGGCTTCGTTTCGCTGCGCGACGAAGCGACCATCGGACAGGCCGCCAGCCTTGCCAGCACCTTCCTTGGCGCCGGCGGTGCGGGTGCGCGGATCGACGGCCATCTGCACGTCACCGGCAATGGCGGCTTTGCCGAAATGGGCGGCGCACTGCTGACGCGCGGCGAGGAGCGCAAGGAATGTGCCGTCACCGTGCTGCACGATGCGCTGGACGGATCGAGCCGTCAATACTGGCGCGCCGTCGCCGCCGATCGCTCTGCCGCCAGCCTGGCCGCGCGGGTCGATGTCGCACGCGGCGCACAGAAAACCGATGGTGAACAGTCACTTCGCGGCCTTCTTTTGCATCGCACGGCAACCGTAAACCTCAAGCCCGAGCTGGAAATCTTCGCAGACGATGTGAAGTGCGCGCATGGCGCGACCGTGGGTGAGTTGGACAAGCGCGCGCTGTTCTACCTGAAATCGCGTGGCATCCCGCACGGGCTGGCGACTGCGATGCTGACCCGCGCGTTCGTTGCCGACGCCATCGACCGCATCGGCGAAGACGCCGTGCGCGAAGCATTCGCTGCGGACGCCGAACGCTGGCTGACGGCGGCGCTGTGATGCTGTCCTACACCGCCGGCCCCTGCTATCGCGGCGCCATGGCCCGCCCCCGCCCCGCCCCGCCGCTGCGCCCGGCGCGGCTGCTGAAGGGGGAAAGTCATGGCCCACGTAGTGTGAAGTTTGACAAGTTCCGGCCACAGGGGCGCGCTGCATGACCGTGGCAACCGACGCGCGCCCGCTCGACCTCCTTGCCGATTTTCCGGCAATCCCCGATGGCTGGGCGTATCTCGACACCGCAGCCACCGCGCAAAAGCCGCGCGCCGTGATCGACGCGATCACCCGCGCCTATGACACCACCTATGCCACGGTGCATCGCGGCGTCTATCAACGCTCCGCCGACATGACGCTGGCCTATGAAGCCGCCCGCCGCCGCGTGGCTGACTTTATCGGCGCAGGCAGCGCGGACGAATGCGTGTTCGTGCGCGGTGCGACCGAGGGGATCAACCTTGTCGCGCAAAGCTGGGCTGCGACCCATCTGAAGCCCGGCGACCGCATTCTGTTGTCGCTGCTTGAGCACCACTCGAACATCGTGCCGTGGCAGTTGGTCGCCGAGCGGCTTGGTGTTGGAATCGACGTCGTGCCGCTGACCGACGATCAGGCGATCGACCTTGACGCGATGGCCGCGATGCTGACGCCCGCGCACAAGCTGGTCGCGCTTGCGCATGTGTCCAACGTGACGGGCGCCATTCTGGATGCGCGCCGCGCCGCTGATCTGGCGCACGGCGTGGGCGCAAAGCTGCTGCTCGACGGGTGTCAGGCGGTGCCGCGTCTGGCTGTCGACGTTCAGGCGCTGGGCTGCGATTTCTATGTGTTTTCAGGGCACAAGCTTTACGGCCCGACTGGCATCGGCGTGCTGTGGGGTCGCCCCGAGCTGCTCGACTCCATGCCGCCATGGCAGGGTGGCGGTGCCATGATCGACAAGGTGTCGTTCGCGGGTACCACCTATGCCCCGGCCCCCGCGCGGTTCGAGGCGGGTACGCCGCATATCGTCGGCGTCCTCGGCCTGCATGCCGCTATCGATTATGTCGAGGCGACCGGCCTGGATGCGATCCACGCGCACGAATCCGCGCTGGTGACGCAAACCCGCGATGCGCTGTCCACACTCAATTCGGTACGGCTGTTCGGCCCGGCGGATTCGGCGGGGATCGTCAGCTTCGCCGTCGACGGGGTGCATCCTCACGACGTCGGCACCATATTGGACGAGGGACAGGTCGCGATCCGCGCGGGCCATCATTGTGCCCAGCCATTGATGGACGCACTGAACATCCCCGCCACCGCGCGCGCCAGCTTTGGCGTGTATAACGGGCCGGCCGATGTCGCGGCGCTCGTCAAGGGAATTGAACGCGTTACACGGATTTTCGGATGATGAATGACAGGATCAAGATCGAGGAAGTCGAAACGGTCGAAAGCCCGCCGCGCGCCCGTGTGAGCGATGCGGAAGAAGGCGCCCGGCCAGAGCGGACGCGCGATTATCTCGACGGTTTCCTTGCGCAAAAGCCGGTTGAGGCCGCTGCCGGTCAGCCCGGCGGCGCGGTGTACGACGCGATTATCGAGGCGTTGAAGGAGATCTTCGACCCGGAAATTCCCGTCAATATCTATGATCTTGGCCTGATTTATGGAGTCGAGGTGTCAGAAGATGGCCATGCCGCCGTCACCATGACGCTGACCACCCCGCATTGCCCCGTGGCCGAATCGATGCCGACCGAGGTCGAACTGCGCGTCGGCGCCGTGCCGGGCGTCGGTGCGGTTGACGTGAACCTTGTCTGGGACCCGCCATGGGACCCGATGAAGATGTCGGACGAAGCCCGCCTCGAACTGGGAATGCTGTGATGACCACTGCCACCCGTACCCGCCCCCAGGCCATTCACCTGACCCCCGCCGCCGAAGCGCGCGTGGCCGACCTGATGTCGCGCGCGCCCGGCGACGCGATCGGCGTGAAGTTGTCCACGCCGCGCCGGGGCTGTTCGGGTCTGGCCTATTCGGTCGATTACGTGACCGCCGCCAATCCGATGGATGAGCGGATCGAAACGCCCGGCGGCAGCTTCTTCGTCGACGGCGGGTCAGTGCTTTACCTGATCGGCTCGACCATGGACTGGGTAGAAGACGACTTCACCGCCGGTTTCGTGTTCAACAATCCCAATGCCAAGGGTGCCTGTGGCTGCGGAGAAAGCTTTACCGTCTGACCGCCTCAGCGCACCCGCGTCCAGCTCTGGCTGCGACAGAACACCGCCACACACCCCTTTACCGACAGCTTGTTACCTTCCGCCTTTAAGATCGAGCGATAGGTTTTGCCCGATTTCGGATCGTAAATCTGCCCACGCCAGTCGGCGCCCTCGTCCTTGAAACCGGTCAGGATGTTCAGGCCGACATAGGGCCGGTTGCGAAGCGCGGGGTCGGGATTCTTCGCATCGGTCGTCGGCGCGCCCGGGGTGGCCTTCACCACCCGTTCGATGGCGCCGCACAGCGACTGACCGCACGGGCGAATGGCGACGATGGCCTGCCCGCCCTGCGTCAGCCAGCGGCCGGTAATCGGATCGGCGGCCTGCGCGGGCGCCGTGGTGATGAACAGGCCGGCAAGGGCGGCGGCGATCAGGGGCTTACGCTTCATGGTCACGGACACTAAGGCGGCGATGCTTTCGCGGCAATGACTGGAAGGGGTCGGAAAATGGGTGGCTGGACGATCGGCATCATCGGCGGTTCGGGCCTCTACGATGTCGAGGGGGTCGAAGATGGTCGCTGGGTCGACATCGACACCCCTTGGGGTTCGCCGTCAGATGCCGTTTTCACTGGCCGCCTGGGCCACGCGCGCGTCGCCTTTCTGCCGCGCCACGGTCGGGGGCATCGCATCGCCCCGTCCGACCTGAACGCCCGCGCCAATATCGACGCGCTGAAGCGGTTGGGCGTCACCGACGTGCTGGCCGTCTCCTCAATCGGCAGCCTGGCGGAGGAACGCGCGCCCGGCACCTTCACGATCGTCGATCAGTTCATCGACCGGACCGTGGGGCGTCCGTCCAGCTTTTTCGGCACCGGACTGGTCGCCCATGTGTCAATGGCCGATCCGGTCTGCCCCCGACTGTCGGCCATGGCCGCGGATGCGGCCGAGGCCGCCGGGGCAAGCGTGCATCGCGGCGGCATCTATCTGGCGATGGAGGGGCCGCAATTCTCCAGCCGCGCCGAAAGCATCCTTTATCGCCAATGGGGATGCGACGTAATCGGCATGACCGCCATGCCCGAAGCCAAACTCGCGAGGGAAGCGGAGCTGCCCTATTCCCTGGTCGGCATGGTCACCGACTATGACTGCTGGCGCGAGGGGGAGGAAGCGGTCGATGTCGCCGCCGTGATTCGGCAATTGAGCGCCAATGCCGCGCGGGCGCGGTCGATGGTGGTGAACCTGCTCAAATCGCTGCCAGAGGTGCGACCAGCCTCACCCATCGATACCTGTCTGGACACCGCGCTGATCACCGCCCCGGCAGCGCGCGACCCCGCCCTACTGGGCAAGCTCGACGCGGTTGCGGGCCGGGTACTGGGTTAATCGATGATCCAGTCGCGGCGGCTTATTCCTTGAGCGTAGAGCAGCGCGGTCAGGTCGCCATGCTCGACCCGCGCCGCCGCTGCCGCCGCGACAACGGGTTTCGCGTGATAGGCGACGCCCAGCCCCGCCGCCCGGATCATCGGCAAGTCGTTGGCGCCATCGCCCACTGCCAGCGTCTGCGACAGGGGGATACCGCGTTCGCCCGCCACGGCGCGCAACGTCGCCTCCTTGGTCGCCGAATCAACAATGGGCTTGGCCACCGCGCCGGTCAGCGCCCCATCTTCGATCAGCAGCTGATTGGCGATGGCGCGGTCGAAACCGATCTGGGCGGCAACCGGCTCTGCAAAGCGGGTAAAGCCGCCCGACACCAGCACCGTATAGGCACCCCGCGCCCGCATCGTGCGGATCAGCGCGGCGGCGCCGGGCATCAACGTCACCCGCTCCGCCAAGCATTGGTCGATCGCACCTTCCGCCAGACCCTTCAGCAGCGCGACCCGCGCATCCAGCGCAGCGGCAAAGTCCAGCTCACCACGCATCGCGCGTTCGGTAACCTCGGCAATCTGCGGCTTGATGCCGGCGTAATCGGCCAGCTCGTCGATGCATTCGACCGGGATCATCGTCGAATCCATATCCGCAATCAGCAGGCGTTTTTCACGGTCCGCAGCAGCCTGAACCACCACGTCGACACCGGCGAGTGCACCTTCCAGCGCGGCACGCACAGCCCCGACGTCACCGGCAAAGGGCAAATCGACGGCGATCGCCTCATCCAGCCATATGGGTTGCTCGACCACCGCCCCCGTGGCGGCCATCCGGTCGCGCGCCTCGGAAAGCTGTCCCGTATTCAGGTGATCCGATGCTATCAACGTGGCAATGAACAAATCCGTGTCCCCCCGGAAACCAATGGTCGCGCTAATCGCAGGCCCGACCGCCAGCGGCAAGTCCGCGCTGGCGATGGCGCTGGCCGAACAAAGCGGCGGCGTCGTCATCAATGCCGATTCAGCTCAGGTCTATCGCGATCTTCGCATCCTGTCGGCTCGCCCCTCGGTCGAGGAGGAGGCGCGCGTGCCCCATCGGCTGTTCGGCTATATCGATGGTGCAGAGGCGTGTTCGGCAGCGCGATGGGCGGCGGACGCGTCGGGCGAGATCAAGGCTGCGCATGAACGGGGCGAGTTGCCGATCCTGGTCGGCGGCACGGGGCTTTACCTGCGCACCCTGCTCGACGGTATCGCACCCGTTCCGCCTATTGATCAGACGGTTCGCGCCTGTGTGCGGCAGCTTCCAGTGGCAGAGGCACATGCCGCATTGGCAGTCGAGGACCCCGCCGCCGCCGCCCGGCTTAATGCCGCCGACACCACGCGCGTCGCTCGAGCTTTAGAGGTCGTGCGTTCGACCGGCCGGCCGCTGGCTGAATGGCAGGCGGAGCGCGAAGGCGGCGTTGCGGACAGCATAACTTTGGCGCCGCTCATCTTGCTGCCGGACCGAGCATGGCTGTTCGACCGGTGCGACCGCCGATTGGCGACGATGTTCGACACCGGCGGCGCGGAAGAGGTCCGGGGGCTGCTCGGCCGGACCGACGTAGCGGCCGATGCGCCCGTTCGGCGCGCAATCGGGGTGACGGAGATCGCGGACTGGTTGGCGGATCGAGTTGAACGCAGCACGGCGCTGGAACGCGCCCGGCTGGCGACACGGCAATATGCCAAGAGGCAATTCACATGGTTCCGCAACCAACCGCCTGCCGATTGGCGGCGAGCGGAAGAGACCGAAACGGCCACATTGTTAGAATATTTCCCTTTTAGTCCTTGACGCGCATTTTTCATGCGGCTAGCAGCGCCGCTCCCGCGGGTGTATCGCGGTGCAGCAACACTGGAGATCGAACGTGACCGAGAAGAGTGGAGCCGATATCCTTGTCGAGGCGCTGACCGACCTCGGCGTGGAAGTCGTGTTCGGCTATCCAGGCGGTGCGGTGCTGCCGATTTACGATGCGCTTTTCAAAAACGGGCAGGCTCGCGGACGCGGCGCGATCCGTCATATTCTGGTGCGCCACGAACAGGCCGCAACCCATGCGGCGGAAGGCTATGCCCGCTCGACCGGCAAGCCTGGCGTCGTGCTGGTGACGTCGGGTCCTGGGGCCACCAATGCCGTAACCGGCATCACCGATGCGTTGATGGATTCGATCCCCATGGTCGTCATCACAGGTCAGGTGCCGACTACGCTGATCGGTTCGGACGCGTTCCAGGAATGCGATACTGTCGGCATCACGCGTCACTGCACCAAGCATAATTATCTGGTGAAGGACCCGGCGCGTCTGGGCGACATCATCCATGAGGCGTTCCACATCGCCACCTCTGGCCGGCCCGGTCCGGTGGTGATCGACATACCAAAGGATGTGCAGGTCGCGACCGCCAGCTATCGCAAGCCCGGCCCCATTCAGCACAAGACCTATCGCCCGCAGGTCAAGGCCGATCGTTCGGCGATCGAGGCGGCGGTGGACATGCTGGCGGCGGCCGAGCGTCCGGTCCTTTATACCGGCGGCGGCATCATCAATGCCGGGCCGGGTGCTAGTGCGATGTTGCGCGAACTGGTGCGGATCACGGGCGCGCCGGTTACGTCGACGCTGATGGGACTCGGCGCTCTTCCGGCAAGCGCCCCTCAATGGCTCGGCATGCTGGGCATGCACGGCACTTATGAGGCGAACCACGCGATGAATCAGGCGGACCTGATCGTCGCGGTCGGCGCGCGGTTCGATGACCGCGTGACGGGCCGGCTCGACGCCTTTGCACCACATGCGCGCAAGATCCACATCGACATCGACCGTTCCAGCGTGAACAAGATCGTTCGCGTCGACCTTTCGATCATCGGCGATGCGGGCCTGGCGCTTGAGGACATGGTGCATGTCTGGAAATCGCGCCAGCATGGAAAACCCGACCTGTCCGAATGGTGGCGGCGGATCGACGGCTGGCGTCAGCTTCGCTGCCTCGACTTTCCTGAGACGGGCGACGCGATCATGCCGCAACGTGCGATCCGCGCGCTTCACGAAGCGACGCGTGACCGCGCGCCGATCATCACGACCGAGGTCGGACAGCACCAGATGTGGGCCGCCCAACATTTCGGGTTCGAGTCGCCGAACAAATGGCTGACGTCCGGCGGACTGGGCACGATGGGTTATGGCCTGCCCGCGGCCATCGGCGCGCAGATCGGCAACCCCGACGCTCTGGTGATCGACATTGCCGGTGAAGCGTCGATCCAGATGAACATTCAGGAACTGGCCACCGCCGGGCAATATCGCCTGCCGGTCAAGATCTTCATCCTGAACAACGAATATATGGGCATGGTCCGCCAATGGCAGGAGCTGACCTATGAAAGCCGCTATGCCGAAAGCTATTCGGACAGCCTGCCCGACTTCGTGAAGCTGGGTGAGGCCTATGGCTGGAAGGGTATCCGCATCGAAGGACGCGACCAACTCGAAAGCGGGATTGCAGAGATGCTGGCGCATGACGGGCCGGTGATCGTCGACTGCATGGTAGCAAAGCTCGCCAACTGCTTCCCGATGATACCCAGCGGCGCGGCCCATACCGACATGATCCTTCAGGCAAATGAAGTGTCGGGCACCATGGACGACGAGGCCAAGGCGCTGGTCTGAACGACCGCCACCGCTTTTCAGGGGGACCCGGCTAAGCCGGGGTGAATGACGATGCACATCCGCGAGGAACAACGCGAACGCCACACGCTGGCGGTTCTGGTCGATAACGAGCCGGGTATCCTGGCCCGCATTGCCGGACTGTTTTCGGGCCGCGGCTACAATATCGAAAGCCTGACGGTGACCGATGTGTCGGAGGATGAAGCGGTCAGCCGCATCACCATCGTCACGTCCGCCAGCGCCGGCGTGCTGGAGCAGGTCATCGCACAGCTTGAACGGCTGGTGCCGGTCCACAAGGTCGTGGACCTGACCGCCGCCGGACCGCATGTCGAACGTGAACTGGCGCTGGTGAAGGTCGCCGGCACCGGCGACCACCGGATCGAGGCGCTGCGCCTGGCCGACGTCTACCGTGCCCGCGTGGTCGACGCCACGACCACCAGCTTCATCTTCGAAGTGACCGGCGGCAGCGACAAGATCGACACGTTCGTCGAACTGATGCGCGAAGTGGGGCTGATCGAGGTTGCCCGTACCGGCATCGTTGCCATCGCGCGCGGCAGGGACGCCGCCTGAACTTTCAAACCGATTATCGAAATCAAGCAAAGGGACCAACGAGAATGCGTGTCTATTACGATCGCGACGCCGACCTGAACCTGGTGACCGGCAAGAAGATTGCCATCCTGGGCTATGGTTCGCAGGGCCACGCCCATGCCCAGAACCTGCGCGATTCAGGCGTTACGGATGTCGCGATCGCGCTGCGCCCCGGCTCCGCCTCTGCCGCCAAAGCCGAAGCCGCCGGGTTCAAGATCATGGCGAACAAGGACGCGGCGCAGTGGGCCGACATTCTGATGATCCTTGCCCCTGACGAGCATCAGGCCGCGATCTATGACGCCGATATCAAGGGCAATCTGAAGCCCGGCAGCGCGCTTGCCTTCGCCCACGGCCTGAACGTGCATTTCGGCCTGATCGAGCCGCCCGCCGACATCGACGTGATCATGATCGCGCCCAAGGGTCCCGGCCACACAGTGCGCAGCGAATATGTCCGCGGCGGCGGCGTGCCCTGCCTGATCGCGGTGCACCAGGACGCATCAGGCAACGCGCACGACGTTGCGCTCGCTTATGCCAGCGGCGTCGGTGGCGGCCGTTCCGGCATCATCGAAACCAACTTCAAGGAAGAGTGCGAAACCGACCTGTTCGGCGAACAGGCCGTCCTGTGCGGCGGCATCACCCATCTGATCCAGGCCGGCTTCGAGACGCTGGTCGAGGCGGGTTATGCGCCGGAAATGGCTTATTTCGAATGCCTCCACGAAACCAAGCTGATCGTCGACCTGTTGTATGAAGGCGGCATCGCCAACATGCGCTATTCGATCTCGAACACGGCCGAATATGGCGATATCAAAACCGGCCCGCGCATCATCACCGATGAGACCAAGGCCGAGATGAAGCGGGTGCTGGCTGACATCCAGTCGGGCCGTTTCGTCAAGGATTTCGTGCTGGACAACCGCGCCGGTCAGCCGGAACTGAAGGCCAGCCGCAAGGCCGCTGCCGCGCATCCGATCGAAAAGACCGGCTCTGAACTGCGCGCGATGATGCCGTGGATCGGCGCGAACAAGCTGGTCGACAAGGACAAGAACTAAACCTTACCGGACGGCGCCCGTGCGCGGGCGCCGTTTCGGAAACACATCGTTCGCATACGCATATTTGACTTCATCCTGTGACAGGCCGACCTGTGTGCGCTGCCACAACAGGGGAAGTCCGATGCTCAAGTCACTCGCCGTTCTCGCTATCGTCACCGCCGTTCCGCTTGCCGCCCAGTCCGCCGCGCCGCAGGTGCCGGGTCAGAAGGACGTGTCGCGTATCACCGGCGGCACCTATCGCACCGATCCTTCGCACTCGCTGGTCGAGTGGGAAGTCAATCATTTCGGCTTCAACGATTATTTCGGCCTGTTCGGTGAGGTGGCCGGCACCCTGACGCTGGACCCCAAGAACCCTGCCGCTGCAAAGGTCGACGTGACCATCCCGGTGTCCAAGGTCGTGACCGCCAGCGCCGGGCTGACCGATCACCTGCTGCGTGCGGGCAAGGATGGCGGCAAGCCTGACTTTTTCGGACCCAGCCCCGCCGATGCGCGCTTTGTTTCAAATCACATCGTCGTGAACGGGACCGAAGCCGAGATTCACGGCAGCCTGACCCTGAACGGTGTGACCAAGCCCGTCACGCTTGAAGCGGAATTTGTCGGCGCCGGCGCGAATCCGATGAGCAAGAAGGAAACCGTCGGCTTCCACGGCGAAGCCACGATCAAGCGTTCGGATTTCGGCATCACCACGGCGCTGCCGTTCGTTGCCGACGAAGTCAGCATCGACGTAACGGTCGCTTTCGAGAAGGCGTAACCGCTACGGGCGCGCCGCCGGTTCAGGCCGCGCGGCGCGCTTCCAGAAAGCCTTCGAACGTCGCCTTTATCGCGGGTGAAGCACCGGCCGCCAGCCGCCCAACCTTGTCCACCATCCCGTCTGCGTCGTGACCCGGCCCTGCATGAGCCATTTCCCAAGCCCCAAATTCGCGGGCGGCAACGGTGCGCCGCGACAGGACCACCACCGCACGGTGGCGCGGATCCTTCTGGATCCGCGTAAAGGCCGCCATCACGTGGGCCTCTTCGCCCTCCAGCGCCTGCAAAAAACGGCGATCGTCAGCATAGAGCATGCCGGTCAGTCCATCGCGGACATTGTTGCGCCGGGATACCTTCAGGATCGCGCCCACATCCTCCAGCGACTGGCCTCGCGCTGCGGTGCTGACATAAACAAGCTGATACATGGCTATCCCCGCCGATTCGAAACTTGCTTTCCTTATTATGTCAAATGCTTAACAAAAAGCGGACTTGCGACGCCGCGGACGGACTGGACGGCGCGCGGCCGACATGGCATTGCAACGACAATGATCGCCCGCCGCGCCCTTTGCCTGCGACTTATCCGCCCTTAGGGGCTGTCTGCGAAAGCGCGTGCCCCTAAGGGTGACCTTTTCGATCTCATCCGGCTAATCCCGCGGCAGGCACGCTCCTGCCGCTCGCTTGCGACGAAAGGCTCAGCTGATGCTGCGCGATCCTTCTACCAAATACCGCCCCTTCCCGATGGTGGACCTGCCCGACCGGCAATGGCCGGGCCGCACAATCACCCAGGCGCCGATCTGGCTGTCGACCGACATGCGTGACGGCAATCAGGCGTTGATTGATCCGATGGACGCGGAGAAGAAGCAGCGTTTCTTCGACCTGCTGGTCGAGATCGGGGTCAAGGAGATCGAGGTCGGCTTTCCGTCTGCCGGCGCGACCGAGTTCGACTTCATCTCCGGCCTTGTTCGTTCGGGGCGAATTCCAGACGATGTGACGGTTCAGGTCCTCACCCAGTCGCGCCGCGATCTGATCGAACGCAGCTTTGAAAGCCTTGAGGGCGCACGCGCCGCTATCGTGCACCTCTATAACGCGGTCAGCCCCGCATGGCGCCGCATCGTGTTCGGCATGAGCCGCGACGAGGTTCGCGAGATCGCGATCACAGGCGCAAAAATCCTGCGAGACGAAGCAGCCAAGCGGCCCGGAACGCACTGGCGCTTCGAATACAGCCCTGAGACGTTCTCGACCGCCGAGCTGGATTTTAGCCTTGAAGTCTGTGCTGCCGTCATGGACGTGCTGCGCCCGACGGCGGACGACCCGATCATCTTCAACCTGCCCGCGACGGTTGAGGCGGCTACCCCTAATATCTACGCCGATCAGGTCGAATATTTCTGTCGCAACGTGCCCAATCGCGATGCGGTTATCGTCAGCCTGCACACGCACAATGATCGCGGCACAGGGGTCGCGGCGTCCGAACTGGGTCTGATGGCAGGCGCCGACCGCATCGAAGGCTGTCTGTTCGGCAATGGCGAGCGGACGGGCAACGTCGACCTGGTGACCCTTGGCCTGAACCTGTACACGCAGGGCGTCGATCCAGGGTTGGACTTTTCCGATATCGACCGCGTCATCAAGACGGTCGAATATTGCAACGCCCTGCCCGTGCATCCCCGACACCCCTATGCCGGCGATCTGGTCTTCACCGCCTTTTCCGGCAGCCATCAGGACGCGATCAAGAAGGGTTTCGCCGCTCAGGCCGCGCGGAATGACGGGCTTTGGGAGGTTCCCTATCTGCCCATCGACCCCGCCGATCTGGGCCGCAGCTATGAAGCGGTGATCCGGGTCAATTCACAATCGGGCAAGGGTGGCGTCGCCTGGGTCCTTGAGCAGGACAAGGGCCTGAAGCTGCCAAAGCGACTGCAGGCGGATTTCAGCCGACATGTTCAGGCAATGGCCGACGAGACAAGCCGCGAACTGGACGCGGCCGATATCTGGCGGGCATTCGAGCAGGCCTATCGTCTGGGCGGAGATCAGCACTTCGCGCTCAACGCCTATGAAGAAACGCGCGCGCCCAATGGGGATCGCATCTTTGCCGGCCATATCGAGGCGGGCGGCGATGCCGTCTCTGTCAGCGGGCGCGGCAACGGCCTGATCTCAGGCGTCGTCGCGGCGCTGCGCGACGGGCTCGGTATTACGCTGGACGTGGCCGACTATACCGAACATGCGATCGGGACCGGGTCCGACGCGCGCGCCGCAGCCTATGTCGAATGCCGCGATGGCGCAGGCCGGACTTTCTGGGGCGTCGGCATTGACGAGGATGTGGCCACCGCCAGCGTCCGTGCGGTGCTGTCGGCGGCCAACGCCGCACGTAATTGACGCCGACGATGGGGAAGCGGCGTCAGCCCTTCCCCATCAGCGCCAATACTTCCTTGCGGCTGCGCTCGTCGTCGCGGAACACGCCCATCATGCGGCTGGTGGTCATTAATACACCCGGCGTTCGCACGCCCCGTGACGTCATACAGCCATGCGTCGCCTCGATCACGACCGCGACACCGCGCGGCTTAAGATGCGTCCAGATACAATCGGCCACTTCGGCGGTCAGGCGCTCCTGAACCTGCAACCGCCGCGCATAGCCGTGCAGGACGCGCGCCAGCTTCGAAATGCCGACGACATGATCCTTGGGTAGATAGGCAATATGCGCCCGGCCCGTGATCGGCGCCATGTGATGTTCGCAGTGCGACTGGAACGGGATGTCGCGCAGCAACACGATCTCGTCGTATCCGCCCACTTCCTCAAACACTCGCGACAGGTGGTGCGCCGGATCATCGCCATAGCCCGCGCAATATTCGCGCCACGCCTTGGCCACCCGTCGCGGCGTGTCGATCAACCCTTCGCGATCGGGATTGTCGCCCGCCCATTCGATCAACGTGCGGATCGCCTGAGTCACATGGTCGGGGATAAATGGTTCGGCCGCGGCGTTCACCAGATCGCCTTCGGCCATGACATCCTGTTCTTGCTGCATCTGCATTCCTTAGGCGCTGGGCGCGAGTGACGCCATTGCCGTGTTGAGCCATATGCCTGTGCCAGCTTCGGAGCCGTACGTCAGATGGACGAAGGGCCCGCTACAGCAATGTTTTGTGGCACTGATGCAACAATCAGATGCACTGCGAACGCCATCAGATACTCGAAACATCGAAAATCGCTTGATCTTGTCCGCTCTCACCGGAACAGTCTCCGCCCATGTGAGCGCAGTCCGCGCGCACGAGCGTATATTTGGGGGGTTTATGGCCAAGGCAACGACTGCAGCAAAGGGTGGCGCACGCGGTGGCATCGCGACTCCCGTTACCCCTTCGCCCGAACTGGCCGAAATCGTCGGCGCCGGTCCGCTGCCGCGCAGCGAAGTCGTCAGCAAGATGTGGGAATATATCAAGAAGCACGACCTGCAGAACCCGCAGGACAAGCGCGAAATCCTGGCCGACGACAAGCTGGAGAAGATCTTTGGCAAAAAGAAGGCCAGCATGTTCGAAATGAACAAGCACCTGAGCGCGCATCTGAAGTAAGCGCTGCCAGAGTTTCGACCTGCGATCAGGCCCGACGACCCTTTGATGGGGTTGCCGGGCCTTTATTTTGCCCGGCCTTGCGATCATGCGCTCTGCCACCGACCTTAGGCAGGCATGCGATTACCCACGCTCCCGCCGCCAATTGCGGATCTCGCCCGGTCGCGGCTTATCGGCGGCGTTCGGGCGACGTTCAACGATCAGTCGCGCGGCGAGCGCCCGGTTCAGCGCAGTAGCAACGCGCTGTTTCCGCCAGAGAGCGTGATCTGGCGCGTGCATGGTGACGTGACGACGATGATGGTCGGCGGCATCGCGGCATTGTTGATGCAGATGCTCGATCCGCGCGTCCTGGCCGGCGTGTGGGATCATTCCCGCTTTCGCGACGACATGATGGGTCGCCTTCGACGCACGGCTCGCTTCATCGCCACGACCACCTATGCCGACGCAGCAGAGGCCAAGGCTGCTATTGCGCGTGTCCGCCGTATCCACGGTGGCGTCACCGGCACGTTGGCTGATGGCACCCCCTATCGCGCTGACGATGGCCGGGCGCTCGCCTGGGTCCATGCGTGCGAGTCGCTTTGCTTTCTCGACGCGTGGATTGCCTATGGCGAACCGTCCATGCCCAGTATCGACCAGGATCGATATTTCGCGCAATCCGCGGTGATTGCGCGGATGCTGGGCGCCCATCCGGTGCCGGAGAGCCGCGCTGAAATGCTGGCCTTTGTAGAGCAGGTTCGTCCTGGCCTGCGTGTCGACCACCGCACCCGCGATGTCGCCCGGCGTGTGATCCATGCCACGCCGCCCAATCTCGCCACCGCCGCCGTGCAACGCATGGTCACGCCGGCGGCGATCAACCTGCTGCCGCCATGGGCACGCGCGATGCACGGCTTCAGAACCGCCCGCCTTTCTCGCCCGATCGTTGCTGGCGGCGTGGGTGCGCTGGCCGGGTCGCTACGCTGGGCATTTCGAACGCGTCGCGACTGAACCAAAGCGATTGCCGCCCGTTCGTTCAAAGGTCAGCCATCAGGGGATTTTTGAGCCATGAAGCAGCGCGACGACGCACCCGAAATCGAACCGTACGACGGCCCTGCGGGCGGATGGGGCTCGGTCCGCAGTCTGGCTGACATCCTGCCGCGCGAGCGTGTAAGCCCTTCTGCGCTGGCCGAGCTTGCACGACAGAACAAGCCCGACGGATTCGCCTGTGTCAGCTGCGCCTGGTCCAAGCCGGCAAACCCGCTGCCCTTCGAATTTTGCGAGGAAGGCGCAAAGGCGACCGCGTGGGAACTGACCAGCCATCGCACCACGCCAGAATTTTTCCAAAAACACAGCTTGAGCGAGCTGCGCGGCTGGACCGATTACGAGCTGGAACAGCATGGCCGCCTGACGCACCCGCTTCGCTATGATCCTCAGACCGACCGTTACGTCGCGGTCGACTGGGACGAGGCCTTCGACGCCATTGCAGGCACGTTGAAGATGATCGAGCCAAAGGCCGCCGTCTTCTATGCGTCGGGGCGCGCCAGCCTTGAGGCATCATACATGTATGCGCTGATGGGCCGTCTGTATGGCCACCAAAATCTGCCCGACAGTTCGAACATGTGCCACGAATCGACCTCCGTCGGCTTGAAACAGGCGATTGGAGAACCGGTCGGCACCACTCAGCTCGAAGATTTCCAGCATTGTGACGCAATCCTGTTCTTTGGCCAAAATGTCGGGTCAAACGCGCCGCGCATGCTGCATCCGCTACGTGACGCGCGCAAACGGGGCGTCGAGATCATTGTCTTCAACCCGCTGCGCGAACGCGGGCTTGAGCGGTTCACCGATCCGCAAAACCCGCGAGAGATGATCACGCGCGACGAAACCCAGATCGCGACCCAATATCATCAGGTCCGCGCCGGCGGTGATATTGCGGCGATGATGGGCATGGCCAAGTTTCTGGTCGAATGGGACGACGCCGCCAAAGCCAGCGGCGAGCCGCGCGTGCTGGATCAGGCGTTTCTGGATCAGCATTGCCACGGCGTCGACGCGTTCATCGCGGCGGTTCGCAGCGCCGACTGGCCCGCAATCGAGCATGAGAGCGGTCTGGAGAAATGGGCCATCGAGCAGGCAGCCCGCGTCTATGCCCGGTCCAGGGCGGTGCTGGGCATTTATGGCATGGGCCTGACCCAGCATGTGAAGGGCGTCGACAATGTCCGCATGCTCGTCAACCTCCTCCTCCTGCGCGGTAATATCGGCAAGCCGGGCGCAGGCCCGACGCCGGTGCGCGGGCATTCCAACGTCCAGGGCCAACGGACGGTCGGCATCACCGAAAAGACGGAGCTGGCGCCTGTCGACAAGCTGAAGGAACTGTACGGCTTCGATCCGCCGACCGAAAAGGGGCTGGACACGATCGAGACCTGTCGCGGCATCGTCGATGGTTCGGTGCATGCGTTCATCGGGCTTGGCGGCAATTTTCTCCGCGCAGTGGCCGATACCGGGCCGATGGAGGCAGCATGGGGCAAGCTGCGCCTGTCGGTGCAGATCGCAACCAAGCTGAATCGCAATCACCTGTTCCCTGGGCAGATCACCTACCTCCTCCCCTGTCTGGGCCGCATCGAGCGGGATGATCAGGCCAGCGGACCGCAAGCGGTGTCGACTGAGGATTCGACCAGTTGCATCCACGGCTCGCGCGGTCGCGTTGATCCGGCCAGCCCACACCTGATGTCCGAACCCGCGATCATCGGCGCCATCGCCAAGCGTCTGTTGCCGCCCAACCCCGCCATCGACTGGGATGCATGGGTCGCCGACTATTCAAAGGTGCGCGACGCGATCGAGGCGACCTATCCGGAAAAGTTCCGCGACTATAATAAGCGCATGTTTCAGCCCGGCGGCTTCTGGAAGGGCAACAAGGCAGCCGAGCGGATCTGGCAGACCGAAAGCGGCAAGGCCGAGTTCCATGTGCCCGACTCACTGAACGCGGCCGGATTCGACGACGATCCGGGTCGTTTCCGTCTGATGACCCTGCGCTCGAACGATCAGTTTAACACCACCATCTATGGCTATCACGACCGGTTTCGCGGCGTGAAGGGCACGCGGGAGGTGTTGTTCATCAACCGGCAGGACATGGCCGAACAAGGCTTGAGCGAAGGGCAGCGCGTTGCACTGTCCACCGATGTCAACGACGGCGTGTCACGTCGCCTGGGAGGGCTGATCGTCGTTCCCTATGACATTCCGCGCGGTTGCCTGGGCGCATATTATCCCGAAGCCAATGTCCTGATCCCGATCGAGCACCATGCCGAACAAAGCCATGTGCTGGCGGCAAAGTCGGTGCCCGTCAGGATCGTCGCCTAACGCTCCGAACCGGCCGCCGCCAGCGCGGCGGCCAGCGGTTCGATCTGGCTTTCGGGGATACGCCTTGCGATCACGGGCATGGTTGCATGGGGCTTGCGCGCATCGACCACCTTTTCATCGCCGCGCCATGCCCGCAGCCGATCCGCGATATACGTCGCGTTCTGCCCGGTGATGACCGGATAGGCCTTGTCGGGGGAATGGCAGCTCGCACATGCGGGCAACTGGTCGCCGTGCCGTCCCTGCGTCAGCAGCGGGTGAGTAGACGGTAATTGCGCGCGCGACAGTCCCGGCATCGCGGCGAAGTGCAGGGCCAGCGTTTTCATCTCCGCCGTGGTCAGCTGGGCGGCCGCTGTCTGCATCAGCGCGCTCGACCGTTCGCCGCTCGCATATCGTTGCAGCGCCGCGAACAGATATTCGGGCCGCTGGCCACCCAGCACCGGGATATCGCCTTGGCCCCTGCCCCGCCCGTCGACGCCGTGACAGCCAGTACAGGTGGCCAGCGTAGCGGGCCGAACACTGGCCGCCGCGCCCCCACCCTGCACTTCGGTCAACGCGCGATACTCGGCGGGCGACATCGTCGGTAGTCGCCGGACAAAGGCAACCATCCGGCGAACCTCATCCGGCCGGTCCTTTGCTGCCCAAGCGGGCATACCGGTATATTTCACGCCGTGTTCGAGGATCCAGTAAAGCTGGCGATCGGTCCATTCGCGCGCGTTGACGGACAGGTCCGGCGCATGCGGAGTCGCCTTTTGCATGACCGGCGACGGGCGCACACCCGGGGCCCCGTGACAGACGGCACATGCCTGTCGGAAATGCCCCGCAGCGCTTACCAGTCCCTGATCGGTCGTGACTTCTTCGGGGGTCTGGAAATAGCTGTAGGTTTTGACCGAGTTCCGCATGACCCAGTGCAACAGCCAGTCCGTCACGCGCCAATGGCCCGAAGACGCCGCGATCTGGAACAGCCCCGACCAGGCAAAGGCCAGAGCCGCCGCCAGCAACGCGCCCACCACCAGGGCGGCGCGTTTCCATGTCAGGCGGATCGTCATGCCGATACCTCGCGCATACGCAACAGTCCCGCGAGCATCGCAAGTCCTCCGATCAGATAGCTTGCCGCACCGATCAACAGCATGACCACGCCGCCTAATTGCTGATCGGCCAGCGGTTCGATGCCATGATGGCCCATCGCCATCCCGTCATAGAGCGGGCGCGGCGCCAGCCCGATCAGCGCGCCCAGCAACGTCATGTGCATCGACGTCAACAACAGCGCACCAATGCCGCTCGCCCGGTGCCGCGCGGCCAGCACGCTACTCCACAACAGAAAGCCGGCGGCCAGATACATGCCCTGTTCCAGCACCATCGCCCGCCGATAGCTGTCGGATGCGGCGCGCAATGCGGGCAGGTGCCAGCCCCACACGACGCCAAGCTCGACCAGCATCGCCCCCATCGGCGTAACCGCGCGCGGCCAGCGTGCGGCCGGGTCGGCGCTGGTGCCTGAAAGGCCGAAAGCGATCAACGGCGCGGCAACCGCGACGGCCATCATATGACCCGCCATATGCCCCGTCATGCCGAACCCGCCGGCCGCCAGCCACCATCCGATCGGCAGCAACAGCGCGCCGGCCGCCAGGCTGAACTGCCGCTTCACCGGCAATCCCCGATGAAGACTACCGGCAACGCAGTGAAGACAACGCCCACGAAACTCAGGCCCGACAAGAGCAGCGTCGATTTCGCCAGAAACCGCAGCCGATCGACGTCTGTCGAATCCTGATGCGGCGGGGCGTCGCCGGGCGTTCGCGATTGCATCCACGCAATCCAACCGGATGCCGCGATCACGATCAGCGCCAGAATGGTGCCGATCAGGAACAGCACCGGCACCGTCGCAAACGCCCCCACCTTGGCGCACGATATCGACGCCCACAGGTAGGAAAACAGGAAGTGCACCGCCCAGGTCGTCGGCGGGACGATCAGCGTCCATAGCGTGACGCGCAGGCGGCGGGCCCAGCCGGGCAGTCCCCGTTTCATGCAACCTCCGGAAACAGGCCGATGGTGGCATAGGTGACCACCGCCGTCAGTGCCAGGAAGTGCATGTAGACGGTGATGTTGCGGATTTCGGCATCGTGACGCGGCGTCATCCGCCCGGCGAGGCTGCGGGCCAGCGTATAGCCCATCATGATGATCGCCACACCGGAATGCGCCGCAGTCCAGACCGCCAGCGTCCAGACAATCGCCGGATAGACATGCGCTTCCGGATCCATCCCGGCCAGCCATGGCCCCGCCAACCCCGCATAGACGCCCACCGCGCTCAAGGCGATGCCAGCGACCAGCAGCATCCGCGCCGCACCCACACCGCCGCGCGCATGAACTTCGCGCGCGGCAACCGTCACGGCCCAGCTCGCCAGGCTGCCGCCCATTGCGACCAGGGGCCAGAACATGCCCGGCGCCGCGTCCATCCCTTCAGGCGGAAAATCATCGTGCCGGGTCCAGAAGAAATAATAGCCGAAGACCAATCCGGAAAAGGCGGTCGCGTCGGCCATCATCGTAATGAACATCGCCCACCATCCGGGCGAAGACGAGCCGGAGACATAAAGCGGCAATTCGATCCCGTGACCGATCGGCTTGCATTCCTTTTCAGGAATTTCAGCCGTTCCGGTCCAGAGCCACCACAACACCATTGCCAGCGTTGCAAAGCCGCAGACCAGTGCCGCCCAGTAAAGATGATAGGTGGTCAGGATGAACACGCCGCCCAGCGCGACTGACGTCAGCATCGGCTTGAAACTGGGTGTGCCGAGCCGGATGACCGACAAGGGGCGCGCGTCCAGCACCGTGGTCACGATCGTCTCGCGCCGCCCCTCCTCCGCATCAGGGAGGAAGAAGCGGCCCTCATCAACCTTCTTTACGAAATCCTTCTGATCCCACAGCGGATAGCGGCTGGTGACCAGCGGCACACACCGCACGCCCCAATGGGTATCGTCGCCCGGATCCTCAACCCATTCCAGTGTGCCCGCATCCCACGGGTTGCGCTTGCCCACGGCCCGACGCGGCGACAGCGCCAGATCGACGCAGATTACCGCAACACCCGCCGCGAACAGATAGGCGCCCAGCGTGGATGCCAGGTTCAGCCCTCCAATCCCAAGTTCGGCCGGATAGGTGAAGACCCGCCGCGGCATCCCCTCCAGCCCGGAGAAATGCATTGGGAAGAAGGTCAGGTTCGCGCCGATGAACAGCATCCAGAATGCCGTGCGTCCCAACCGGTCCGACAATTTCTTGCCGGTGATCATCGGCCAATAATAATAAAGGCCCGCAAACAGCGGCATCAGCGTGCCGCCGATCAGCACGTAATGCAGGTGCGCAACGACGAAATAGGTGTCGTGTGCCTGCCAGTCGAACGGCGCCACCGCGACCATCACCCCCGTCAGCCCGCCGATAACAAAGATCGCAAGGCTGCCTGACGCAAACAGAAGCGGCGTCGACCAAACGACGCGGCCCGCCCATAATGTCGCGATGAACACGAAAATTTGCACGCCGGTCGGGATCACCACCGCTTCGGACGCGGCGGAGAAAAACGCCAGGCTGATCTTGGGCAGCCCGGTCGTGAACATATGATGGACCCAAAGGCCAAAGGACAGAAATGCTGTCCCCACCGCAGCCAGCACGATCCATGGATAGCCCAGCAAATGCCGCCGCGCGAAGGTTGGCACCAGCATCGCGAACAGGGCAATGGAGGGCAGGAAGATGATATAGACTTCGGGGTGGCCGAATATCCAGAACAGGTGCTGCCACAACAGCGGATCGCCACCCCGGCTGGCATCGAAGAACGGCCAGTTCAGCAACCGCTCCATTTCGAACAGGATGTCGCCGGCGATCAGCGGGGGAAAGGCGAACAGGATCATCACCGCCACGACCAGAATATACCAGGCGTAAAGCGGCATCAGGTTCAGCCGCATCCCGGGCGGGCGGCATTTCAGTACGCCGACGATCAGTTCGACGGCGGCTGCGACTGAGGACACTTCGATAAACGACAGGCCCAGCATCCAGATGTCGGCGCCCAGCCCCGACAGGTCGGTTCGCGTGGTCAGCGGCGGGTACATGAACCACCCGCCATCGGGCGCTGCGTTGAAGAAGATCGACCCCGACACGAACACGCCGCCGATCAGGAACGACCAATAGCCAAAGGCCGACAGGCGCGGAAACGGCAAGTCGCGTGCGCCCAGCAACTGCGGCAGGATCAGGATCGACACCGCTTCGAACATCGGCACGGCGAACAGGAACATCATCATCGAGCCGTGCAGCGTGAACAGCTGGTTGAAGGTGTTCGCGCTCACCAGATCATTGTCGGGCGCGGCAAGTTGCGTCCGCATGATCAGCGCCAGCACGCCCGCGAACAGCATGAAGGCAAACGCCGTCAACGTGTACCAGACACCGACCCGGTCATTGTTCGTGTCGCTCCAGCGCAGGAACAGCCCCTGCGGCGGCGCCCATACGGCGCGCAGCCGCTCTTCCTGCGCGCGGCGGAGTTCGGGGTCGTCCTGCGCGTGAAGGCTCATTTCAGCCCCTTGAGATAAACGGCGATGGCGCGGGCATCCGCTTCGCTCAACTGCGGATAGGCGGGCATCCGCACGCCGGGCTTGGCTTCCTGCGGTGCGCGGATAAAGGCGGCGGTGTTCTCGATTGTCTGCGGCATGATCCCGGCGCCCAACGTCAACCGGTCGCCAAAGCGGCTGAGGTTGGGGCCGATCACCGCATCATGCGCCGTCCCGCGAATGGCGTGGCATCCGCCGCACCCATTGGCGTCGAACAGCGCCGCACCGCGCCCTGCCCCCGCGCCGACGGCGGGCCGGGCCTGATCGCGCAGCCACGCGTCGAAGGCGTCCGCCGGCATCGCCACGACCTCAAACGCCATCAACGCGTGACTTAGCCCGCAAAATTCGGTGCAGACGCCCCGAAAGCGCCCGGCCTCGTCCGCGCGGACGACCAGGCTGTTGGTGCGGCCAGGGATCATGTCCATCTTCCCCGCCAACCCGGGAATCCAGAAGCTGTGGATCACGTCACGCCCGGTCAGCTCGAACGCGACTGTCCGCCCCACCGGGATGCGCACTTCATTGGCGGAAAGCAGCAGGCGGTCGTCCGGTAGACGATAGCCGACACGCCACCAGAATTGCTCCCCCTCGACCGTGATCTTCAGATCGCCCGGCCCCGTAACGCGCGGGCGCATGGCAGGGAGCGCAAAGATCAGAAGCGTGGTCAGAACCAGCGTCGAGCCGACGCCGCCCATCCACAAAACCAGACGCATCCCCTGCTTATGGGTGATCGAGCCTTCGGGCGAGCGGACGGCGCGCCAGTAGATCGATGCCATGATCGCGGCGATCACGACCGCGCCCACGACCAATGCGATGGTGATGACGCGGATCTGCTCGGCCTCGGCACCGAACGTCGCCAGCGCGGACTGGTGCCGGTTGCATCCTGCAACCAGCGCCGCCGACAAAATCGCCGCCGCTGTCCGCCGCCTGTCGATCGTTCTTCCCCCGTTTTGATCCTCTCATGGAAATCTTTTGCGGCTCGCCGGTTCCATCATGCGCACAATTAAGGGGCACCGGCCGATGACCGAGTGGATTACCAATCTGATCGAAAAGTCGGGCTATGCTGGCATCGCCCTGCTGATGTTTCTCGAAAACCTGTTTCCGCCGCTCCCGTCCGAGGTGATCATGCCAATGGCGGGCTTCACCGCCAGCCAAGGCGAACTGAGCATCGCGGGCGTTCTGGCGGCGGGTACGGTCGGCACGCTGTCAGGTGCGATTTTCTGGTACTCAGTGGCCAAGTGGCTTGGCGAAGAACGCCTGAAACGCTGGGCGGACCGGCATGGCCGGTGGATCACCCTCAGCCCTAAGGACATCGATCGTATCGACGACTGGTTCGACGCCCATGCACGCTGGGCGGTGCCGCTCGGCCATTTGGTGCCGGGCATCCGTACGCTGATCTCGATCCCCGCCGGGCTGTTCGACATGCCGCCAGCGCGCTTCGTGCTACTAACGACGCTGGGCGCTGGCGTTTGGACAAGCGCGCTCGGCTTGGCGGGCTATGTGCTCGGCAAGCAATATGACGCGGTGGAACAGTGGCTCGGCCCCGCCAGCACCGTCATCATGGCCGCAATCCTGCTATACTATATCTACCGCGTGGCGACATTTCGCCGCCACGAGCAGACATGACGGCTCAGGCTGCCTCGCCCGCCTCTTCCGGTGCGTCCAGCCCATAAGCGGTGTGGAGGACGCGCACCGCCAGTTCGGTATAGTCCTCTTCGATCAGCACGCTGACCTTGATCTCGCTGGTCGTGATCGCAAGGATGTTGATGCCGCGCGCGCCCAGCGTGTTGAACATCGTCGCTGCCACACCCGCATGGCTGCGCATGCCGACACCGACCACAGTCACCTTTGCCACGCGCGTGTCGTGGATCAGGTTTGCGTAACCGATTGTCGCGCGCTCCTTCTCCAGCGTGTCCAGCGCACGTGCCAGATCAGCCTTAGGCACGGTGAAGGTCACGTCGGTCGAGCCGGTCGCATGCGCGATGTTCTGGACGATCATGTCGACATTGATGCCCGCCGTCGCCAGCGGGCCAAAGATCGCGGCGACCGCGCCGGGGCGGTCGGGCACTTCAACGAGCGTGACCTTGGCCTCGTTCTTGTCATGCGCGATGCCGGTGATGAGCTGGCGTTCCATGTCGTCGATCTCCTCCTCGCCCACGATCAGCGTTCCGGGGCGCACCACACCGTCTTCGCCAACAAAGGACGACAGCACCTGAACGCGCACGCCTTCCTTCATGGCCAGCCCGACCGACCGCGTCTGAAGCACCTTTGCCCCGACGCTCGCCAGTTCGAGCATTTCCTCATACGTAACCTTCGCAAGCTTGCGCGCACGCGGCACAATGCGCGGGTCGGTCGTGTAGACCCCGTCGACGTCGGTATAGATATCGCAGCGGTCAGCCTTCATCGCCGCCGCCATCGCCACGGCCGATGTGTCCGATCCGCCGCGGCCCAGCGTGGTTACGCGCCCGCCTTCGGTCGCGCCCTGAAAGCCGGGGATCACCGCGACCTCGCCATTGGCCAGGCTCTTGTCCAGTTCGGTCGTGTCGACATCCTCGATCCGGGCGGATGCGTGGACGTCGCTGGTGCGGATCGGCAATTGCCAGCCAAGCCAGCTGCGCGCGGGCACGCCCGCCGCCTGCAATGCGATCGCCAGCAGACCCGAAGTCACCTGCTCACCTGAAGAGACGACCACGTCATACTCGCGCGGATCGTAAAGCGAGGATGCCTCGCGACAGAAACCCACCAGCCTGTCGGTGTCGCCGGCCATTGCCGACACGACGACTGCGACCTGATTGCCGGCCTCCCACTCGCGCTTCACAAGTTTCGCGACGGTCCGGATTCGCTCGATGCCAGCCATCGAGGTGCCGCCGAACTTCATCACGATGCGCGCCATGGTTTTCCATTCCCCCCTTGGGTGCGTTCGGGGGGGCTGATAGGGGGGAGAAATGGCAAAGGCAACGACGATCGACCCGACCGAGGCAGCACATTTCGGCAAGCTGGCCGAAGACTGGTGGAATCCGCGCGGCACCTCGGCAATGCTGCACCGGCTGAATCCCGTTCGCCTGCGCTATATCCGGCAGGCGATCGACGCCCATTGGCAGCTTGATCCGGGCAACTTCGCCCCGCTTTGGGGCCGATCAGCGCTGGACGTCGGTTGCGGCGCCGGTCTGCTTACCGAGCCGCTGGCGCGGATGGGCGCGCGCACGACCGGTGTGGACGCCGCCCCGGAAAACGTCGGGGCCGCAGCCGCTCATGCCGCGCAGGTGGACCTCGACATTCGTTATGTCGCGGGTGAACTCAACCAATTATGTGACGAGCGCTTTGATCTCGTTACGTCGATGGAGGTCATAGAGCACGTCACCGACCCCGCCACTTTCGTGCGCGGACTGGCTGGCGCGCTGGCACCTGGGGGGCTGCTGGTAATGTCGACGCCCAACCGCACGCCAATGTCAAAGCTCGCATTGATTGATCTCGCTGAGCGTGTCGGCATGATTCCGCGTGGCACGCATCAATGGGACAAGTTCCTGACGCCCGATGAACTGAGCGACCTGATGCGCGACGCTGGCCTGTTGGTTATCAACGTGACTGGCCTTGCCTACAGCCCGTCACGCGGCTTTTCATTGAGTGAAGATCAGCGACTGAACTATCTGATTTCTGCGGTTGCAGGCTGAGCGCTAAAACAACCGACCGCCGTTCGGCACCGGCTGCGATGGCTGAACTAGCACAACCGCGCCCGACGAGTCCGGAAAGCCCAGTGTCAGAACGTCCGACATCATCGGACCGATCTGCCGCGGTGGAAAGTTGACAACTGCCGCAACCTGCTGACCGATCAACTCATCAGCCGCATAATGATCAGTTATCTGGGCTGACGATCGTTTCACGCCAATAAGCGGGCCGAAATCGATCTTCAGCTTGATTGCGGCCTTACGCGCTTCGGGAAAGGGCTCGGCTGCCACGATCGTGCCGACACGAATGTCGACCGCAAGGAAGTCCTCGAGGCGGATCGTCGGCCTGACTTCCGCCGCGCGGTCAGTACTAGAGTGCACGCCGTTTGCTCTCGCTGTATGTCAGCTGGAAGGGGGAATGAACAACTGGTCCTGCATTGACCGGCCGACCGACTGAGAACGTTCTTCAGTTTCTGCCCATTCACGCTTGGTTAGACACACCCGCGTGCGCCGCACCAGCGAGCCAGTTCGGGGCGAGGACTTGCAGACACGCTTCTCTACGGGAGCACTGCGATTGTCCTCATCCTTCTGTCCCGCTGCCGCCGGCGCAATTCCAACGACGAGCGAAAGTGCCGCAAGTCCCGGCAGCAAGATATTCATCATACTCTCCGTGAAGTCTGTCACCGACCACAGAGTGAAGAGGTTGGACGCTGAATGCAACAAGGCCCCGGAAAATGATTTCCGGGGCCCCGAGGTTACCATTCTTCCTATCAGAAGCGCAGACGGGTCGCCATCACAAAGCGGCGGCCGAGCGCGTCATAGGTCGAAGGATAGGTGTTGCCGCTGTTGTACGCGGTCGTACCAATGGTCGAGCCAACCAAGGGCGGTTGCTGATCCAGCAGATTCTGCACACCAACGGTGAACGTCATCATGTCGGTTGCCTGGAACCGTGTCGTCAGGTCGAAATAGCTCTTCGCACCGATCGACGTGAATTGCGGCTGATAAGCAACAGCGGCAAGCGCCAGCGGCTCAACTTGAACAGCATCGATGTAGCGCCACTGAAGCGAAACATCGACGTCTTCAACGGTCAGGGTTGCACGCGAATTCAGGGTCCACTCTGGCTGGATGGAAGCGCAGTTGGTGCTGTAATAGCCTACGCACTCGCGTGCAACGCCGCTCGGCGTCGCCTGGAACACCGACTTGTCGGTCCAGTTACCGTTCATCGCAAGGTTGAGGCCAGCGAAGCCTAGATCACGACGATAGTTGATCGTGAAATCAATACCGGCGGTTTCAAGGCGACCAAGGTTGGACAGCGCCAATGGTACGCCGGGAGTGGTGCCGCTGGGGCCCGAAAGACCACCCGTGTCCGGATTACGACGGATAATGGTGCAAGCCTCGTCCGCTGCCGAACCGCCTTCAAAGCAAGCATCGAGCACATCGCCAACCGTTGGCGTCGTGATCGCATCGGTCACCACAATGTTATAGTAGTCGACCGTGACTGCCAGGCCCGGGACGAAGTCCGGCTGGAACACTGCGCCGATCGTCCAGGTTTCGGCCTTTTCGACGTCAAGCGCCAGATTGCCGCCAGTGGTCACGTTGACCTGTGCAGCGACCGGATCGGTGATCTGACCGATAAACGCGCCGCCACCCTGAGCGGTACAGATCGCGGTCAGTGCCGCGTTGCCCACCGGCTTGCTGCCCGAACAGGGGTCGACTTCAAGGTTATCGAGGCCGGTAACAGCGGGCGAAAAGAGTTCGCCGATGTTCGGCGCACGCGTCGCCTTGTTGTAGTTGCCGCGAATGCGCAGACCACGAACCGGCTCCCAGCTACCGCCCGCCTTCCACGTCCAGTTACCGCCCGACAGCGAGTAATCCGAGTAACGAGCACCCAACTCGATGGTCAGCGACTCGAAGAACGGCTGCTGCGACGCAATCGGGATCACCAATTCGCCGAACGCTTCCTTGACGTTGTACGAACCGAACACGTCAGGCGCAGCTGCACCGTTGCCCAGCACTTCGTCCGGGGTTTGGGTCGCCAAATCCGAAACGCTGCTGGCGGTGTATTCGCGATACTCACCACCGATTGCGAAACCGATCCGCTCCGACGCCCAAGGCAGAGCGAAGCCGACATCGCCGTTGATAAGGCCGCGAACCGTACCCAACGTGGTCTGCGTCGTGCTGCTGGTGGTCGGACCGGTCAGGTAACCGAGCATGTCAGCGGTAATGCTGCCGGCCGGGCCGAACAGGTTCAGCGGGACGCAGTCCGGATCGACCGCGTTCAAGCACGAGTCGGTGCTGGTGGCGAACGCCGCTTGGCGCAGTCGCGAAAGCAGGCCGTTGCCGCTTTGGCGCTGCACATTGTCGCTCTCACCATAGGTACCGAACAGGTCGAAGCCGATGTTGCTGGTGATGTCGCCACGAACGCCAGCCTTATACTGGAACATCGTCGTGGTGTATTCGCTCAGACGCGGACCAGCTTCGACGAAGCGACGATAGGTCGGGAAGCTGAACGAACGGAAGCCCGGATCGGTCGGATCCGTAGCAGTCGCCGCTGCATTACATTCCGCCGTGGTCAGACCCTCCGCCGTGCAAAGCTGCGAACGGACGTTGCCGGGCAGATACGGGTTGCTGAACGGGATCTCCAGGCTGTTGCCGAACGTGCCTGACGACGCGATGATCGTCGACACGCTGTTGCGCGAGAACATGCCCTGGTTATAGATTTCGATACCCGGCGTAACTTCGTAGTTCGCTTGACCGAACAAATTGAAACGCTCGAACGGCGTCTGGAAAATGTTCTGAGGGTTAAAGTTGAATGGCGCGTAATACGGCACCAGCGTGTCGCCGGCGGGGTTCAGCTGAACAAAGCCCAGGCCCGGAACGCCGTCCAACACCGTCGGAACGGCCGTGGCCGAACCACCGGCGCGACCCGTGGTCGACGAGATGTTGTTGACCGAGAAATCGCGGTCGCCCTGATAAACGGGGTCGGCCTGCTGATAACCGACGCTGAACACCGCGTTGCCGCGGCCATCGTCGAAATTGGCGCCAACGGTCAGGTCGGCGCGAATGGTGTGGCCGTCGCCACGCTCGGTGATCTGATTCGACAGGTTCAGGTCAACACCGGCGAAATCCTTCTTGGTGATGAAGTTCACCACGCCCGCGATCGCGTCCGCACCGTAAGTGGTCACGGCGCCGCCGGTCAGGATGTCGGTCCGCTCGATCAACGCGACGGGGATGTTGTTAAGATCGACCACGCCGCCCAAGCCGGCGGGCACGATACGCGTACCGTCCAGCAGCACGATGTTGCGGTTGGTGCCGAGACCACGAAGGTTGACGAACGAAGCGCCGCCATTGCCATTGTTGACGGCCGAGCCGATGCTGGGAACCGCTCCGGGCAGCTCGCGCAGGAACTCTTCCGCCACGTTGACCTGCTGAAGGTCGAGTTCTTCGGCGGTGACGACGCCAACCGGGTTCGACGCAATCAGATTCGGGTTACGGATCAGCGTACCGGTGACGACAATGTCTTCGGACTGGCCACCGGCAGTCGGAGATTCCTGCGAAGTTTCAACGGAACCGGTCGTAGGTGCCACGGCCTGGCCAAAGGCCGGAGCAGCGGCGACGGTCGATCCGATGATCAGCGTCGAGGCAAGCAGCCTCTGGCGGGTCAGCTTCTTCATAGATTGGTCGTTCCCTTTTTTACCGGCCTAGCGCCATAAGGCGCCAAACGGTGCAACCGGTCCCTGATACCGGCATGATCAAATCCTATGGTTCACATGGTCACACGAGCAACGAGATTTCGCTGCAGCGCGCAAATTCGCAATGAAGGGTGGCAATATAGTCACAGTTCTGTCACGGCCGCCCATCAGCTAGGAGACCGAAAGGATCACCGTCCCGAACGCAAAAGAGGAGCATGAAGTGCGGACAGCGTTGTTTCTCAGCATCAGCATGGCGATTGCGGCCCCGGCAGCCGCTAAGGCTCAGCAGTCCAACGGGTCCGCGGCGGCGCTCGCAGACGCGCTTGCACAATGCCGCGGTCAATCCGACGATTCCGCGCGTTTGGCGTGTTTTGATCGTACTGCTGCAGCCCTACTGGCCGCCCGTGATGCTGGCGATGTCGTGATGCTTGATCGCGAAGGCATGCGACGCGCCAAACGGCGGGTGTTCGGTTTCCAGTTGCCCCGGCTCGGCCTGTTCGGAGAGGGGCAGAACGACGCAAGCGCGAAGGGCGAGCCGGAGGTGAAGGAAATCGAGTCCACCCTGACCCGCGTTGCAAACGCCGGCAACGGCCTGTTCGTGTTTGTTCTGGGCGACGAGTCACAGTGGCAGACCACCGAAACCCGGTCCGGTCTGTTCCCCAAAGCGGGACAGCCCATCAAAATCGAAGCCGGGATCCTTGGCAGTTACATCGCGCGCCTCAACAACTCTAACCGCGTAGTTAAGGTAAAGCGTATTCGCTGACGGAAAGGTTGCCGCGCGTCCATGGCGGACGCGCAGCTCCGGCATAATGCGCTATTCTGCTGCCTCAGCCAAGCGAGCCGGGGCCGCTTGCCGCACCCCGTCCTCTACATGTGCTTCGAATTGCGCAAAATTATCGACGAACAGGTCAACCAGCCTCGCAGCGGTCGCGTCATATTCAGCCGGGTCCGCCCAGGTCGAGCGCGGGTCGAGGATCGCCACGTCGACCCCCGGCACTGCGACGGGGACGTCAAATCCGAAATTGGGGTCCCGGCGGAACTCGGCATCCTTCAAGCTACCGTCGAGCGCGGCGTTGAGGAGTGCGCGCGTCGCTTTGATCGGCATGCGGCTCCCCACACCATATTTGCCGCCCGTCCAACCGGTATTGACGAGCCAGCAATCGACGCCGCCACGCGCGATCCGTTCCTTGAGCAGGTTTCCATAGACCGACGGGTGACGCGGCATGAACGGCGCCCCGAAACAAGTGGAGAAGGTCGCTTCAGGCTCGGTCACGCCGATCTCAGTGCCGGCTACCTTCGCCGTATAGCCCGACAGGAAATGATACATCGCCTGTTCGGGCGTCAACCGGGCAATCGGCGGCAGCACGCCAAACGCGTCGGCGGTCAGCATCACGATGTTGCGCGGCACCGGCCCCAGATTATCAGCGCTGGCATTGGGAATGAAATCGATCGGATAGGCGCCGCGGCTGTTCTCGGCCAGGCTACTGTCATCGAAATCGAGTTCACGCGTGACCGGGTCCATCACCACATTTTCGAGCACCGTTCCGAACCGTTTGGTCGTGGCGAAGATCTCTGGTTCCGCCTCCGCCGACAGGCGGATCATCTTGGCATAGCAGCCGCCTTCGAAATTGAAGACGCTGGTGTCCGACCAGCCATGTTCGTCATCGCCGATCAACGTCCGGCTGGCATCCGCCGACAACGTCGTCTTGCCTGTGCCGGACAGGCCGAAGAACACCGCCGTGCCGCCATCCGCACCGATGTTGGCCGAACAGTGCATGGGCATCACGCCCTTTTCAGGCAGCAGATAGTTCAGAACGCCGAAGACCGACTTCTTCATCTCACCAGCATAACGCGTGCCGCCAATCAGGATCATGCGCTCCGAAAAGCTGACCGCGATAACCGTTTCCGAACGGCAGCCGTGGCGGGCCGGGTCAGCGCGGAAATCAGGCAGGTCGATGATCGTGAAATCGGCCACGAAATCGGCCAGCGCTTCGGCTTCTGGCCGGACCAGCATCGTACGGATGAACAGATTATGCCACGCCAACGTGTTGATGACGCGGACGTTGACGCGATGCTCAGCCTGCGAACCGCCGTACAGATCCTGCACGAACAACGTGTCCTGTTCGGCCACCGCCGCCAGGAAATCGGCCTTGAGCGCAGCGAACGCCTCTGGCTCCATCGGCTTGTTCGACTTGCCCCACCAGATGGTGTCGGCGGTGTGCGCGTCGCGAACCGTGAACTTATCCTGCGCGGATCGACCGCTGTGGCGGCCCGTCTCGACCACAAGCGGTCCGTCCTTGGCCAAATGCCCCTCTCCGCGCGCGACGGCATGTTCGACCAGTGCGGCCGTGCCGAGGTTCCAGTGAATGACAGCGCCGGTTGCGATGCCCTGCGCATTCAGATCATGTCGCGGCGTCCGTTCGGTCACGAAGCTCTCTCCCTTTTGCGGCCTTACGCCGCATACGTATGCAGACTGCATAGGTGCTGTACGCGGCATCGTCAAACCTCTCAATTGTGACGATCCGCCGTTCGCATTGTTCTTGTTATGTTCGGCACCGCGCTGTAAGGTTCGGTATGGCCAGTCAGCGAGCGGTCCGAGGGGCAACATCAAATCCGGTCAGCGACCGTTTCGGGCTCTCGCAGCGGGAGGCCGATGGCGACTGGCTGGATACGCGAACTGCGATCGACGGGGAGCCTCCGCCCCTGCGCACCAGCGTAACCGTTGAGCATCCGCGGACCATCATCGCGCGCAATGCCTCGCCCGACGTGCCGTTCGACCGTTCGATCAATCCGTATCGCGGGTGCGAACATGGCTGCATCTATTGCTTCGCGCGGCCGACCCATGCCTTTCACGACCTGTCGCCCGGACTGGATTTTGAAACCCGGCTGTTTGCCAAGCCTGACGCCGCCGCGCTGTTGCGGGCCGAACTGGCCAAGCCCGGCTATGTGCCCCGCCCCATTGCCTTTGGCACCAATACCGACCCCTATCAGCCGATCGAGCGCGACTGGCGGATCACGCGCGACTGTATCAAGGTGCTGGCCGAAACTGCCCACCCGCTGACCATCACGACAAAGTCCGACCGTATCCTGCGCGACATCGACATTCTGGCGCCTATGGCCGAACGCGGGTTGGTGGCAGCGATGCTGTCGGTGACGACGCTGGACCGCGAAATCGCGATGACGCTTGAGCCACGCGCCGCGCAACCGGAACGGCGATTGCGCGCCATCCGCGAACTGACAGCAGCGGGGATACCGACTTTCGTTTCAATCTCGCCGGTCATTCCGGCAATCACCGATCATGAAATGGAGCATATACTGGAGCGCGCGGCCGAAGCGGGCGCGCACGCCGCTTTCTTCATCCCCGTGCGATTGCCGCATGAGGTCGCGCCGCTGTTCCGCGCGTGGCTCGACGCGCATTTCCCTGACCGTGCGGGCAAGGTGATCTCGATCATCCAGTCGCTGCGCGGTGGCCGCGACAATGATCCCGATTTCTTCACGCGGATGCAGGGTCAGGGCGTCTGGGCCGATCTGCTGCGAACCCGCTTCCACAAGGCGTGCCGGAAATATGGCTTGGAAGGGCAGCGGGTCACGTTACGCACCGACCTGTTCCGCAAGCCGAGCGGCGCGCAGGGTGAGTTGTTCTGACGGGGTCGGCGGGCGCGGGCGGTTCGGCTAAAGGTCGACCATGATTCGATTTCTTGCCCTGCTCGCATTCGCCCTCGTCACCCCCCTTTCGGTACGGGCGGAGCCGCTGACGGTCATGAGCTTCAACGTCCGCCTGCCAGCCGACAGCGATGGTCCGGACCGCTGGTCAGCGCGCCGGGACCGCTTTCTTAAAGTATGGCGGGGGATCGGCGCCGACGTGGTCGGGACGCAGGAACTGTTCCGCGAACAGGGCGAGGCGATCGTAAAGGCCGATCCGCGCTATGCCTGGTTCGGTCGCGACCGGAAGGGCGGGCATGGCGATGAGCATATGGGTATTTTCTATCGCCGCGACCGACTGCGCCTGATCGACAGCGGCGATTTCTGGTTGTCGGACACGCCGGACCAGCCGGGCAGCATCAGCTGGAGGCACCCCCTGCCCCGCATGGTCAATTGGGGCCGGTTCGAACGTATCGTCGATCGCCGCCGCTTCACCGTCATCAACACCCATTTTCCCTATCGCGGGGAGGATGAAGATGCGCGGGAAAAGGGGGCGCGTGCCATTGCTGCCTTCGTCGGCACCCTGCCGACCGATGAGCCTGTGGTGCTGACCGGCGACTTCAACACCGTGCCCGAGAGCGCCGCCTATACCGCGCTGACCGCCCGCATGGCTGACGCATGGACGACCGCCCCGCGCCGCAGCGGGACGGCGGCGACCTTCCACGGCTTTACCGGCAAGGCCGATCGCCGCATCGACTGGATCATGACGCGCGGCTTTACGGTAGAAGCGATCCGGACGGACGACCGCCCCCTGCAGGGTCGCTATCCGTCGGATCACTTTCCCGTCATTGCGACGCTCGATTTCCCGGTCAGGCGGCCTTGAGCGTGTAGTTTTTATAACGCTCCCGCAGCGCGGTTTTCAGCAGCTTACCCGTGGCGGTATGCGGCAATTCGTCGACAAAATGGATCTCGTCGGGCAGCCACCATTTGGCGACATGCCCCGCCAGATGCGTCAGAATCGCTCCTTCCGAGACATCCGCACCGGGCTTTTTGACAACCAGCAGGATCGGGCGCTCCTCCCACCGGGGATGATGGACCCCGATCGCAGCGGCCTCGGCGACGCCAGCGCAGCCGACGGCGGCATTTTCCAGCTCGACCGAGCTGATCCACTCTCCGCCCGATTTGATCACGTCCTTGGCCCGATCGGTGATCTGCATCGTGCCGTCGGGATGAATGACGGCCACGTCGCCGGTATCGAAATAGCCATCGGCATCGACCGCGCGGTGCGGCTCCTCGAAATACTGATCGACCACCCAAGGCCCCTTGACCATCAACCGGCCTGAGCTTTTGCCATCACGCAGCAGGACGCGGCCTTCATCGTCGATCACGCGCATGTCGATCCCGAACGGCGCCCGCCCCTGCCGGCTGACCTGATCGACCTGCTGATCGAAGGTCAGCTCGTCCCAATCGGGACTGCGCGCGCCGACAGTGCCGATCGGCGACGTTTCGGTCATGCCCCAGGCGTGATTGACGCGAATGCCCATCTTCATCAGCCGCTCGATCATCGAACGCGGCGCAGCGGAACCGCCGATGGTCACCAGCTGCAAATGGTCGGGTGCTGCGCCAGTCGCATCCATATGCTGGAACATGGCGAACCAGACGGTCGGCACCCCGGCAGAGTGCGTCACCTTTTCACGGTTCATCAACTCGCACAACACAGCGGGGTCGTTGACACAGGAAAAGACGAACTTCAGTCCCACCATCGGCGCCGAAAAGGGAATGCCCCAGCCGACCGCGTGGAACATCGGCACAATGGGCATCGCCACGCTGCGCGTCGACAGGTCAAAAACCGACGGCTGCACTTCCGACATGGCGTGGATCATTGACGAGCGATGCGAATACAGCACGCCCTTGGGATTGCCGGTGGTGCCGCTGGTATAGCACAGCATGCACGGGTCGCGCTCACTGCCTTCGACCCAGGCATAGTCGCCATCCTCCTTCGCGATCCACGCCTCGAACCCGTGGGGGCCGGGATCGTCGAAACAGACATAATGCTCGATCGTCGTCCATTCGGACTTCAGCTTGTCGACCACAGGCTGAAAGGCGCGGTCGTACAGCAGCACCCGGTCATGCGCGTGATTGCCGATATAGGCCAGCTGATCCGGAAACAGGCGGGGATTGATGGTGTGCAGGATGCCGCCCATCCCCATCGTTCCATACCAGGCGACCAGATGTCGCGCATGGTTCATCGCCATGGTCGCCACCCGGTCGCCGGGCTTTAGCCCAAGCCGCTCCAGGGCCTGCGCCAGCCGACGCGAATCGCGCCCAATACCCGCCCAGTCGGTCCGGGTTTCGCTGCCATCGGCCCACCGCGTCACGATCTCGCGCGTTGGATATTCGCGTTCGGCATGCTCCACCAGACGCGGCACGCGCAGTTCGAATTCCTGCATCGCTCCAAGCATCGCTCTCTCCATTCCTGTTTTGGGTATGGAGGATAGCCAGCGGGCGCGACTAGTCCAGTGGCAGAAATGTTACCGAAGGTTGCTGTTCAGGCGTCAGCCCGCAAGTTGCAGGCGCGGGGCGAGCAGTTCGGCGTCTCGAGTTCCCGGAATGGCGCGCACCGCGTCAACCAGCTCGCCGTCGAGCAGGAAGTCCTCGCCCAGCGACACCTCTGCCTCACCGCCGTCGAACGGCGCGATGACGCGTGCGCGACAACGGCCGCCGCGCTGCTCCCCCAGCAAGCGGGCGAGCGGCGTAAGGGCCGCGGCATCCTCGATCCAGATCGTCAGGACCAGCCGCGCATTGTTCGAAAGCGTTTCGAACGGCTGGACCGACTTGACGGTGACACGCGCCGTATCCTCCCCCGCGCGGCGATCGAGTTCGACCTGCAACAGCCCGCATCCGCCCGCCTTGGATGCTTCCTCAAGCGCGTCGGCGGCGGCATCCTCGAAACAGGTGGCGACCACCTGACCACTCGCGTCGGACAGTGTCGCCATCATGTACCGCTTGCCGCGTGCGGAGGTGCGCCAGCGCGCGTCCTCGATCAGGGCGGCGACGGTTGCCCCGGCCCGCGCGCCTTCGGCCACCTGCACCTCGCTCAACGCGGCGATGGGGCGTGCGGCATGAACCTTTGCGAGATGCGCGTAGCGGTCGAGCGGATGGGCCGAGAAGTAAAAGCCGAACGCATCCTTTTCCGCGCCGATGCGCTGCACCAGCGTCCAGTTGACGTTCGGCAGGCGGACCGGCGGCTCGCTCGCCTCCCCCTCTCCGAACAGGCCGCCCTGCCCGCTGGCGCGCCCGGCGTGGATGCGCTGCGCAGTCGCGAGGATGGTTTCCGCCGCCGCATGAACCCCGGCGCGGTTGTCGTTCATCGTATCGAATGCGCCTGCCGCCGCCAGCGTTTCCACCTGCCGCTTGTTCAGCAGTCGCGGATCGACGCGGCGCGCGAAATCGTCGAGCGAAGCGAACGGCCCCTTGGCCCGCCGCTCCTCCACCACCTGTTCCATCGCGCGTTCACCCACGCCCTTCAGCGCGGCCAGTGCATAACGGACGGCAAAGCCATCCTCATGCGGCTGCACGTCGAACTCCGCCTCACTGGCGTTCAGGTCGGCGGGCAGACACGGGATGTTCAGGCGCTTCATATCGTCGATGAAGATCGCCAGCTTGTCGGTCAGCGCCAGGTCGAAGCACATCGACGCGGCAAAGAATTCGTGCGGATAATGCGCCTTCAGCCAGGCCGTCTGATAGGCGAGCAGCGCGTAGGCGGCGGCGTGCGACTTGTTGAAACCGTAACCCGCGAACTTGTCGATCAAGTCGAACAGCTCATTCGCCTTGGCCGCCGGGATCTGATTATGCTCGGCACAGCCGGTCACGAAAATGGCGCGCTGTGCGTCCATTTCCGCCTTTACCTTCTTGCCCATCGCGCGCCGCAACAGGTCTGCGCCGCCCAGCGAATATCCCGCCAGGATCTGCGCCGCCTGCATCACCTGTTCCTGATAAACGAAGATGCCGTAGGTTTCGGACAGGATGCCTTCCAGCAGCGGGTGCGGATATTCGACCTTTTCCCGCCCGTTCTTGCGCGCGCCAAAACTGGGAATGTTGTCCATCGGACCCGGCCGATAGAGTGAGACGAGCGCGATGATGTCGCCGAAATTGGACGGGCGCACGGCGGACAGCGTACGCCGCATGCCTTCGGATTCCAGCTGGAACACGCCCACCGTGTCGCCGCGTTGCAGCAGCGCATAGGTTTCCTCGTCATCCCAGGCGAGGCCGTCCAGGTCGACCGTGATGCCGCGTTTCTTGAGCAGATCGACCGCCTTGCGAAGCACGCTCAGCGTTTTCAGGCCCAGAAAGTCGAACTTCACCAGCCCCGCGCCCTCGACATATTTCATGTCGAACTGGGTCACCGGCATGTCGGATCGCGGATCGCGGTACAGCGGCACCAGCTGCGCCAGCGGACGGTCCCCGATCACCACGCCCGCCGCATGGGTGGAGGAGTGGCGCGGCAACCCCTCAAGGCTCATCGCCAGATCGAGCAGGCGGCGGACATCGTCCTCTCGCTCATATGCCTGGGCCAGTTCGCTGACGCCGTTCAACGCCCGCTTCAGATCCCACGGGTCGGCCGGCAGGTTGGGCACCAGCTTGGCCAACCGGTCGACCTGACCATAGCTCATCTGAAGCACGCGGCCGGTGTCCTTCAACACCGCGCGCGCCTTCAGCTTACCAAAGGTGATGATCTGGGCGACGGTGTCATGACCATATTTGGCCTGAACATAGCGAATGACCTCGCCACGCCGCGTTTCGCAAAAGTCGATGTCGAAGTCGGGCATCGACACGCGTTCCGGGTTCAGGAAGCGTTCGAACAGCAAGCCCAGCTTGATCGGATCAAGGTCGGTGATGGTCAGCGCCCATGCGACGGCCGAACCCGCGCCCGAACCGCGACCCGGTCCCACGGGAATATCATGGTCCTTGGCCCATTTGATGAAGTCGGCGACGATCAGGAAGTAGCCGGGAAACCCCATCTTGACAATGATGTCGATCTCATAGTCCAGCCGCGTCCAGTAGATTGCGGTCCAGTCGTCGGCGGCCTCCAGTTCGGCGGGCGTCGGATTGGTGCCGTCATCCGCGACATTGCCGTGATGCGGGCGATCCCAGCCGGGGACCAGCGGCTTGCCCTCAAGCGCTGCGATCCGCTCCAGCCGCGCCTTCAACCCTGCGCGTGCGGTGTCGCGCAGCATCCGCGCCTCACCCTCACGGTCGCCGGCCAGGCTGGGCAGGATCGGCTTGCGCTTGGGAGCAGCCACTGCGCAACGCTGAGCCACGATCAGCGTGTTCGCAATCGCTTCCGGCAGGTCGGCGAAGTCAGCCTTCATCACGTCGGCCGGCTTCATCCATGCTTCGGGCGAGCTGCGCTTGCGATCCTCAGACATGACGTAGCTGGAATGGGCAATGCACAGCATCGCGTCATGCGCGTCGTGGAAATCCGCCTCGGCAAAGCAGCTTGGATTGGTCGCGACCAGCGGCAGGTCATTGTCATAGGCGAGGTCGATCAGCGCCGCCTCAGCAGCTACCTCCACCGGGTCGCCGCGCCGGCTGAGTTCGATGAACAGCCGGTCGGCGAACAGATTTTGCAACTGGTCCAGATACGCCGCCGCATCGCGCCGCTGATCGTCGGCCAGCAGCCGGGCCAGTGCACCCTCGCCCCCGGCGGTCAGGCACAGCAGTCCGTCGCTGCGACCCGTCAGCGCCTCAAGCGGGACATGCGCGTCCAGTTCGACCGGGCGACCCAGATGCGCTTCCGACACCAGCGCGCACAGATTGTCATAACCACGCTCATCCTGGGCATAGAGCGCCAGCCAGTCGAGGATCGGTGCCCGCCCCTCGACCCCGCCGGGCCGCGCGACGCACAGCATTGTGCCGATAATCGGCTGAACGCCCTGATCCTTGCAGGCGTCCGAAAACGCCATTGCGGCATATAGCCCGTTGCGGTCGGTCAGCGCGACGGCGGGAAAGCCAAGCTTGCGCGCATGCTTGGCAATCGCCTTCGGCTCGATCGCGCCGTCGAGCATGGTGTAGCAGGAGAAAACGCGAAGAGGAACGAAACCGGCGTGCATCACCATAGGCTAGGCGTGGCGCCCGCCGGTTGGAACCCGCCCCGCGCAGTTGTCCACAGCGTTATCCACAGCTTCTCGCTTAACCGACCGGCGCGCCGTACAGGTCATGTTCGTCCGCATCCTCGACCCGGACGCGGATCACGTCGCCGACGCTGGCGCCGACCACATCGCGCAGGAACACCTCGCCGTCGATCTCAGGCGCGTCGGCCTTGGACCGGCCCGTCGCGCCGCCTTCGTCGTCGACCGCGTCGAGGATCACGTCGATCTCGCGCCCGATCTTTGCCTGAAGTCTCGCGGCAGAGATGGCGGCAGTTCGCTCCATGATGCGGGCGTAACGCTCTTCCTTCACTTCCTCCGGCACCGCGCCGTCCAGATCGTTGGCGGCAGCGCCCTCGACCGGCTCAAAGCGGAAGGCACCGACACGGTCGAGCTGCGCTTCGTCCAGCCAGTCGAGCAGATATTCGAAATCCGCATCCGTCTCACCGGGGAAACCCACGACGAAAGTCGAGCGGATGGTGATGTCGGGGCAAATCTCACGCCAGCCGCGCAGCCGCTCCAGCACCTTGGCCTCGTTCGCGGGGCGCCGCATCCGCTTCAACACCGATGGCGCAGCATGCTGGAACGGAATGTCCAGATACGGCAGCACCAGCCCGTCGGCCATCAGCGGGATCACCTGATCGACATGTGGGTATGGATAAACATAGTGCAGCCGCACCCACGCGCCCAACTGGCCCAGTTCGCGGGCAAGGTCGGTCATGTGGGGCACGACCTCCCGTCCCTTCCACATGCGCGGTTCGCGGCGGATGTCGACGCCGTAGGCCGACGTATCCTGGCTGATGACCAGCAATTCGCGCGTGCCCGCCGCGACCAGCTTTTCCGCTTCGCGCAAAATCGCGTCCGGCCGGCGGCTGACCAGATCGCCGCGCAGCGCCGGGATGATGCAGAAGCTGCACCGGTGATTGCAGCCCTCCGAAATCTTCAGATAGCTGTAGTGGCGCGGCGTCAGCTTCAGTCCCGCTTCGGGCACCAGATCGACGAAGGGCGACGGGATCGGCGGCGCGGCAGAATGGACGGCTTCGACCACCTGTTCGTATTCATGCGCCCCGGTGATCGCCAACACCTGCGGAAAACGCGCGCGGATCGCCTCGGCTTCCTTGCCCATGCAGCCGGTCACGATGACGCGGCCGTTCTCGGCCATCGCCTCACCGATCGCTTCCAGCGACTCTTCCTTGGCGCTGTCCAGAAAGCCGCACGTATTGACCAGCACCACATCGGCGCCGGAATAGTCGGGCGACATCCGATAGCCCTCGGATCGTAATTTGGTCAGGATACGCTCGCTGTCGACCAAATTCTTGGGACAGCCGAGCGACACCATCCCCACCTTGGGGGCTTCAGGGATTCGCGTTGCCATGATCGTTCGCGCAGATAATGGATGTGGCGGCAAAAAGCGATAGCGGCTGGCGCAACCGCCGTCGAAGTCCTAGCTTTCGACGCGATGACTGATTTCAAGGCCTGTCTTGCCCCCGATCGCGGCCAGCCCGCGCACGCCATCCACCTTGTCGATCCGAGCAGCCATGACGACTGGCTGAAGCAGCAGCCGGCCCGCCACCGGGCGATGCTGACGGCGCAACGCTTTCGCCCCACGCCCTTTGCCAGCGCGATCCTGCCGGGGGAAGACGCTGAAAGCTGGTCGGTGGTTTCGTCCGTCGCCAATGTCGCGGCACTCAGCCCATGGTGCCTTGCGCGGTTGGCAGAAACGCTGCCTGAGGGAACCTATCGCCTGGCGGGCCAGGAACCCGGCCCGGCGATGCTTGGCTGGCTGCTGGGACAATATCGCTTCGAGCGCTATCGCAAGGAAGACGGCGTGGGCGCCCGGGTGCTGCTGACGGGAGAGCCGCAGCGCATCGACGCGACGCTGCGTGAAGCGGCAGCAACGGTGCGCGTGCGAGACTTGGTCAACACCGGCGCCGGTGATCTTGGCCCCGCCGAACTGGAAGCAGCTGTCGGTGCGGTCGGTCAGGCACATGGTGCCCGGCTGACGGTGACGCAGGGGCGCGAACTGGAACGGGGCTATCCGATGATCCACACCGTCGGGCGCGCCGCGACGGCACAGCGCGGGCCGCGCCTGATCGAGCTCGACTGGGGTCGGGACGATCATTCACGCGTTGCCATTGTCGGCAAGGGCGTTTGCTTCGACACCGGCGGACTCGACATCAAGACATCGGGCGCGATGCGGCTGATGAAGAAGGATATGGGCGGCGCCGCCCATGCACTGGCGCTCGCCCAAATGGTCATGGCGGCGCGGCTGCCGGTGCGGCTGCACCTGCTGATCCCCGCCGTCGAGAATGCGGTCGGCAGCGATGCCTTTCGCCCCGGCGACGTGCTTCGTTCCCGCAAGGGGCTGACGGTCGAGAACACCAATACCGATGCCGAGGGTCGATTGATCCTGGCCGATGCGCTGACCCGCGCGGTTGAGGAAAAGCCGGCATTGCTGCTCGACTTCGCGACCCTAACCGGTGCGGCGCGCGTGGCGCTCGGCCCCGACCTGCCGCCCCTGTTCGCTAATGACGACGCGCTCGCTGCCGAACTGACCGATGCAGGAAGTGCCGAAGCCGACCCCTTGTGGCGAATGCCCCTGTGGGATGCGTATGACGACATGCTGAAGTCGGACGTGGCCGACATGGTCAACGCGGCCGAAGGGCCGTTTGCCGGCGCCATCACTGCCGCGCTGTTCCTGCGCCGTTTCGTGCCCGCCGACATTGCATGGGCGCATATGGACGTATTCGCATGGCGCCCCGCTGCCAAGCCGGGCCGACCCAAGGGCGGCGACGCTTACGGCCTGCGCGCGGCGTGGCGGGTTCTTCAAAACAGGTATTCCGCATGAGCCACTGGCTGCTGATCTACGAACTGTCCTCCGATTATCTCGCGCGGCGCGGCGAATATCGCGCCGAGCATTTGTCGCTTGGCTGGGAACAGGCCGATCGCGGCGCGATACTGCTGGGCGGGGCGGTGGGCGACCCGCCCGAGTCGGCAATGCTGCTGTTCAGCGACCGTGATGCCGCCTTCGCCTTTGCCAACGCGGATCCCTATGTCATCAATGGTCTGGTGCGGGCATGGCGGGTGGTACCCTGGACCACCGTGATCGGGGAACAGGCAGCGGCGCCGGTCCGCCCCTGATCCCCACGCGCCGTCAGCCGAGCCTGGCGGCGGCTTCGATGATGGGCACGAACTTTTCAGCGGTCAGGCTGGCGCCGCCGACCAGCGCGCCATCGACTTCCGGCGCGGCGAGTATGCGCGCGGCGTTGGCGCCGGTCACCGATCCGCCATACAGGATGCGGATGCCGCCGGCGGCATCGCCGATCATCTGCCGCATCTTGGCGCGTGCAATGGCGTGGATCGACGCAATTTCCTCAATCGTCGGGGTGCGGCCCGTGCCGATGGCCCAACGGGGTTCGTAGGCGAGCGTGAACCAGTCGCCGCTGGCATCCTCCGGCACCGATTTTTCGATCTGCGCCTGAACGACGCGTTCCGCCCGGCCTGCATCGCGCTCCGCCTCGGTCTCGCCACAGCACAGGATGACCTGCAGGCCATGGCGGCGGGCGGCGGCGGCCTTGGCCCAGGCGTCGTGGCTGGTCTCGTTCTGGTCGGCGCGCCGCTCGCTATGGCCGACAATGACCGTCGTCGCGCCCGCTTCCTTGAGCATCGGCGCCGAAACGCAGCCGGTGTGCGCGCCCGAATCGCGCTCATGTACATCCTGCGCCCCGATCGCCAGCGCGCCCGCATGCTCCGCCGCCAGCGCGATCAGCGTCGTCGGCACGCATAGCGCCACGTCGACGTTCGGATGCGCCGCCGCAGCAGCGGCAATCGCCTCGATCTCTGAAACGGCGCCGCGCAGCCCGTGCATTTTCCAGTTTCCGGCCACCAGCTTGCGTCGCGTCATCGCGTCCCCCGTTTTGCAATCGTATGCACCCGATGCCAGCGACCGCCCGCCAGCACAAGCTTGTCCCATCGCACGCCGCCGCCTAAAGCGCGGACAACTGACAGTGGCTTGCGAACGGACGTCAATGCTAAAATTCTTCCGCCGGATCATCAAATCGCGTTTCGGCGTGCTCTTCACGCTTGCCGCGCTGGCGATCATCGCGATCAGCTTCGGCCTGGCCGACATCAACAACCTCGGCCAGTCCGGGGGTGCGACCGGCACGACCCTGATCGAAGTGGATGGTGACGCCGTCGGGGAAGCAGAGATTCGTCAGCGCGCCCGGCTTGCACTCGACGCCGTCCGGCAGGAACAGCAGGGGCTGGACATGCCCGGCTTCCTTGCCGCGGGTGGATTCGAAAGCGTGCTGGGCCGCGTTGAGAACAGCCTGGTGCTGGAAAAGTTTGCGGAAGAAAGCGGCATGCTTGCCTCCAAGGCGTTCGTCGACGGACAGATTGCCAGCATTCCCGCCTTTCTGGGTTTCGACGGCAAGTTCAGCCAGCAGAATTTCGAACGCGCATTGGCCAGCCGTCAGATCACGCCTGAGCAGCTTCGCGCCGACATTGCGCGCGAAACCTATGCCCAATGGCTGATCGCTCCGACCGTCGGCACCAGCCAAGTCGCGGACCAGCTGGCCCTGCCCTATGCCTCGCTGCTGCTGGAGAAGCGCAAGGGCCAGATCGCACTTGTTCCCGCCCAGCCCGCTGGCAACGCGAACCCCAGCGATCAGCAGCTGTCGAGCTACTATGCCGACAATCGTCAGCGTTACACGGTGCCGGAACGCCGCGTCGTGCGCTATGCCGTGGTCACGCCCGAAGCCTTCGCCGCGCAGGTGCAGGTGGCCGATGCCGAGCTTCAGGCCGCATATAAGGCTGCGGGCGACAAATACGCGCCGACCGCGACCCGCACGCTGGAGCAGGTGATCGTTGCCGATCAGGCGCTGGCCAATCGCATTGCCGGTCAGGTGAAGGGCGGCACCGCCGTTGGCGCCGCCGCCCGCGCCGCCGGACTTGAAGCGACGACGATCAGCAACGCCAAGCAATCCGAATTCGCGACGCAAAGCTCCGCAGATGTCGCCCGCGCTGCCTTCGCCGGACAGCAGGGTGCGGTCGTCGGCCCCGTCCGCTCGCCGCTGGGCTTCCACATCATCAAGGTTGCGGGCATCAGCCAGTCGGCGGGTCAGCCGCTTGCCGCCGTGCGCGACGAACTCACGGCCGAGGTGCGCCGCCGCAAGGAAACCGAGGCGCTGGTCGCGATCCAGGGCAAGCTCGACACTGGCATCAGCGATGGTGCCACCTTCGACGAGCTGGTCGCGGACCAGAAGCTGAAGGCTGAAACGACGCCCGCCCTGACTGCACAGGCGCTGAACCCCGACGCGCCGCAGCAGCAGCCCGACCCACGTCTGGCGCAGATCATGGAAGCGGGCTTCGCGGCAGAGGATGGCGACGCCCCGCAGCTGGTAGCGCTGGGCAATGAAGGCACCTTCGCGATCGTCGCGCTGGGTCGCATTGTTCCCGCCGCCGCCCGTCCACTGCAGACCATCCGCGAGGCCGTTGTCGCCGACTGGCGGCGCCAGCAGGCCAAGCTCGCCGCGCGCAAGCAGGCCGATGCCGTCGTCGCCAATGTCGGCCGCGGCACGGGGCTCCAGCAGGCCCTGGGCGCAGCAGGCGTGAACGGCCCCGCGGTGCAGACGGTTGACGTGTCCCGTGCGGAACTGGCCGCGCGTCGCATCCAGCTGCCCCCGCCGGTCGCGCTGATGTTCAACATGAAGCGCGGCACCGCCAAGGTGCTGGAAGCCCCGAACAATGGCGGCTGGTTCGTGGTGACTGTCACCGACATCACCCCCGGCGACGCCAAGGGCAATGAAGGCGTCATTCGCTCCACCCGCGCAGGACTCGGTTCGGTCGTTGGCCGCGAATATGCCGAGCAGTTCACCAATGCCGCCAAGAAACTGGTCGGTGTGGAGCGTAACGCGGCAGGTCTGGCCAAGCTGAAGGCCGACCTTGCCGGTCAGGGCGTGGCGGCCGAGTGATCGAGGGGATCGAAGCCGCTCGCACCGCGCTGGCCGAAGGCAGGCCCGCGCTTTTGTGGCGCCGCCAGCTGGCCGACACCGAAACGCCAGTCGCGGCGGCACTCAAGCTGTTCGAGCCGGGTCGTGGCGACTTCGTACTCGAGTCGGTCGAGGGCGGCGCGGTGCGCGGCCGCCACAGCCTGATCGGGCTGGCCCCGGATCTGGTGTTCCGCGCAACGGGCGCGTCGGCAGAGGTCAATCGCCACTGGCTGACCGACCGGGACGCTTTTCAGCCCTGTGAAGCCGACAGCCTGAGCGCGCTGCGCGATCTGGTCGCCGCGTGCCGTGCCGACGTGCCCGCCGCCCTGCCCCGCGCGCTCGCCTGTCTGGTCGGGTATTTCGGTTATGAAACCATCGGGCTGGTCGAAAAGCTGCCAACGCCAAAGGCTCGCGCCATCGACATTCCCGACATGCTGTTCGCACGCCCGACGGTGCTGCTGGTGTTCGACCGATTGGCCGACGCGTTGTTTGTCGTCGCACCCGCATGGCCCGAACATGGCGCCGAAGCCGTCGACCGTGCATGTGAGGCGATTGAGGCGACATCCGCCCGCCTCGCCGCCGCGCCGCTGCCGCCGCCCGCCCGAACCGAGTGCGAGGACCCGGCGTTCACCCCGGTTCTGGAACCCGGCCGCTATGGCCAGATGGTTGCTGCTGCCAAGGAATACATCGCTGCGGGCGACATCTTTCAGGTCGTGCTGGCTCAGCGTTTCACGGCTCCGTTCGCGCTGCCGCCGATCGAGCTCTACCGCGCGCTGCGCCGGATCAATCCATCACCGTTTCTCTACCACCTCGATCTGCCGGGCTTTGCACTGACCGGCTCCAGCCCTGAGATCCTGGTGCGGGTACGCGATGGAGAGGTGACGATCCGCCCGATCGCCGGCACCCGCCCGCGCGGCGCGGATGCCGCCGCCGATGCCGCAAATCGCGAAAGCCTGCTTGCCGACGCAAAGGAACGCGCGGAACATCTGATGCTGCTTGATCTGGGCCGCAACGATGTCGGCCGCGTGTCAAGTGCGGGCAGCGTGCGCGTGACCGACAGCTACACGGTCGAACTGTACAGCCATGTCATGCACATCGTGTCGAACGTGGTCGGACAGTTGCACCCGGATCGCGATGCCGTCGACGCGCTGTTCGCAGGCTTCCCCGCCGGGACGGTCAGCGGCGCGCCAAAGGTTCGTGCCTGCCAGATCATTGCCGAACTCGAACCCGAAGCGCGCGGCGCCTATGCTGGAGGGGTCGGTTATTTCTCACCCGACGGGTCGATGGACTCGTGCATCGTGCTGCGCACCGGCATCGTCAAGGATGGCATCATGCATGTTCAGGCCGGTGCAGGCATCGTCGCTGACAGCGACCCCGCCTATGAACAGCGGGAGTGCGAGGCAAAGGCGGGCGCCCTGCTGGCCGCCGCGCGCGAAGCCGTGGCCCGGGCGGCGGAGGGGCGCTTCGGGCAATAGCATCGAACGCCCCCTCCTTCGGCGCTGTTCATGGGATGCGCGCCGCTTCCGATTGCTGCTCACGCTTCCACGACCACCATTGATCCAGCAATTGCTGGTTGCAGCCCGTCTGCCCGCCGGTGCCGATCGGCGAACAGCTGTTGGGCAGGCCCGCGCGGTTCACCTCCATGATCGTCTGCGCGCGGTTGGTCCACGAATTGTTCGCGGGGTCGAATCGTGGCTGCCGGAACGGTTCGGGAATGCGATAAAGTTCGTCAGGGTCCAGTCGCCCGCACACGACGATTTCGTCGCCATTGGCCTTGGGGCATTCCTCCCCCTCGCGCAGCATCACATTCTTGATCCGCTGGGGCGGTCTGGTGCTTGCCGTCTGCTCCGCCTCCTGCGCCGAAAGGGGCGCGGCCAACGCCAGCAGGGGCAGGATCAACAGGCGGCGCATCGTCACATCTCCGGCGGTTTCGCATGTTCATCGCCGCGACATGCTTGCGCACGGCTGAACGAGGGTTAAGTGAGAGCGCATATGCTCCTCGTCATCGACAATTACGACAGCTTCACCTGGAACCTGGTCCATTATCTGATGGAACTGGGGGTCGAAGTTCGCGTCGAACGCAATGACGCGATGACCGCGCAGGACGCGATCGCGACCAACGCACAGGCGTTCCTGATCTCTCCCGGCCCCTGCACGCCGAACGAAGCGGGCATCAGCCTGGATCTGGTCGCGGCCTGTGCCGAACTGGGCAAGCCGCTGTTGGGCGTGTGCCTGGGCCATCAGGCGATCGGCCAGCATTTCGGCGGCAAGGTGGTGCGCGGCGGATTGATGCATGGAAAGACATGCCCGGTCGAACATGACGGCACCGGGCTGTTCGCCGACCTGCCCTCCCCATTCACGGCGACGCGATATCATTCGCTGATCGTCACCGATGTGCCGTCAGAACTGGTCGTCAACGCAACCGCTGCCGATGCCAGCGTCATGGGCTTTCGCCACGCCAGCCTGCCGATCCATGGGGTGCAGTTTCACCCTGAAAGCATCGCCACCGAACATGGCCACGCAATGCTCGCCAATTTCCTTCGCGATGCCGGGCTGGACGCGGTGATGCCCGCCGAACTGCCGCGCGGAATCGCGGCATGACGGTCGCGACGCTGCTTCCCGACCCCGCAACGCCGCTGTCGCACGAAAGCGCCGCGTCGGCCTTTGCCGATATCCTCGACGGGCGCGTCGACGACGCCGCGATCGAGGGATTTCTGATCGGCCTGACCGAACGCGGCGAAACCGC